>NZ_JBFRXP010000004.1:0-177334 GCF_041146875.1 Acidithiobacillus sp. IBUN Pt1247-S3 | reverse complement strand
TTGCGGACTTCCGGAGCGTCGTTGCTACCGGAAGGCCACCGGAAAACAACCCGTTCCGCTCGATTCAATGGGTTAAAAAGAGGGGGCGTCCAATCCATCATGGGGGCAACAGATACAGTTTGCGGAAATGACACAGGCGCGCTCACTGCCTCACCGACCAAGAAGCAACAAGAGGTGCAGCATGCCCATGCCAACCAGAAATAACATCAACAAAAACAAGATATAGCGCCAAACATGGGTGGCGCATTCACCGCGCTGAATGTCGTTCAGAGTGGCGGCAAGCCCCCAAAAACCGAATACCATCAAGACCACCGCAAAGCCAATAAACAAGGTATTGGTGCCCGACAAGCGATGCAAGAGCGGGATGGGCTGGTGTAAAACCAAGGAAAATTTGCGCAAAAAGAAATCAAATTTTGCCAAGACGAATGCAAGCGCGAGGCTGCTCAGGGCGGTACGCGTCCAAGACAGGAAGGTTCTTTCCGCTGAGAAATAGACCCGTGGATCGTTCATTTCCTTGGCGCTGACGCTTGGTCCTTGCGATAACGAGCGTAAATCACGCCAAAAAATCGGGATCAGGAGAAAAATCGTGACAACTGCAGGGATCGTGAGCAAATGATAGAGATCGAGAAAAAAAGGTCGCAGGCGTTGATCATGAAAAAACACCAGGGCCATAGCAACCTTACGTGCCAAGAGGCCGGCGCCAAAGGCAACGATAATAAACTTTAGCAGCGCCAGGTAGCTGCGCTCCATGCTGAGGTAGAGGCGTGGTTCGCGCAGCGCGAGTAATTTTTTGCTTAGCAACATGGCGCGACCGCACCGATCCGAGATACAAAGGATCGGCGCTCGGCAAAAGGTGCTATCAAAGGTCCTTGGCGTGTTCGGCCAAATAGCTGGCAACACCCGCAGAATCTGCCTTCATGCCAGCTTTGCCCTTCTCCCACTGCGCCGGGCAAACCTCGCCATGCTCTTCAAAGAATTGCAGGGCATCGACCATGCGAATCATCTCGTCGATGTTGCGACCCAGTGGTAGGTCATTGACCACCTGATGGCGCACTACACCGTCGCGATCGATGAGGAAAGAGCCACGCAGGGCAACAGACTCATCCAAGAGCACATCGTAGTCGCGCGCGATTTGCTTGGTCAGGTCAGCGACCATCGGTAGCTGGATGTTACCGATACCGCCCTTATTTTCCGGGGTATTTTTCCACGCCAAATGGGTGAAGTGGGAATCTACACTGCAGGCAATGACTTCCGTCTTGCGGGCATGAAACTCCGACAAGCGGTGATTGAAGGCGATGATTTCCGAGGGACATACGAAAGTGAAATCAAGCGGGTAGAAGAACAGTACCGCATACTTGCCTTGGACGTGTTGCGAAAACTGGAACTTTTCGTTGATGCTGTTATCGGGCATCACCGCGGGGGCAACGAAATCTGGGGCTTTCTTACCGACGAGTACAGCCATGACATACCTCCTGATCAAGTGGAAACCAAGCCTCTAGGATAGCCGAGCCACTCGCTGCTGTCTCTACTTCATCAGAATCTGGAGCTTTGCTAAAGTAACACACTCTCTTACTGATGATGGAGCAAGTACAGATGGCACATTTTTTCGTCAACATCACCCATGCTGGTAACGACCTCGACCGCGCCACCGTTGGCCTAGTCCTCGCCAAAAATGCCCTGAGCGAAGGTCATGAGGTCACCCTCTTCCTCTCCCTGGATGGCGTTCACTTGGCGCGCTCGGATAATTATCTGCATGGCATGCAGGAACCGACTTTCCCGCCCTTGATCGAACTGCGGGACTTCCTGGTGCAAAACGGCGCGAAATTCTGGGTCTGTGCCGGCTGCTACAAAAAGCGTGGCCTGGAGGAAGCCCATTTCATCCCCGAGGCCAAGATGGCGAGCGCTGGCGAAGCCATCAAGACCATGGCCTCTGGTGTCGTTCCTGTCTACTATTAATTAGTAGAAATACATATCCAGGGGGGACGGGAAGTCTCCCCTGGGAGAGATTCCCCTATTTTCTGAATCCCTTCCCGGCAGTTGTGCATCCGTGCGCGATGCTTGCCGCCCCAAGCGGGAACCCCTAGAGTATGCACTATGGATTGTGACTTGCTCATCCTTGGCGATGGCCCCATTGCCCACAGCCTCGCCTTGGCCCTCAAAGGGTCTTCCCTCCGTGTTCGTATCGTCGACACGTCCCCCAACAAAACTGTCCCGGCAGGAGACGCCGAGCGCAGTGTTGCCCTCGCCCTCGCCTCCTTGCGTCTGCTGCATTCCTTTGGCGTTCAGGTCCCCGGTGAAACGAGTGGACGGATTCAGCAAGTACAAATCTCGCAAGCACGGAGTCCGGCGCGCGTATTGCTCTCCTACGAGTTGCTGCAGGCACGGGAGGGGGTACTCGGAAAGCTTGTCCCTCTGAATACGCTGCACACCGCACTGGTTAGACAGCTACCCGCAGACTCTGACACGTTTCAGCGCCTGCCCTGGGGGCCAGTGGAGGACTTTTCCTGGTACCCTGATCGCGTGACTTTGACTTGGGCAGAAGGACGCAAGCTTTCTACGCGACTGCTGGTATTGGCGGATGGCGGTCATGGCAAGCTACAACGCTTGCTCGGACTACAACGCCGCGCTTGGGATCACAATCGTTATGCCTGCACCGCCCGCGTTGGGCCGATTTCCGGAACACCCGGAATAGCCTATGAGCATTTCCTAGAGAGCGGCCCCCTCGCTTTCCTGCCGCGGGCAGATGGCTTTTTCTCGCTGGTCTGGAGCCTACTGCCCACTGCTGCAAGTCAGCTCATGCAGACATCGGATGCCGAATTCCTGCGCAAGCTCAATGCACAATTGCCACAGGGCCTCTCGGCCTTGCATCAGGTGCAGGGGCGCGCGCTCTACCCCCTGCATTTCCAGCAGTTCTCCGCACCATCCACCAGCCGCGTACTCCCCCTGGGGAATGCTGCCCAAACTCTGCATCCCTTGGCGGGGCAAGGGTATAATCTGGGCCTACGCGACGTCGTGACCTTGGCCGCCCTGGCGCGCGAGGCAGCAGAGCACAGCACAGACCCAGGGAATCCAGCGTTATTACAAGATTTTCAGCGTATCCGCCGACAAGACCGCCTGGAGACCATCGCCTTTACCGAGGGGCTGAATCGTCTCTTTGCTCTGCCCCCCCTACCCTGGCGACTGGGGCGCGAAATTGCGCTGCAGGGCCTGGAACACAACGAGTGGCTCAAAAAACGCCTTGCCGCGCGTTTTGCCGGGATCAACCTGCCCAGTTCCAGTAGCATCCCGGCCTTGGAGACAGCGCAGCATGGCGGATGATTTCGATGTATTGATCTCGGGCGCCGGCATGGTCGGCGCCGCCTTGGGGCTGACGTTGCAACGCTGCGGCTTGCGCGTCGCCATCACCGAACGTCGCAGTGCCGAGCAGGCCGCCGCCACGGATCCACTGCAGCGCTGCAGCCTCGTCAATGCTGGGGCGACTGCCTTTCTCGCCGAGCAAGAAATCGACGTCAGCGCTCTGGGTACTGCAGTGGTCGGCATGCGCGTCTGGGATGGCGAGCATGCTGGCAGCATCCAACTTGATGCTGCAGACGTCGCGGCGCCATATCTCGGCCACATTTGCGAAAATCGACGGCTGGAACAAAGTCTGCGCGCCGCATATGTCAGTGCCGGCGGAAACCTGCTGTATGATTGCCAGTGGCAGCAACGCTACCGCGACGGCGAAGGGATCGAGCTGGAAGATGCGCAAGGTAACAGCTATCGCGGACGACTATTGGCGATTGCCGAGGGGCGCCAATCCAGCCTGCGCCAACAACTGCTACAGTCCAGCATCTATCGTGAGGACTATCATCAAGAGGCCATTGTCGCCACCGTACAAATCGAACGTCCGCATTGGGGCATAGCCTATCAGCGCTTTTTACCGACGGGGCCGGTCGCCCTTCTACCCTTTACGGACAGTGCAGAAGGTCAGGGGCAGGCCAGCTTGGTCTGGAGCGCCCGCAATCTCTTGGCGCGGCAGCTCTTTGCCATGGACGACAGCGAGTTCCTGCGCCGTTTGCAAAATGCCTTTGGACCGCAGCTGGGCAGGCTTACCGGCATTAGTAAGCGCGGCAAATTTCCGCTCTCCGCACTGCACGTCAACCGCTATGTGCAGGATCGCGTCGTGTTACTCGGTGATAGCGCCCATGGGGTGCATCCATTGGCCGGGCTCGGTGTAAACTTGGGATTTCGTGACGTCGCTGCCCTCAGTCGGGTCATCGCCGAACGTATCGAGAAACGCCAAGACTTCGGTCGCCTCGAGGCCTTGATCCATTATCAGCGGCAACGCCGCCCCGACAATCTGCTCACCGTCTTTGCCTGCGGTGGTCTGAATCACCTATTCTCCAATCGCAGTGGCGCCCTAGCGCGCCTGCGTGATCTGGGGCTGTGGGGTACCAGCATGACCCCTTCCCTGAAACGTTTTTTCATTCGCCAGGCCATGGGCCTGTAAGGAGAACACCATGCAACACCGTATTGCCGACGATATCGCTGCCGCCATTGGCGACGCTGTGGCCCGCTTCGGGTCGGTTAAGGAAGATTTGGACAAGCAACTCAAAACCGTGATCAGCAATGCCCTCGATCGCCTTGATCTGGTCACGCGCGAGGAGTTCGAGATCCAACAGGAGCTAAACACCCGCTTGGCAGCCCGTGTCGCAGCCCTGGAGGCGCGTCTCGATAACATGGCCGGGGCGGACAAGAGCGAAGGGTAAAGGCATGGCCTTAGCACTGGTGCGCAGCCGCGCGCCACTTGGCATCCAGGCAGCAGAGGTCATGGTCGAGTGCGATCTGGGACCAGGCTTGCCCACCTTTGCCATTGTTGGCTTACCCGAAGCGGCGGTGCGCGAGTCGCGCGACCGCGTGCGCGCCGCGATTCAGAATAGCGGCCTGGAATTTCCGGCAAGGCGCATCGTCGTCAACCTGGCGCCAGCCGATTTACCCAAGGAAGGAGGTCGATTTGATCTGCCCATCGCCTTGGGGATTCTCTGTGCCAGCGGACAGTTGCCAAGCCACGCCTTAGACAACCTTGAGTGTATTGGCGAGTTGGCGCTGGATGGCAGCTTGCGCCAGGTCCCCGGCATTCTCGCTTGTGCCCTCGCCGCAGCCGAGGCGAAGCATACGCTGGCACTCCCCAGGAGAGTTGGCGTGCTCAGCAGGCCTTTTCGCGCGTCGTTGCGCGATCGGCCTTGCGCTGCCAACCAGATAATAAGCCCCGGCCGTCCTGGTCACCGGCGTACCGTCACGCCCTCGTTGGGGCGCGGACGGCACACTCGTCTCCCAAATGACTTGTCGGCAACCATGCGGCACAGCACTCGCCTACACTCCCGGCTTCGCGGTCGTTTCGGCGGATGCAGCTCGCCGCGTTGCCTACCGGGGACTACTCGCCCTCGCTTCGCTCTCCTAGCTCGTAGCGATGGATTTCAGCCAGCGAGGCCCGATTGGCGGCCAAGTGTCCCCTTTTGCCTGCAACAAGTCTGACACAGCTCGTGGCGATCCTGCGCGGTGAGGAGGAGATTCCGGCACTACCTGCGCCTACAGACTCTTCCGATCTGCCAATCCGTGGCGGGGATCTGGCCGAAGTGCGCGGACAGGAGCAGGCCAAGCGTGCCCTGATCGTGGCCGCGACTGGCGGTCATCATCTGCTCTTTTCCGGCCCTCCCGGTACTGGCAAAAGCATGTTGGCGGCACGCCTGCCGAGCCTCTTGCCCCCCTTGCGCGATGAAGAGGCCCTGGAAGTCGCCTCTATTCATAGCCTCCATGGTTTGTTTGATCCCGCCAACTGGCGCCAGCGCCCCTATCGCAGCCCGCACCATACGGTCTCGGCGGCAGCCCTGGTCGGTGGGGGTTCGCAACCACGACCCGGCGAGATCAGCCTCGCCCATCGAGGCATTCTGTTTTTGGACGAACTACCAGAGTTCCCTCGTTCCGTCCTTGAGGTCTTGCGTGAACCCCTGGAAACCGGCGAAATTCATATTGCCCGCGCTCGCCAGCGGGCCAGATTCCCTGCGCGTTTTCAGTTGATTGCGGCGATGAACCCCTGCCCCTGTGGTCATCTCGGCAACCCCCTGCAAGCCTGTCGCTGTAGCCCCGCACAGATTCAGCAGTATCGCAGCCGCCTTTCCGGGCCTTTGCTGGACCGTATCGACCTGCAGGTCGAGGTGCCCGTGCTTGCCCCGGAATATCTGGAGAACGCGCCACGGGGAGAGAGTAGCGCCGTATGGCGGGCGCGCATTGCCGAGGCTATCGAACGTCAATGGCAACGGCAGGGCTGTAGCAATGCGCAATTGCAGGGTGAGGCCCTCGACCAACATTGCGCATTAGAGAAAAATTCTCGTGATTTCTTGCGCCTGGCGGCAGAGCGCTTGCATTTTTCTGCCCGCGCCTATCATCGCATCTTACGCGTGGCACGCAGCATCGCTGATCTAGCGGCGGAAGCTTCTATCCGTCAGGAGCATTTGGCAGAGGCTTTGCAATACCGGCGCCTAGCACATACCTTGTCCGGCAGTTAAGTAAGGAATCTCAGCCTCGTGATCCTGCTACGGCATTTACCCACCGCCCAGGAACCGCGCCTATATATGGCGTTGGAACGGACCTATCTGGGATATTTCAAGCTGATTTTCTTCACCATTGGTACGGGCTTAATTGCCTACCGCTTGCAAATTCTCTTCCAGGCCTTGGGAGACGAGCATTTTGCGCATTTGTTTCACAATCTGCATCGCCTGCTTATCTGGCCACCCATCGGGCTCATTTTTGTTGTCGGCTTTTGGTTTTTTGCCGACCTTCATCATATTGGCAAAGGAATTACCGTGTCTGAAAAAGAAATCATTGATCCGCGTATCTATATGGCTGCTGAACGCACTTTTCTTGCTTGGGTGCGCACTGGCATTGGTTTGATTGCTTTTGGCTTCGTTATCGAGAAATTCGATTTCTTTCTCGAACAACTATCGGCCATGTTGCATACAAAATTGAGCGCCGGCGAGGGATTCTCGGGCATGGGAATCATTTTTATCGTGCTCGGCGTGAGCAACCTGGTGATTGGCGGCATCAATTTTGTTCGTACGGTAAAGAAGGTAGATCAAGGGCAGTATCACATACACAAATGGCTGTATGGGCTCTATGGCCTTATTCTGTTCACCGTAACTGCTGTTCTTGCCTACATGATTGTACGCGTTTCTCCTTAATGCGAATCACGCCGACGTCGACGCCGTTGGCTCAGCTGCCACAGGGTCGTGAGCACGCCGATCAACACATAAATCAGTGAAATGGTGAACAGCACCAAGGGTGGATGCACGGCAATGGCGGCAAGGACGAGGACTAGGCTAATCGCCAACGCAAAGGGCATGCGCCCATGCAAATCGATGTCCTTGAAGCTGCGATAGCGGATATTGCTGACCATCAACAAGCCAAGGAAATACACCAGCGCCAAGGCCAAATACTGGGCAATCTCCGTAAGCCACGGATAACCCTCGCCCACGGCTACCCAAACCAGACTTGCTAGAACCGTGGCCGCCGTCGGGATCGGTAAACCCTGAAAATAGCGCTTGGAACTGCTGTGGGCCTGGCTATTGAAACGCGCGAGCCGCAGCGCGCCGCAGGCAGTGAACACAAACGCGCCCAGCCAGCCAAATTTACCAAAATCCTGTAAACCCCAGAGCAGGACCAGTAAGGAGGGCGCGATGCCAAAGGCAATCACATCGGCAAGAGAATCATATTCGGCGCCAAAGGCGCTCTGCGTACCGGTCATACGCGCCACCCGACCATCCAGTCCGTCGAGGATCATGGCAATGAAAATGACAATTGCCGCCACCCGAAAATGGCCGTGGATGGATGCCACGATGGAATAAAATCCGGCAAAGAGACTGGCAGTAGTAAAGAGATTGGGGAGCAGATATACCCCACGACGCGGATAGCGTTGATTCACCCGTTGTGCTCCAGTTGCGCGATCCACTCGGCACCGGAACGCACTCGCTGTCCCAGGTGTACCAGCGGCACTGCCGTGAGCGGCAGGTAGGTATCAACCCGCGAGCCAAAGCGAATAAAGCCAAAACGCTGGCCGGTACTGACCTGCTCGTTGGGCTGCACATAACAGAGGATGCGCCGCGCCACGAGCCCAGCCACCTGGACCACGGTCACCTCCTGTTGATCTTCGCTGCGCACCCACAAGGCATTGCGTTCATTTTCCGCGGAGGCCTTATCCAGCGCGGCGTTGAAAAATTTCCCTGGCAGATACCAGCGTTGCTGGACGGTTCCGCCAATGGGCAGACGATTGACGTGCACGTCAAAGACATTCATGAAGATGCTGATCTTCAGCGCCTGGCGCTGCAGATAGAGGTCCTCGACGGTTTCGATGGCAATGACGCGACCATCAGCCGGGCACAGGATCCCACCAGCAAGGGGTGCCGGCAAGGCACGTGCAGGGTCGCGGAAAAATTGCACGCTGAAGAGAAAAAGGAGAAAAAATGGGATTGCCAGCCACCACGGCGCAAAAATCGCAACGAGCACAGTGACTAACAAAAACAGCGCAATGAAGGGCCAGCCTTCACGCGCCAGCAAAGAATAGGGATAGGCAGGATTCGACATGGCGCAAGCCTAGCAAGTCGACCGGTCTGAGGGAAGCCGCCCTGCCCTGCTAACTGCCCCGTTGCCGAGGCAGTCGTTACCGAGATGGATAGTGATCAGTTACGTGACCGGTCAACGATGCGATTCTGACCTATCCAGGTCATCATCGAGCGCAGTTTTTGCCCCACTACTTCCAGCGGGTGCTCCGCGGCCAAACGACGCTTGGCCTGCATGGTCGCCTTACCGGCCTGATTCTCGAGGATGAACTCGCGGGCAAACTCGCCATTCTGGATTTCTTTGAGGATGCGGCCCATCTCTTCCTTGGTGCGTGCATCGACCACGCGCGGACCGCGGGTCAGATCGCCATATTCCGCGGTGTTCGAGATGGAATAACGCATATTGGCGATACCCCCCTCATACATTAGGTCGACGATCAGCTTGAGCTCGTGCAGACATTCAAAATAGGCCATTTCCGGGGCATAACCGGCCTCGGTCAGGGTCTCAAAGCCGGCCTGCACCAGGGCACTGACACCACCGCAGAGCACCGCCTGTTCGCCAAAAAGATCCGTCTCTGTTTCTTCGCGGAAGGTGGTCGCGATCACGCCGGCACGCGCGCCACCAATGGCCTTGGCATAGGACAAGGCGAGGTTCTGGGCATTGCCGGAGGCATCCTGGTGGATGGCGATGAGGCACGGAACACCACCGCCCTGGGTATAGGTAGAACGGACCAAGTGACCCGGCCCCTTGGGGGCGATCAAGAAACAGTCGAGATCGGCACGCGGATGGATCTGCCCAAAGTGAACATTAAAGCCGTGGGCAAAGAGTAGCGCTGCACCTTCTTTGATATGTGGGGCGATTTCCTCACGATACAGGGCCGCCTGACCCTCATCTGGGGTAAGGATCATGATTAGATCCGCTTCCGCAACGGCCTTGACGACGGACTTCACCTCCAGCCCAGCGTTCTTCGCCTTCTCCCAGGAAGGGGAGCCTTCGCGAAGTCCTACCACTACCTGTACGCCGGAATCCTTGAGGTTGAGGGCGTGGGCGTGGCCCTGCGAGCCGTAACCGATAATAGCGACCTTCTTCTTCTGGATAAGGGAGAGATCGGCGTCGTTGTCGTAATAAACTTTCATGAAATCCTCTACAAAACGTGAAAAATCAAATGCTCTTGGCGCCGCGACTGATGGCACTCGCGCCACTACGGACTACTTCAATGACCATACCCGGATCAAGGGCATGAAGGAAGGCATCAAGCTTTTCGCCGGTCCCGGTCAGCTCGATGGTGTAGCTGCGATCGGTAACGTCGATGATGCGCCCGCGAAAGATGTCGGCAAGACGCATCACCTCTTCACGATCTGGCCCTACCGCATGCACTTTGATCAGCATCAGCTCGCGCTCGATGTGCGGACCTTCGCTCAGATCATGTACGCGGATGACCTCCACCAGCTTGTTCAGCTGCTTGAGCACCTGCTCCATGATTTCCTCGGAACCCTGGGTGAGGATCGTCATGCGCGACACTGTCGCCTCATGGGTCGGGGCCACGGTCATTGCCTCAATGTTATAGCCGCGTGCCGAGAACAGACCTGCCACCCGCGACAAGGCACCCGCTTCGTTTTCCAGCAAGACAGAAATAATGTGTCGGCGCATGCGTTATACCAGAATCATGTCAGAAAGGGCGGCCCCGGCCGGCACCATAGGATAGACGTTTTCCGTGCGATCGACGAGAAAATCCATAAAGACCATGCGGTCCTTGAGGCGCAGGGCCTCGCGGATCACCGGCTCGACATCTGCGGGTTTCTCGGCACGCAAACCAACGTGGCCATAGGCCTCGGCCAATTTCACAAAATCTGGCAAGGCATCCATGTAGCTGGAGGCATAGCGTTCTTCATAGAAAAACTCCTGCCACTGCCGCACCATGCCCAGGTAGCCGTTGTTCAAACAGGCCACCTTGATCGGGAACTTGTATTGCTGACAGGTGGATAACTCCTGGATGTTCATCTGGATACTGCCCTCGCCCGTCACACAAACGACAGTGCTCTCTGGCTCCGCCATTTGCGCCCCCATAGCGGCCGGCAGGCCAAAGCCCATGGTGCCCAAGCCGCCACTGTTGATCCAACGCCGCGGGCGATCAAAGCCGTAAAATTGTGCGGCCCACATCTGATGCTGACCAACGTCGGAGGTCACGATGGCGTCACCACCCGTTAGTTCAAAAAGCTTCTGGATGACAAACTGTGGCTTGATGATGCTGTCTCCCTGCGCATAATGCAGGCAGTCTCTCTGGCGCCATTCTTCAATCTGCGCCCACCAGCGCGCGCGGCTCTCCGGCTCAGACCGAATGCCTATTTCTTCCGTCAGATCATTCATCTCGCGCAATACCGAACGCAAATCACCCACCACAGGAACGTCTACCTTCACATTCTTGGAGATGGACGCTGGATCGACGTCCACATGGATAATCTTGGCATGCGGCGCGAAGTGGCTGAGGTTACCGGTCACCCGATCATCGAAGCGTGCGCCCAGGGCAACCAGGACATCGCAGTGCTGCACCGCCATGTTCGCTTCGTAGGTGCCGTGCATACCCAGCATACCGAGAAAATGTCGGTCCGACGCCGGATAGCCGCCCAACCCCATCAGGGTATTGGTGATGGGCGCATCGCAATGGCGTACCAACTGGGTGAGATCTGGCGCACTATCAGAAAGGATAATGCCGCCGCCGGTGTAGAACAGCGGGCGCTCGGCGCTGGCAATGAGCTGTAGGGCCTTACGCAACTGCCCGGAGTGCCCTTTCACCGTCGGTTTATAGGAGCGCAACTGCACTTTTTCCGGATAATCGTAGACGCAGCGCTTGGCAGTGACATCCTTGGGGATATCGATGAGCACAGGGCCGGGCCGCCCCGACGCCGCCAAATAAAACGCCGTCTTGATCGTCTGGGCGAGGTCATTCACGTCGCGCACCAGGAAATTGTGTTTGGTGCAGGGCCGCGTGATGCCCACCGTATCGACTTCCTGAAAGGCATCATTGCCAATCAACGCCACCGGCACTTGACCGGAAATCACCACCATGGGGATGGAGTCCATATACGCGGTGGCAATCCCGGTAACGGCATTGGTCGCACCAGGACCGCTGGTGACCAGGGCCACACCGACCTTGCCGGTGCTGCGCGAATAGGCGTCCGCCGCATGCACAGCCGCCTGTTCATGGCGCACCAGCACATGCTGTACAGCATCTTGTTTGTCGAGCGCATCGTAGATGTAGAGGACGGCACCACCGGGATAGCCAAATATCGTTTCCACACCCTCGTCGCGAAGGGCGCGCACAACGATCTCAGCGCCCGTCAGCTCTTCGGCAAGCACGCTCTGGCCTGCCCGGTCACGGGTCTGGTTGGGGGCGGACATGATAAGACTCCTCACAGGATTAGCATACTGCGACCAACGCTATGCAGTTTTGCCGACAGCGTCAAATAAAAATGCCTTGGCGAAACCGCGCCTTCCTCTATGCACCCTGATGGAGACGCTCAAGATAACCACGAGCGTCCCGCACCAAACCCTCGGGCAGGCCTGATTTTTCCGCAATCAACAGCCCCAGAGATTTCCCCGGAACGCCAATTTGTAACTCATAAGTCGGCTCCAAGCGCTCATGATCAAAGCGCATAGAGGCATTTTGCAGAGACGGATGCTCCGCAGCAAAGGTTTTGATCGGCGTGAGGTGAGTCGTCACCATACCGCGCACGCCGCGCCGCGCCAGCTCATCCAACACGGCCATCGCCATCGCCGCACCCTCTTCCGGATCGGTGCCAGTACCCAATTCGTCGAGCAGAATCAGGGTCGAGTTGTCGGCCTCGGCCAGCAGCTTTTTCAACATGGCAATGTGGCCAGAGAAGGTGGACAGGGCAAAGGCCATGCTTTGCGGGTCACCCATGTCGACAAAAATCTTGCTGAAGCGCCCCACCAACGCGCGCCCGGAAACCGGCACATGCAGCCCAGATTGCGCCATCACTGCCAGCAAACCCACAGTTTTCAGGGATACGCTTTTGCCGCCGGTATTCGGGCCAGTCACCACCAAAATTGGATTTTCCGCATCAATGCGCACCGACAAGGGCTTGGGCTTGGGACCACGATGGTCGACGTGCGCCAACCAGAGTTGCGGATGCACCGCCCCCTCAAACTGCAAAACGGGCTCGTCCACCAACTCAGCTGCCTGTGCCTGCAGATGCAACGAAAGCTGTGCACCAGCAATCGCCAGATCGAGCCAGGTCAGGGCATCCACCAGCTTCTGCAGCGCTGGTAAAAGCTCGCGGACTTGGTCGGTGAGGGCGCGCAGCACCGTTTGATTTTCTTGTTCGATATTGCCGGAGATTTTTTCCAAACGGTTGTTGGGGGCAACCAACTCCATCGGCTCAACTACCGTACCGTGCCCTCCCGGACCCGCACCTCGACGCACGCCGCGAATCTCCTCACGTGAGCCATCGGGCAGGTGCACCGACAAGCGCTGCCCCGCCCAATGCGCCTTGCCGCCACCACGCAAATGCGGCTGTATCTGCCGTTGCACCGCTTCCCTCTCTTGCTTGAGTTCCGCATGCAATTCGCGCAAGGTGCCATTGCCATCTTCGCGCACCGAGCCGTTGGGTAGGAGTACGGCATCGATGGCATCAATCAGGCGACTTGGCGCATCGAGGACTTCTGGTCCCAGCGGTAAAAGCGCTGGCCGCGCTTCCACAAATGGGCGCAGCTCCTGCCCGACACGCAAAATGCGATGCAGATTACGCAAGGCTTGACCGGAAAGGGCCGCGCCGGTAGCAGCTGCCTGGCGCAACGCCGGGCGCGGATCGGGAAGTTCGGGTAAAACGGGGCCGGAACCCGACTCCAGGCCAAAGCGCGCCGCCGTGATCGCTTCCTGTAATTGCCTAGCGGCTGCGACTGAGGGCGCAGGCGCCAGATTACGCGCTGCATCGGCACCCATGGGTGTCGCCGAAAGTTTTTCGAGCAGCCGACGAATCCCCTCGAAATCCAATAACTTCCAGTCACCCTCCATTACACACCTCGCTGTCCATGAAATAATTCGCGCCACCAACGCAGCCGCCCCTCGGGGATAATCTTCGGACCGGGCAGCAGTTCGGGCCGCATGCGCGACAGAATCCACCCTGGCGGCACCTGCGAACCACTACTGCCGCAAGAAGCACCGAGATTATTGGGGTCGTAAATTTTGATCAGACTGGGGCGTTCGCGATCGTCCACATACACAATACCCAAATACCGCTCGCGATGATCGTGATGCAAGAGTATGTCGATCTCCGCCAACACGCGGCGGAAGGCAGTGGATGATAACGTCGCCTGCGGCAGATCCTGACCAACGAAGTACACATACCATCCGTCATCTGCCTCTGCTTGCAACTTGGCGACCATGGCATCCCATTGTGCCCATTCCCGTATCGCCCACAGCATGCCACCGTAGACACTCGCAAAATCACTCATCCTTCACCCTCGCCCAAAAAACTGATCAGCATCCGCCGCTGTTGCTGACGCTCGCGATGCTCCAACAGATAGACGCCCTGCCAAGTTCCGAGGAGTAAGTGACCAGAACGCACGGGGATCTGTAGACTTTGTGTGCCGAGCAGGGTACGGATGTGCGCCGACATATCGTCTGGACCCTCATTGCGATGGCGGTAGGTCGGATCGTCATCCGCCACCAAGCGGGCGAGAAAATCGAGGATGTCTGCCTGCACGTCGCTATCGGCATTTTCTTGCAGGGCCAAACTCGCGGAGGTGTGCGGCAAAAACATAAGCAGCCAGCCATGGCGCGCACCGATACCCTGCAACCAAGTGCGTAACGGATCGGTAATCTCATAAAAACGCCGTCCCTGGGTCGGCAGGGTCCACTCTTCATCCCATTGCTTCATTGTCATAGTGTAGCCCGCCGTGCGCGAAAAAACTCCTTGAGCAAGCTGGATGCCTCGTCTGCGAGTACCCCGCCCTCCCACTCCAGTCGATGATTACTCGGCGCCAAATTTGGCAGCTGCAAGTGGCTCTCGATCACCCCACCCTTGGGGTCACTCGCTGCATACACCACCCGTGCCAAGCGCGCGTGAACAATGGCACCAAAGCACATGACGCAGGGCTCCAGGGTAACGTACAGCGTGCAACCGCCAAGACGGTAGTTGCCCAAAAGTTGTGCAGCCAGACGTAATACTTGAATCTCCGCGTGCGCCGTTGGATCGGAATTCGCGATGGGGGCATTGTGCGCGCTAGCGAGGAGCTCACCCGCAGCATCTATCAATACCGCACCCACCGGCACCTCGCCCAGCGTTGCCGCTGCGCGTGCCGCGGCCAGAGCGGCTTGCATCCATACTTGGTCAGTCGACTGCACGGGTTCCTAAAAGCTCGTCCTGGGTAGCTGGAGTTTGCAGTCTATCATCACAGATTTTTCCATGCGCGCCTTGACAGGATGCGGAATGCTGCTAATTTTCCGATCAAGTTGCAAAAAGCAGACGCACGCTTGCTTGGGAACAGCATAGCGATTCATTACGCTCTAAGGTGAGGAAAACATGCTACGCATGCCCAGTCCCCCACTGCTCGGTCTCGATATTGGACTGGAAGCAGTAAAACTAGTAGAACTGTCTTCCGCACGGGGGCAGCTTACTGTTGCACACGCCGATAGCGAGGCGATCCCGAACAACCCCGGTACAGAACATGATGAGCGAGAGCTCGAGCCAACCACCAACGCCATACGCACCATTCTGCAGCGGTCGCGCATCCGAACCAAAAAGACGGCAACGGCATTGCCGTCCAATAACGCGATTGTGAAGATTATTTCATTGCCATCTGGCATGCGTGACGACGTCATCGAAGATCAGATACGCTACGAGGGCCAACAATACATCCCATTCCCCATGGAGCAAGTCAATTTTGATTTTGCAGCCCTGGGTCCTGATCCAGAGCGTAAGGGATATCAGCAAATTCTACTTGTTGCGAGCAAGAAAGATCACGTTGAAGATAATTCAGCAATCTTGGAAAGCGCCGGCCTCAAACCGAAAATTCTTGATGTGCGCCAATTTTCCCTTTGGACTCTCATAAACCATTTGCAACCACAACTACATACTGAAAAGGGCGGGATCGTCCTGATTGAGATTGGCAGCAGCACCACGGGCGTACACGTTTTCGAGAATTCCCAACCCATTTATTCTCGTGACCACAATTTTGGAACCTCCAGATTGATCGAAAGAATTTCGCAACATTTTGGCCTAAGCCCAGACGATGCACTACGCATGCAAAGGTTTGGTGGCCTTCCACAAGAATATGAAAAAGACGTACTTACGCCATTTGTTTCTGATCTCGGACGAGAGATACTGCGCGCGTTAGACTTCTTTCAAGCGAGCCTACCCGATGTCACCTTACGAAAAATTGCGCTTTTCGGTCCCGGGGCCAATTTACCGGGAATTACCAAACATCTTCAAGGCGTTACTGTCGAGACCCCTGACCCGTTTCAGGGAATGCGCATGGGGCCATCGGTGAACGAGCGCTTTTTGCGCAGTGAGGGTTCTGCCATGGCAGTCGCTTGTGGCCTCGCTCTACGGAGGTTTGCTGAATGATTTTCGTCAACTTACTTCCGCACCGAGAAAGCAGAAGAACACAGCAGCAGCAGGTTTTCCTTGTTGGATTACTTCTTGTTTTGATAGTCGCAGCGGTAATTTACTATGGCGTTTATGAAGTTTTTGTTGCGCGAGTGCATGCAGAGCAGCAAAAGATCGTGTATTTGCAGGGCGTAACCCAACAACTGGATCAAAAAATCGCCTCCATCGCGGATCTACGCAAGAAACGTGACGCCTTGCTGGCGCGGGAAAAAATTATCGGAACGCTCCAGGATCGGCGTGATCTCAGCGTCAGAATTTTCAACTCGCTAGCTGCCATTACGCCGCAAGGGGTCTTCCTGACCAAACTGCAGCAACAAGGGGAAACCATCACCCTCTCTGGCTACGCTGAGGGCAACGATCAAGTGGCGGCTTTCATGCGGCACATCGAACACAGTGGGGTTTTCAGCAAACCCACCCTGGATATCATCAGCAAGGCCAAGTTAGGGGGCAACGAAGTGAATCAGTTCACTCTACAGATGCAAACCCATCTGCCCACGGAAAAGCCGGAGCAAACTCATGACCTGGGATGAAATCAACAATCTACAGCTTGATGATCTCATGCGCCTACCGCTAAAGACCAAGGCGATTATCGCTGCTATCATCATTGTTTTATTAGGCGCCGTTGCCTGGTTTTGGTTCATCTCACCAGAGAATGATAAGTACAATGATCTTCAGGCGCAGGTTGAGACGCTGAAAGGTCAAGTGCGCCAAAAACAGCTATTGGCTGCAGACTTACCTGCTTATCAGGCGCAGATTTTGGAGATGAAACATCGCTTTCAGCGCTTTCTGGAACAGCTACCGGATCGCGCACAGATCCCATCGCTGCTTGACGACGTGACTCTCGCCGGTAGGAGTCGTGGCTTGGAATTTACTCTGTTTCAACCACTTCCTGAGGTAAATAAAAACTTTTACGCAGAGATTCCGGTAAAGATCAACGTTACGGGAACTTATGGAGATATAGGACGTTTTGCCGCCGCAGTAGCCGCGATGCCGCGTATCGTCACCATAAATGATATCAGCATCACTCCCAGCGCCAGCGCCAGTGGTACTGCCCCTCTTGACAAGGCCTTGGCTGCGCAAAAGTTGGAGATGTCCTGTGTCGCCACCACATATCGCTACATTGAGGCAAAAGTTGAGCAAACAGAGGTAAGGAAATGAAGACAACAAGTCGCATCCCCATTCTTCTGGCTGTAACGCTTATGCTTAGCGCCTGCTCGCATAACAACAATTTGGCAAATTTACAGGCATTTGTAGAGCAAGGACCGCAACTGCATCCCAAAATTGAAGCACTACCGCCGATACCGCATTACACCGCAACCGCATATACCAACGCGCAACATCGTGATCCATTCACCAGTTTTTCAGAGCTGGCATTGCGCGAGGAAGCCGCCGCCGAGGGCGCAAAATCGGCTCCGCAGCGTAAAGGTCCTCTCCAACCTCTGGAAAAATATGCGCTTGGAAGTCTCACGCTGACCGGAATCATGCAGGCAGATGGACAACAATGGGCAGTGTTCCTTACTCCAGACAACAAAGTCTATCGTGCTGGGGTGGGTGCTGGCATTGGCGACAAAAATGGCCACATCGAGGCCATCGATTCGCAGCGCCATATGGTAGTAATTACCCAATATTTACCGAATGCTTTCGGCGGGTATGAACAACAAAGCACGACTCTGCACTTTCAGAGTAATGGCTAAGTCAAGGATCTGAGCAAGGATGAAGCACATGAACCAGAATGATTCTTTCGCAGTTGTCGCGCCGCAAAGTAACCGCCGAAAGCGCCCTGCTACACTACGTTGGGCCCTGTTGACAGCACTCGGCTGCATGGCCATCAGCGGAGCCAGTTGGGCGGAGGGTTTGATCCAGGGAATACAGGTCCAGAGCAGTGCCAAAGGAACCGTTCTCAATATACAGAGCAATTCGCGCCCGTCGTACGATGTGAACACCTTCAACCACGGTTACCGCGTTCGCATTGATTTTCAGGATACGCATTTTCTTACCAATACCAACAACGTGGCGAGCGGGGGTGTTATAGAAAACATTCTCACCGAAAATGATGGTCATAATGCACGGATGGACTTATTGCTCCGCACACCGCAGGCTGTCATGGTGGAACCCGCTCCGGGCGGATATCGCTTGCGTTTCGTCGCCTTGCACGAGAAATCTGCAGGGGCGCCGACTCCGTCGCCCAGCGTGCCATCCGCCGAACCGGTTGCCGCGTCACCATCTGTCTCAGCAACGCCTGCCACTCTTGGTACCAGCATAGAAAATCTCCAGTTCCACCGAGAAAAAGATGGCGCCGGCATGTTGTCTCTCAACATACAAGGGATGCAACCGCAGATGGATGTGAGTCGGGAGCCCGGGCGTCTCATCGTTACCTTGCACAACACCCAGGTCTCCACCAGCCTTACCCATCGCTTCGGGACAGATCAATTTGGTACGCCAGTACAGTATGTTGATGTGTATCCCCTGGGCACGAGCACCCGCCTCATCTTCCATATTGATGGACCATTTCAGTACTCAGCCTATCAGCTCGGCCAGCAGACGATGATTTCCGTGCGTCATGAAGAGGCCAATGCTGCCGCAGAGAACCCAATGCAAAGCAAGCGCTTGAGCATGGATTTCCAAAACATCAGCGTGCGTGACGCATTACAGGTAATCGCTGACTTCACCCATCAGAACATTGTGGTCTCTAACAGCGTTGCCGGGACAGTCTCCATACGCCTAAAAAATGAGCCCTGGGAAGAGGCCTTCAAGGTGATTTTGGAGTCCCAAGGCCTTGCGGTGAAGCACATTGGCAATATTCTTTGGGTGGCTCCAGCCAACCAAATCTCCAGCCAAGAAGAGGCGGAACTGAAAGCAGACGCCAGCAAACGCAAGTTGGAGCCACTGGTAACTGAACTGATTCCGCTCAAATATGCCCGAGCCACCCAAATAGCCGATCTACTCCGTGGCTTTTCTCAGCAAGCCAACAATAGTGATTCCGGTAATGGTCTGAACGTACAGCAAAGTCACGCGCTCGCGTCGGCTCTGGGGATTCCGTCGGAGAATCTCATCGGCAACTCGTTGCTGGGGTCGCGCGGCTCCGTCGCAGTGGTCACCCGCACCAACAGCCTGTTAGTACGCGATACCCCGCAAGACATCGACAACATCAAGAAGCTCATTGCCAAGATTGACAAGCCTGTACCTCAGGTCTTGATCGAGGCGCGCATCGTGCAGATCACCACCAATGCCGCGCAGTCTTTGGGTATTCAATGGGGTGGCAGCTACACCGGCGCTGGCGGTGGTGGAATCATTAACCTTTCCGGAACGGGCGCATCTGGTTCCACCAGCACCCAAGGTGGTAGTTATCCCATCAGCGGATTTGGCGGTAGTGGAAGCGGTGGTACCAGCACCGGCAGCACCAGTGGCGGAGTCCCTGCCTTGGTCAACCTGCCCGCCTACGCCCCCAGCGGCAGTCCACTCACCGGCCTCAACCCTGCCTCTCTCGGCTTTGCCCTTGGCAACTCCGCGGGCAGCCGTATTCTCAATCTTCAGCTACAGGCCTTGCAGGCAGCCAACAAGGTGAAGATCATCTCCAGCCCGAAGGTGCTGACGGAAGATAACGAAACCGCCACCATTGCTCAGGGTACAGAGATCCCCTACCAGCAGGCATCCAGCAGCGGCGCGACGGCGGTTTCCTTCAAAAAGGCTGAACTTGCCCTCAAAGTTACGCCACACATTGCGCCAAACGGCAAGGTCACCATGGATGTGGAGGCGACCAACAACCAGCCAAACTATGCCCAGGTTACCGCTGGTGGCGTGCCCATCAATACCCAAGAGGTCAAGACCAAACTACTGGTGAATAATGGACAGACGGTAGTCATCGGCGGTATCTATACGGAAACCAAGAGTACCAGCCAGTCTGGGGTCCCATTGCTGAAGGACATTCCCCTCCTCGGCTGGCTATTCAAGGCGAAGGAATTTAATACGGCGCAAACGGAACTCTTGGTCTTCATTACGCCCAAGGTGGTGGGCGGCGGTGAACCGGGAGACGACGCTGGCTAGAATCATCCTCATCGGCCCCATGGGGTCGGGCAAGAGCACCATCGGCCGCCTTTTGGCGGCCCGTTTGCGTTGGCAATTCGTTGACTCCGACGCGCGCATCGTCGCTGCAACTGGCGTGGATATTCCCACCATCTTTGCCATTGAAGGCGAGGCAGGATTTCGCGAACGCGAACATCGCGTGCTCCAGGATATTACCAACGAGGATGAGGACATTGTGTTGGCTACCGGGGGGGGCGCCATTCTCGACCCTCGCAATCGTGGACTGCTGCGCCACATGGGCGAGGTGATTTATCTCGAAGTCAGCGTCACCGAACAGCTCAAGCGGCTGCGTCACGATCGTCAACGCCCCCTATTGCAGGTAGACAACCTCCGGCAGCGACTAGAGGAGCTCGCGACCCAACGTACGCCACTCTACCGCCAAACAGCGCACTGGCGAGTACGCGGCGACGCCCTGCGCTCAGACCAAGTACTGCGCCAGATTTTGCGCCACCTGCGTAACCTCTGTAATGGCTAGTGCCGCAAAAAACTTTGCAGAGAGCCGGTAGCCCCCTACAATGGAGGCAAGTACGCAGGAAGAGATTCCCCCAATGCCAAGCCTCCAGGTCCAACTCGGCGCACGTTCCTACCCCATACACATCGGGTCCGGGATACTACACGATGCGCAACGCTTCCTTCCCCACCTCAGTCCGGGAGGCGTCGCAATCCTCTCCGATGACTTGGTGGCACCCCTCTACCTACCTGCCTTGCGGGAAACCCTGGCGCGCGCCCAGCGTCCCCTGGTGGAGATCATCGTGCCGCATGGGGAAGCGAGCAAATCTCTCGCCACAGTAGAACTAGTCTGTGCGCAGATGTTGGCGGCCGGACTGGGGCGTGACGCTAGCTTGTGTGCGCTGGGTGGTGGAGTCATCGGTGATTTGGGTGGCTTCGTTGCCGCCATCTATCAACGCGGCATTCCCTTTGTGCAGGTGCCAACGACCTTACTGGCGATGGTCGATTCCTCGGTTGGCGGCAAGACCGGCGTCAACCATCCCCTGGGCAAGAACATGATCGGTGCCTTCTATCAGCCGCGTGCGGTGATTGCCGATGTTGATACCCTGGATAGCCTGCCACAGCGGGAATTTCGTTCCGGTCTGGCCGAGGTGATCAAATACGGGCTGATCAACGATCCCGGGTTTTTCGCCTGGCTGGAAGATCACTTGGATGCCATCCTCGCCGAAGATGGTGATGCCCTGGCGCGAGTCATTCATGAATCCTGCACCGACAAGGCTGAAGTCGTAGCGCGGGACGAGCTCGAGGGCGGATTACGTGCCATCCTCAATTATGGCCACACCTTTGGTCACGCAATCGAGGCCGCAACCGGCTACGGCACGTACCTACATGGCGAAGCGGTGGCTATCGGCATGGTCATGGCGGCCGACCTCTCCCGCCGCCTCGACCTGCTGCGCGAAAGCGAGCAGGCACGCATCTTCCGTCTCGTGCAAGCCGCGGGCCTACCAACCCATGCCCCACGCCTACCGGTAGAAGAATATCTGCGCTTTATGCGCATCGACAAAAAAGTCGCTGGCGGGCAGATTCACTTCATCTTACTGCGCAGCATCGGCGAATCGATCATTACCGGCGACGTACCTGAGGCTGCCATTCGGCAAACTCTCAACGCTTATATGGAGTAAACATGGCAGAACACAACAAGGCCACTAATGAGCTCGAGGAAGAGATTGCCGAGCGCTTGCGTGTGCACCCAGACGCCTGCCTGCGTATCGGCAACTTTGGTTTTATTGAGCTCGAAGATAGCTGGGGGGATGAGGCCACCATCGTCAATACGGCACGCATCAGCACTACTAACAACCGCCTCGCTAATGCTGAATCCTTTAGCGAACGCGATCGCCACCTGCTCTATCAATTGTTGCGCGACCAGCACGGCACTCCCTTTGAAACGGTATATTTCCGCTTTCGTTTTGTCGCACCGATTTTTGTTTTGCGGCAGTGGGTCAAGCACCGAATTTCCAGCTGGAACGAGTTTTCCATGCGTTACCGCAAGCCCATCTCTGAAGCCTATGTGCCCGACCTTGCGGCACGTACCGTCGATGGCTACGCGGTGCTCGACGAAGAATCGATAGCGGAATATGAAGCGCTAATGGCGCAATTGTTCACTTGGTACGAAAAGCAGTACGGCGATGCCTGTTCGCGCATCGATGCCGCACGCGCAGACGGTACACTGCCGGCCAAAAGCGGTGGGCGGGATCCCTACCGCGGTCGGGCGCGAGAGCTATTGCGCAACGTGATGCCGGTAGCCGCCTATTCAGACGTCTATTGGACCGTCAATTTCCGCAGCCTGATGAACTTCTTTCGCCTGCGGCGCAAGCCCGATGCGCAGTACGAAATTCGCCAATATGCCGACGCTGCCTACCTGCTCTTCGCCCGCCGTTTACCCCTTCTTGCCAGTACCATGGAACAAATCCTCGCCGAGAGCCATTCCTAAATGGAGCAGAGTCTTGCCAGCTACGCTGCGCACCGCCAGCACAGTCTCGGTCGGCGTCACGCGGAGAGCGAGCCGACAGGTGGGCGCAGCGAGTACCAGCGCGATCGTGATCGGGTTATTCACTCCACTGCCTTCCGCCGTCTCGAATATAAAACCCAAGTCTTCGTCAATCATGAGGGCGATCTCTACCGTACCCGCCTCACCCATAGCCTGGAAGTCGGCCAGGTGGCGCGCTCGATCGCTCGCCAACTGTGCCTTGATGAAGACTTGGTCGAGGCCATCTCTCTGGCCCATGATCTTGGCCATACCCCCTTTGGTCATGCTGGCCAGGATGCGCTGAATAGCTGCATGGCAGAATATGGTGGCTTTGAACACAACATTCAGTCGTTACGCGTGGTGGATGTGCTGGAGATGCGCTATGGCGACTTTCCGGGCCTGAATCTCACCTTCGAGACCCGCGAGGGAATCCTCAAACACTGTAGTCGCAATCGCGCAGAGAAATTAGGAGACGTTGGCGAGCGCTTTCTAAAGGGTGAACAGGCCAGCCTAGAGGCGCAGATCACCAATCTGGCAGATGAAATTGCTTACAATAATCATGACATTGACGATGGTCTGCGGGCGGGGCTCCTCCACCTTGACGCCCTGTGCCAAGAAACCATGTTTGGACCCATCTATTTTGAGGTCCAGCGGCTCTATCCCGCGGCACCGCGCAGTGTACTCCGTCACGAGGCGGGTCGCCGCCTGATCAACCTGTTGATCACCGACCTTGTCGAACATAGCACCGCACGCATCGCCGCTGCTGACATTCGCAGCTTGGCAGACGTGCGTCAGCACTCTGAGCCGTTAGCGGCCCATAGTCCCGATATGGTGCGCGCCATTCGTACGTTAAAAGCCTTTTTGATGGCCAATCTCTACCGTCATCCGCAAGTGCATCGCCAGGCAGAAAAGGCAAAGCGCACGGTCCGCCAAATTTTCGAGATCCTCTTTGCTGATCCGCAGCTCTTGCCGCTTAAGCAGCAGTTATATCTGCGTGACTATACTAGCGACCAGCGCCGCCGCGCACGGGTGGTGGCAGATTACATTGCCGGCATGACCGATCGCTTCGCGATTGGCGAATATGAGAGATTATTTAGTCCCCGCGCTGGAGCGTAACCAAGGTTTTAGAATACCCTGATATTCTTTATCTTTCTGTCTTATTCCAAAATAAAAATCTATTGCTGTCCCGCATCGCGGTTTCGCTATACACTCGTAAAGTTTTTATCAACAAGCGGGAAGAGGAGAAGGATGATGATCAAAAAACTGTTGTTGTCTGCCGTGCTTGGCTCGGTTATTGCTGCACCTGCCCTGGCCTTTGCCGCAGCCCCCGATTTCATGTCACCAGCGTGGGCCAAGGAGCTCTGCAGCGCCTGGAATCAGAACGATACACTGACCACCAAATTGGCAGGTTCTTGGATCAAAAACAACGGCGGCAAAGGTTACAAAGTTATGGAGATTTCTGATTCGAGCATGAAATCCACGCCACCCGTGCAACTCGAAATTTCCGCGAAAGATGGCAAGGCAGAATGCACCTATGGCGGCCCCATCAAAGTTACCGACCTGAATTACAGCTACGATTACAAAATGTGGGCTACCACCCATGACTGGCATCACATGGGCTCGCCGATGATGGCAATGATGTTTGGTCGCCTTAACTTCAAGGGACCGAAGATGGAAGCCATGGAAAACATGGGGCCTTTCTCTGAATTCCTGAAGCTGGTAAAGGAAGTGCCGGCCACGGTCCCAGCTTCTTAAAAAGAGGCACATAAAGAAAGCGCCCGACACTTGATGTCGGGCGCTTTTGGTTTTAGCCAGCCTGTAGACGTTCCCGTAGCAAGGCATTGACCTGATCGGGGTTGGCCTTGCCTTGACTAGCCTTCATCACCTGTCCCACGAAAAAGCCAAATAGCTTTTCCTTCCCGGCACGATAATCTGCTGCCTGCTGCGGATTTTTTTGGATGATCTCATCGATCATGGCAACGATGGCCGTCGTATCGGTAATCTGCCGCAGCCCACGCGCATCAATAATGGCATCGACAGAGCCTCCCTCATAGAAGAGGATCTCAAAGATTTCTTTAGCGATTTTTCCGGAAATGGTCTGATCAGCTATACGGGCCAATAGTAGTCGCAGCTCTGTTGCCGCTACCGGGCAAGCCTCGATCTCCAGGCCAGTCTTGTTCAGCGCACCCAGCAAGTCACCCATCACCCAGTTGGCCGCGAGTTTCGCATCCTGTCCTGCCGCCACCACTTCGTAGTAATCCGCCAGTTCACGCGCTGCGGTGAGAACGGCGGCATCATAGGCCGGCAGACCATACTGCTCCATAAAACGCAACTTACGCGCATCCGGCAATTCTGGTAGCCCTTTGCGCACGGCCTCAATGCGCTCGGAATCGAGTTGCAGGGGCAGGAGATCCGGGTCGGGGAAGTAGCGGTAATCGTTTGCCTCTTCCTTGCTGCGCATGGAGCGCGTCTCGCCCTGGTTGGCATCGTAGAGACGAGTCTCCTGCACTACTTTGCCACCAGATTCGAGGATGTCCTGCTGGCGCAAGACTTCATAGCCGATGGCCTTTTCCAGAAAGCGGAAGGAATTGAGATTCTTGATTTCGGCACGCGTTCCGAAGGGCGCACCGGGACGCCGCAGGGAGACATTGGCATCACAGCGAAAAGAGCCTTCCTGCATATTGCCGTCGGAAATATCGAGATAGCGCACTAACGCATGCAATTTTTTCAGGTAGGCAACGGCCTCCGTAGCGGAGCGCAGATCTGGCTCGGATACGATTTCCAAAAGTGGTGTACCTGCGCGGTTGAGGTCGATACCGGACTCTCCCGCATAGGCCTCATGCAAAGATTTACCCGCGTCTTCTTCCAGATGCGCACGCGTAATGTTGATGCGCTTTTCTTCTCCATCGGCCAGCAAAATATCCAAATGACCAGTGCCAACGATCGGAATTTCGTACTGGCTGATCTGATACCCTTTGGGTAGATCCGGATAGAAATAGTTTTTCCGAGCAAAGACACTGCGCCGGTTCAGCTCGGCGCCAATGGCCAAACCAAAGGCAATGGCTTTATTCACCGCCGCTTCGTTTAAAACCGGTAGCGCACCCGGCATGGCCAGGCAGACTGGACAGGTGTGCGCATTGGGCTCCGCGCCAAAGGCAGTAGAGCAGGCACAAAAAATCTTGCTGCTGGTGTTGAGCTGAACATGTACCTCAAGACCAATGACGACTTCCCAGGCCATGCTCATTGCCCCTCCCCGCTTGGCGAACGTCGATGCCAATCGCTATCCCGCTGATAGGCATCACCGAGGCCCAGAATCAGCTCATCAGCAAAGTAATCCCCCATGATCTGCAAGCCGATGGGTAGGCCGTCTTTGCTGAAACCACAAGGCAGACTCAGCGCGGGGATACCCGCCAGATTGACAGCAATGGTGTAGATATCGGCCAGATACATCGCTACCGGGTCTGCACTTTTGGCACCCAAAGCGAAGGCTGTGGAAGGGGTGGCTGGTCCCATAATCACATCTACCTCGGCAAAGGCGCGGCGAAAGTCCTCACGGATCAGGGCGCGGACCTGCTGTGCCTTGCGGTAGTAGGCATCGTAGTAGCCGGCCGAAAGGACATAACTACCGATCAGAATACGGCGCCGTACTTCAGGGCCGAAGCCTTCGTAGCGTGACTGCAGATAGAGATCCTGCAAATCTGCACTCACAGCACTGCGATGGCTGTAGCGCACCCCGTCAAAGCGGGACAGGTTGCTGGAGGCCTCTGCCGGTGCCAAAACATAATAGGTGCTGACGGCATGGGCATTGTTGGGCAAACGCACGGGACGAATCTCGGCACCCTGGCTAGCATACCACTGGATGGCATCTTGCACCGCTTGCGCCACTTCCGGGTCGAGTCCATCACCAAAAAACTCCTCGGGCACGCCAATACGCAAGCCCTGCAGATTACGCCCAAGTGCCGCCGAGAAGCGCCCTGCCCCCTGCGGATGACTGGTAGAATCGAGGGCGTCGTGGCCGGCCATGGCATCCATAAGCAGCGCACAATCGGCAGCCGAGCGCGCCATCGGACCGCCTTGATCGAGACTAGAAGCGAAGGCAATCATACCGTACCGCGATACCCGACCGTAGGTGGGCTTGAGACCGGTGACTCCGCAGAAGGCCGCCGGCTGGCGAATAGAGCCGCCGGTATCGGTACCCGTGGCGGCGGGCAGCAAACGCGCTGCCAACGCCGCCGCCGAGCCACCCGAAGACCCGCCCGGGACACGCGCACGATCCCACGGATTACGCACCGGGCCAAAAAAGCTGGTTTCATTGGATGAGCCCATGGCGAACTCATCCATGTTGAGTTTGCCCAAGCTAACCATGCCGGCTCCCTGCAGACGCTGTACTACAGTTGCGTCGTAGGGAGAGATGAAATCCGCCAGCATCTTCGAACCACAAGTTGTACGCTGACCACGGGTACAAAAGATATCTTTGTGCGCCAGAGGAATCCCCAGCAAGGGATTGGCGTCTCCCTGGGCACGTCGTTGATCTGCGGCGTTTGCCTGCGCCAATGCCAGCTCTTCGCTGACGCTGATAAATGCATTGATAGCGTCCTGCGACTTGCGGATGCGTTGTAACAGTGCATCGCTAAGCTCTACCGCGGAAAAATCTTTCTTGCGTAGCCCGGCAGCGAGCTCCGTTACGCCCATCTGGTGGAGTTCCATAACCATACCTTATTCGATGACTTTGGGAACCAAAAACAGCCCATCCTGCGCATGTGGCGCCGAGGCCATCAATTCCTCTCTGGACAAGCACTCTTGCCGCAACAGATCCGGGCGCAACGGCTGCTGCAGGTCCAGAGGGTGCGCCATCGGCTCAATCCCCTCGGTCGGCACCGCCTGCATCTCTGCTACCAGCGCAAAGATTCGCTCCAACTGATCCGCCACCTGTGGCAGTTCTGCTTCTGGCAAGGCAATACGACTCAGATGCGCGATACGTTTGACGATTTCTGTGTCCAAACTTTCTCCCTTCACGGTGCAGCAGCAGCAGACCCGGTCGCAGCCGTTGGCGGCGGCAAATCCAAGCCCTGTAACAACTGCTCCTTGTTGACCTTACCGCCATCAATCAGAAATTGCTCATGTTGCTCCCAGGCGTTGCGCGCAAACACATAGGGATTCACGGCATCCTCGACCATTCTTGCCTGCGGCGCATCCACATGGCCGGTATTGATAACGCTCATCCCCGTCCACGCCCACTGCGCGTTGCTCGCGGGGAAATAATACGGGGGCGAGACAAAAATCGCCAGGGCCATCCCTGGCAGATTGCGCAGAGAGCTTGGACCATAAAAAGGCAGCACCAAATACGGTCCCTGCGGCACTCCCCAAACCCCCAGCGTCACACCAAAGCTATTGTCTTGCTTGGGTAGATCGAGTTTGTTAGCAACATCAAAAATGCCACCCAAACCAAAGATGGAATTGACGAGGAAGCGGCTCAACCCTTCCATACCCGGCTGTACTCGACCCTGAAGAAAATCATTAAGGAAGATATAGGGCATATCCGCATTGGCAAAAACGTTGCTCACGCCCGTACGGAAAAATTTTGGCGTGACGGCTTCGTAGCCCTGGTTGACCGGGCTCAACACATTACGAAACAACCACAAATTAGCATGGAAGATCGGCTTATTCACTGGCTCAAAGGGATCGCCCTGCCCGGAAGATCCGCTCGCAGGACCCTGCATGGTTGCGCAGCCGCTCAAACAAAATAGGCCGACTAGGCCCAGAACGATAGAGGGGCGGCGCAATTTCACGATTTTCCGCCGGAAGCGTAACCCTGAATTTCGTGCTGCAGATGAGCGATCAATGCCGGGAACCCCTTGCTCTTGATGGTTTCCGTATACTCCGAGCGCTTCAGAGAAAGATCACTCACGCCATCGGCAACCACGTTAATGATTTTCCAATCCTTTCCGTCTGCCTGTTCGAGCAGGTAATCAAAGCGATGCACCCGGCCATTCTTCATGGTGAAGGTGGTGAACACGCCCATGGTGCCCGGACGCAACTGCTGGACCCCAGTAACGGCAAATTGCTCACTGTTGTAGTCGTCAAAACGGCCGGCGTAGGTTGCTGTAGTGTACTCGCCCAACACCTTGACGAATTGCTGTTGCTGCGCGGCGTTTAATTTACCCCACTCGGAACCCAAGGAAATCTCGGCAATGCGCTGAAAGTAAAAAGTTTTGTCGATCACTGGGGCAATGATCTTGTACCGCCCCGGATACCCAGCTGCTTTACCGGCTTTCATGGTAGCCAAGAGGGTTTGATCCAAGCTCTCGATAGTCGCCTTGGGGCTAGTAACCGCTGCTGTCTGGATTGCCGCAGTGGTATCTGCCCAAGCAGCAGGAGCGCTCGCGGCAAGCAATCCTAGCGACAACACAGGCAAGACAGGCAAGACAAGTCGCAAGTTACGAAACATGAACAGCTCCTCGATACAACAGGTGATAATCAGCGCTCTACCCGCAATGGGAACACTGGCCGTTCCGCGCCTGGCCCCGAAGAACTAGCCGGCATGTCGGGCGCCATAGGACCCCGTGTTTTCGGGCCAAATAGTGACACCTTCAGGGCTTTGAGTGGATGCGCAAAGGTATCGTTCACCGCAGTCGGCTCAAAACCCGAGTGCACTTGGCACTGGTCGCACTTACTATTGTTGCCCACCCCATAACGTTCCCAAGGGGTCTCATCCATCAGTGCGCGAAAACTCGGCGCATAACCCTCGCTCACCAACAGATAACAGGGTTTCTGCCAGCCAAAGATGTTGCGTGTCGGATTGCCCCAAGGCGTACATTGATAGGTCTGATTACCCGCCAAGAAGTCGAGAAACAGGCTCGACTGATTGAATTTCCACTTGGCCTTGCGCTCCTTGCCAATGCGGAAGATATCGCGAAACAGTTGGCGCGAGGCTTGGCGCTTGATAAAAACCTCTTGTTGTGGGGCACGCTCATAATTGAAGCCGGGAGAGATCGTTACTCCTTCCACGCCCAAGGCCTTACAGTCATCCAGGAAACTCGCGACCTCTTCTGCACCCTCGCCCTGGAACAAGGTACAGTTGACGGTAACACGGAAGCCCTTTTCCACCGCCTCGCGAATGGCCAGAGCCGCACGCTTATAAGTGCCAGGCTGACAAACCGAGTCATCATGACGGTGTTCGTTACCATCCAGATGCACGGAAAAGGTCAGATATGGCGAAGGCTGATAATCATCCATACGCTTTTTCAACAGCAATGCGTTAGTGCAGAGATACACAAAGCGCTTGCGCTCGATGAGACCCGCAACGATCTCTGGCATGTCCTTGTGGATCAGTGGCTCGCCGCCCGCAATGGAGACAATCGGCGCGCCGCATTCCTCAGCCGCCCCGATACACTCTTCCGTAGACAGACGCTTATCCAGCACTTCGTCGGGATAATCGATCTTACCACAGCCAGCACAGGCCAAGTTACAACGGAATAGTGGCTCAAGCATAAGCACCAAGGGGTAGCGACGGTTGCCGCGCAATTTTTGGCCGATGATGTAGCGACCTACCCGATAGCTCTGAATTAGTGGCACTGCCATTGTCGGTGTTCTCCTTTCCCTGGAATTATTGGCCCAGGCAATTGTGTTCGATAGCATTAGTATAACATACCATAGCGTATGTTACCCAAACCTGAAGAAAATCTAAGGCGTTTACGCCGTCTTCCTGCGGGAGAGGAAGAAAAACAGAAAATTGGCGATGCGGGGGGCCAGTTTCGGGCGCAGCAGGCGCACGTCGTAGGGCGCGAAGCGGCGTTCATTTTCGCTGCGGCATAGCGCCAGGAGCTTGGTCAAGCTCATATCTTGGCTCACCTGCTCATGGCCAGTCATGGTGAAGTTCTCTTCCTGAGCGCCGCCCATGCCCCGCGCCGTCTGGATGCGCGCCCAGGCTTGCAGGGCAATCACCTGCATACGCTGAAACTCCAACCAAGGGCGTTTCCACCAAGGAAGCTGGCGCCGGTACCAGGCCAACCAATTGATGAAGAAAATGATGTGGCGCGCTTCTTCTTGCATGATGGGGTCAAAGATATCCACCAAGGCTGGCGGAAAAAAGCCCGAATCTTTGGCCGCCGCGAAGAGGCCAAAGGCGAAATAGGAATCGAGACATTCACCATAGCCGGTGAAGAGAAATTCCCAATGGGGGTCACGAATGGGCGGCGGAGCCGGCAGCGGCGGAATGGCAATTCCATAGTGGTCTACCAGGGCTTGCAGTAACTCCGCGTGACGTCGCTCCTCAAAGCCATCCAGAGCCACTGCCGCTTTGACCAGAGGATCCGTTTCGGTATCCGCCATGTGCTGCACCATGCGCGCTGTCACACTCTCCGTCGCCACCGCTTCGCCCCAGAATGGCAGAGATTTCAACCGCTGCTCTGCGGCTGGGTCCAAGTCCGGCCAGTCAATGTGCTTTGGATCGAACTGAACGTGCGTGTCATGAAAAAACTGGCAGAACAGTTCACGATGACCTTGCGCGCCCATCTCTTCCAATACCACGCTCATACAGCATCCTCCTGAGACCATCGTTTTCTGGATAAAACCCGGCGTAGATCTTGCCCTGCCAGCACGCGGCGGGACGGTAGCCGGGGTAAAATTAAGGCCGAATCATCACATCCAGGCTCAACTACCTTCATCCTGGACAATTCCTTCCTCGCGTGGAGAAGCAGTAAACAGTAACAAAAGAGCCGGTAAGACAATAAGAATACAGAGCAAAACGATCGCCAATGCAATGCTCAGGGCATCGCCGAGACTGGCCATGCCGGGATCTACGGACAACGCCATACTACCGAAGGCGCTTAGGGTAGTCAGGCCGCTGAAGAAAACCGCCATCGGCGTCGAGGTCTGTAGCAGATGCGCGGCATCGACACCACTGCGCCAGCGTAAAACAATGTAGATGCCGAATGCCACACCCAGACCAATCAGCAGCGGCAGAACGATGATGTTACCAAGGTTGAAACTCACTCCCAGTAGCGACATCGCGGCCACGGTAAACAAAGCTGCGAGCAGTAATGGCAATACAATCAATAACATATCTCGATAGCGACGCAGAGATAGCAATAGCAGTAGAGCGATACCAGCGATGGCAATGTAGGTTGCTTCCTGGAAAGCGCCCAATACTGCCTCTCCTCCCTGCACCAACATCACCGGCGCCCCAACCGCACGGGGTTCCGCCTGCAGCACCGTGGACACGAAGTGCAACATCTTCTGATTGTTGGTCAGGTCGGCCTTGGGAAAGACTTCAACGCGCGCCTGACCATCGCTGGCAAGATAACGACTGCGCAGATCCTTGGGTAAATTGTCGAGGGTCACGCGCGAGGCTAGCAACGCCTCGCCGAGTTGTTGTAACTCTCCGGGCAAAGTACCGAGCAAGGAATCCTGCAGAGACGCCAAGGCCTTGGGATTGTGCGCGTCTGTGGACAAAAAACGCCCCAGTGCATCCGCTAGGCGTCCGGCTGCGACCCCTTGCGCGCCCTTATTCTGATTGGCGAGAACATGCAATTTCTCCTGCAGCTTCGCCATTTTTTCCACGGTATCCGGCGCCGGTGGCGTGAGACCTGCCGGCATGAGCAGGGAAAACGGTGGCACGAGGATCTGTAGGTTATTGAGAATGGCGAGTTTTGGATCCTGATCTTGTGGGATGTAGTCCGCAACGGTCAAGGCACGTGCCACGGTTGGCACTTTCTCGACGCGCTTCGCGATCGCTTGCGCATCCCCCAGATTTTTTGCCAGGACCTCAATACGGTAGGGCGCGGTGTCTGGATTGGCGAGTAAGGACTCAAAGACCTTCACCCCCTCCGCGTGTTGATCGATCATGTGCAACGGATTAAAGTCAAAACGTACCTGCAACGCTGCGGGTACCGCTGCAACTGCAAGTCCAGCGACAACTATGAGCACAATCCAGGCATAGCGATGAATGGGGTATCGCGCCAGCGTAGGCACTTGCTGAAAATGTGGAAAATCGACGTGGCGGCGCGCCTTGGCAGACAATGGCCAAAGGGTCAGGAAGGCCGGCAGCAAGGTAATGGTGAGCAGCAGCCCAATCAACATGCTGGCGCCAGAGATCAGGCCCAGGTCGACGATCCCCGCATAGCTGGTGGGTACAAAGGCAAAAAAGCTGATCGCCGCCGCCACTGCCGCAAGCGACAACGCCGCCCCCAAGCCCCGCGACACTTGGCGCATGGCCTCTTCGTGACTCGCGCCATTGAAGAGTTCCTCGCGAAAACGCAGGCTAAACTGAATACCGAAATCGACACCCAAGCCAATGAACAAGATGGCAAAGGAAACCGAAATCAGATTAAACGGCCCAATCACCAACAATGCCCAAGCCGTGGTCAGAATAATGCCGAAGATAAGATTGGCGAGTACGCCGATGACCAGCCGAGTACTACGCAACGCAATGATTAGCAGCAGAATTTCTAAACCAAAAGTGATCGCGAGAGAAGTAAATGCCCCCTCGCTCACGGTCTTAAGTTGCTCCGCATCCAGCACTGCCTGGCCGGTAATACCCACGCTGACACCGTGCGCAGCGTTGATACCCAAGGTATCCAAGCCCTTGCGCAAGAACTGGATGGAGGCCTCCGCTGGCTGCAGGCTGCCGTAATTTAGGGTAGGTTCAATGATTACAAAACGCTGCTTAGGACCAAGATGCGCCAGACTCCCGCCCATCAGATTCGCCCAGGAGATCTGTTCGGGGTGCCCGACGAGCTGCGCATCGATGCTCTTGGTAAAGGCATCATACACGGGTACGAGCCCCTGTACGTCGACACCACCCTTAACGCTCTGTTCCGCAGCTTCGCGCAAAAGGTCACTCATTCCCGCCAAACTGGGATTGGCAGAAAGGCTGGCAATGAGCGGCTGAGCATTGGTAATTCGCTGCGCAAACGCATGCACCTGCTGTACTGGCAGATAGAGCAATCCATTCTGCTCAAAGAATTTTCCGCCACCCGGAACATAGACACTACGAAAATATTTAGGGTTGGCCTCTACCCAAGCCTGTAGGCGTTTGACGGCATTCCCCGTCGAACTCGCGTTTTTACCCTGCAGGACAACGACAATACTATCCCGATCTTGGGGGAATACCTTCTTGTAGGCGATTTCCCGCTGCTGAAAGGGCAAATCATGGGACAACACATCGCTGGTGTTGGTGTTCATCGCGAAGTGGGTAACGATAAACGCCAACCCCGCCACCAACAGCAACAAGAAAAAAGCGAAGGTGGCTTTGGCATGGCGCACGCAAAACGCCATGAGCCGGCAAATGGCACGCATGTAATGCGTACCAAGACGCGCAAGAAAACGCTCAGCTGCGGGCGAAATCATCGTAATTTCCCGTATGGATGCCCTGGGCGCGCAAATATGCCGTGAGTTCTGGATCACAGAGCGCCTGCAACTCTGCGACTGGACGATAGCCCGGCATTAGTTGACGCAGATGCGCAGTCTGCTCTTGTGCTGGATGAAAATACAATTCCGTAACCTGCCCCACAGGCGCGGTGGCCAAGGCGCGCCGCACGCGTTCGGCATCCATCTGTCCGGTGGATTGCAGACCCAAGAGCAGATCATTACAGAACAGGCCTTGAGAACGAATCACCCGGCGCATACGCCCCACCCAAGGCAAAAGCAGATGGGCTCCCAACGCTGCGGCACCAGATACTGGCGCCAACTGCCGCGCCAATCCCACAGGCTCGCGGGGGATGCGCACAGCGCGCAACGCAAAGCGCTGGCCAATTTCAATAAGTAAATTCAGCACCGTCGGATGCGCATGTAGATGTTTGTGGGCGTTTACGTGGTCAAGGCGCAGCCCAGTATCAGCGAAGGCCGCGTACTGTGCAGAAATCTCTGCAGCAAGCTGGCGTCGCACTCTAGAGATAAAAAAATAACGAAAGCCACGCCGCCAGAGATCGCTAGAAAATCTGCCATTTTCATCGAGCAAATCAGGAACTTGTGAAGCAGGCAATACCGGATAACCATCCACCAGGGTCAAATGCAAACCAACTCCAAGATTGGGCATGCTACGCGCCAAACGGATTGCCTCGGCCGCCGCCGCGGCCGAAACCATCAGACTCGCACTGTTGAGAACTCCCTGCCGATGCGCCGAAGCGACTGCGGCATTGACCGCAGCATCCAAACCAAAGTCATCTGCATTGAAAATAACGCGACGGTCGCCCGCCACACTCAACCGTGGCGCTGACGCAGGAAGCGTACGAACTCTACCCCCTCACGTAGGCGGCGCTTCATCATCTGCGAACTACGCAACATCTCGCCGGTAATTTCGGCGATCTTGCCGGCACGGAAGTAGAATTTCTTGTACATAACCTCGACAGAATCGAAGATTTCCGTGTGATTGAGGTGCGGATAACTCATGGGGCTGATCTGCACGCCACGATCGTTGACCAGGTGCGCCTCGTCCTCTTCCGTGAGCCAGCCCTGCTCTTTTGCCTGATTGTAGAGATAGGTGCCCGGGTAAGGTGCCGCAAGAGAGACCTGGATGGTATGCGGATTGATCTCCTTGGCAAACTGGATGGTCTGCTGGATGGTTTCTTTGGTTTCGCCCGGCAAACCGAGGATGAAAGTGCCATGGATCACGATACCCAGCTTGTGGCAATCGGCTGTAAATTTCCGCGCTGCCTCGACTTTCAGTCCCTTCTTGATGTTGTTGAGAATCTGCTGATTACCGGACTCATAGCCTACCAACAGCAAGCGCAAGCCGTTTTCGTGCAGCACCTTGAGAGTTTCGTAGGGGACATTGGCCTTGGCGTTGCAGGACCAGGTAACTCCCAACTTGCCCAAGCCACGGGCGATCTCCTCGGCGCGGGGACGGTCGTCGGTGAAGGTGTCGTCGTCAAAGAAGATTTCCTGCACCTGAGGGAAGGCCTTCTGGATATATTTCACCTCTTCGATGACACTGGCAGCGCTGCGGGTGCGGTAACGGTGCCCGCCCACGGTCTGCGGCCAAAGACAGAAGGTACACTGCGAGCGACAACCACGCCCGGTGTAGAAGGAAATATACGGATGCTTTAAGTAGCCAATGAAGTAGTCTTCAATATGCAGGTCGCGCTTGTAGACCTCCGAAACAAACGGCAAGGCATCCATATCTTCAATCATCGCACGGTCGGGGGTACGCACCAGCAGGCCATTAGCATCGCGGTAATTGATGCCATCCACCTCGGCAAACGGGCGCCCCTCGGCGATCTCCTTCAGGGTATAGTCAAATTCCTCGCGCGCCACAAAGTCGATAGCCGGCGATGCCTGCAAGGACTCCTCGGGCTCCACCGCCACCTTGGCACCCACCAAGCCAATCACCATCTTCGGATAATGCGCCTTGAGCATCTCTGCCATGCGAATGTCGGAGGGGAAGGAGGGCGTGCTGGTGTGCATGATGCAAAGTTCGTAGCCGGCGGCAACGCGCAGGGTCTCTTCCACCGTGATGTCGCCAGGTGGTGCATCAAGCAGGCGACTGCCGGGAATCATTGCAGCGGGCTGGGCCAACCAAGTAGGGAACCAGAAAGAGCGAATTTCACGCTTGGCCTGATAGCGAGAGCCGGCACCGCCATCAAAACCTTCGAAGGAGGGTGCCTGCAGGAACAAGGTTTTCATCGTCATCGTTCTACTCCGTCGTGCATTTGTCCATGGGCGTCAATGGAAAATTTGCGGCCACGCCAGCGCACCTTGCCAGAAATTTGCGCGTGCGCCCAGATCCACAGCCCCAGGATGTCTGCTATCCACACCGCTTTCGCAGGCAACGGTGATCGCAGCCTACGCACAATCCGCCAATGGTACACGAGGCGCAAGCACAGGACCAGCACCACCCCCAGCCAAGTCCACCCCTCCCAAAACAACGCAGCAAGCAAGGACAGGGGCAAAGGGTAGGTCAAAAACGAAAAGGCATGTCCCCAGGGCTGTACGGCCCGTGTGGTACGCGCCCAACGGGAGGCGTGCGCGTAGAAACTGATAAAGCTCTCTTCCGCCACCAGAGTCTCCACGACATAGTCGCTAAGCACGCTACGATATCCCAAGCCACGCACAGCAGCGCCCAAGGCATAATCATCCGCCAGCGCATTGCGGAGGGCAGCGAATCCGCCCAGCGCCTCAAGCTGCTCCTGACGCAGGGCGATACTGGCACCGCCGCAGTAGATGTTAGGACCGAGCGCAGAGGCAAGGCGCACTGATGGTAAAAAATGTTCTTGAATTTGTACGGCCAAAACTTGCGACCAAAAACTCGAAACGGGTCGCGCGCGATACAGACAACTCACGATTCCTACCTGCGGCTGGTTGAGCTCTCCGACCAGACACGCCAAATAATCGGGCCCCACGCGAATATCCGCATCCGCTAACAACAAAACCGGATATTGCGCTTGTGCCAGCATACCTGCCAGATTGTTGACCTTGGGATTACTGCCAAGAGAACAGTCATGCTGCAGGATATGCAGATTGGTCTGGGCGGGCAATTGCGCGAGCAGAGGCAGAACGGGATCGGCGGGGTCTTGCACACCACAAATCATCTCGTAACGGGGATAGTTCTGCGCCAAAAAACTCTGCAGATTTTTATCCAGCTCCGCCTCAACACCGTGCAGGGGTTTCAGGATACTGACGCCGGGACCGTCTGCCAGTAAGCCGGGACAAGAATCCTCGGGCAACTGCGGCCGCCATGCCTCCACCCGCCACCAGGCGAGGGCCCAATAGATACAGGAAAGTCCGGCCAGTGTGGCAAAAAAATAGGCGGCAATCAGCACGGGCTCAATAGTACTGGTTTGCAGAAAACCAGGCGACGGCGTCGCGCAGGGCTTCCTCGGCGGGGCGATGAGTGTACCCCAGTTGCTGCTCCGCCTTGCGCGAATCGAAATACATACGATGCGCCGCCATACGCAGCTCATCCATGCTGACCAGCGGAATACCCTTACCGCGCCAACGCACCCAAGCCTCGGATCCCCAGGCAATGGGGTAGAGCAGACGCCGGGGCAGTCGCAGGCGCGGCGAGGGCCGCCCCGTCAGACCACTGATACGGGTGAGGATAGCCTGCAGCGATAGATTATCCCCACCGAGAATATAGCGTTCTCCGGCTTTACCGTACTGCAGGGCAAGCCAGTGCCCCATCGCTACATCGTCCACATGCACAACGTTGAGGCCGGTATCGACGTAGGCGGGCATGCGTCCTGCCGCTGCTTCAAGCACCATGCGCCCCGTCGGGGTTGGCTTACGGTCCTCTGGTCCGATAGGGGTTGAGGGGTTGACGATAACAATGGGCGCCCCCTCCTCGTGGCACAAGGCATGCACCCGCGCCTCGGCGAGAAACTTGCTGCGTTTGTAATGGCCGATCACGTCTTCCAGAGTCGACAGTGTCTCTTCATCACTGGGCTGCCCGTCGGCGCGAAACCCTAACACCGCCACACTGCTGGTATAGACGATGCGCTCAACCCCGGCGGCAATGGCGGCACGCATCAACGCCTCGGTCCCGTCGACATTAGCGCGATACATGGACTCTGGATCGGGCACCCAGAGCCGATAATCCGCGGCTACATGAAAGACCCAGCGGCAGCCAGCCACCGCCTGCTGCAGACTGCCTGCGTCACAAAGATCGCCCTCAATGCGCTCAACATCGGGGAGCTCTTTCCATGCGCTGTCGTCCGCGCCTGGGCGCGCGAGGACTCGCACGGGCACGCCCTCTAGCACCAAGCGCCGCAGGACGGCGCTACCCACAAAACCTGAGGCGCCAGTAATCAGTGCTCGCATGGAGACCCCCCCCTTTCTAATTCGCTACGCAAATGGCGCAAAGTCGCTTCTGCCTTTTGCATCTGGCGCCCCAGTTTGATCAGCTGCGGCAGATCCTGCGGGCGGGCCAAGAGCTGCCACAAAAATGCAGGCAAGCGCGGCCTACCCAGGGCATCGACACCGTAGCGTACAGCGTCTGGCAGTCCGCTATCTGCACTGTCGACAATCACGCGCAAGGCAAAAAATGGACGTCCCTGCGCCACCGCCAGGGCGGCAAGCGCCCCACTTTCCATATCTACCGCCAGCGCTGCTTGCGCATGCAGAGCCTTTGTTTGCGGATCGACCAGTACTCGGTCCACCGACAACAAATTCCCTCGCCGCGCCTGCGGATAACGGGCAGAAAATCCGCTAGCCCAAGCAACGTCGACGGGATAAGCGCCTTCCTGCCATAAAATTTGCTCGGGGATGCAAAGATCGCCGGCCTGCAAGTCGGCATGCAGGGCACCTGCGGTGCCGACGCTCAGCAGCACATCCGCCCCCGCTGCCAGCAACATCCTGCCGGCCTGGATCGCGGCCTCCGATCCCATCCCAGACAGAACGGCGAGGTGGCCAGCCCCATAATCCTGCACTACCCCAGTACGCGCGGCATGCAGCCCGAGCGCTTTGGCCTCGACCGCCAAGGCAACAACCAGACCTAGGCGCTGGGGTGCAGGTTCTGATATCGGCTGAGGGCCCATAACGGGAAATAGAGTTTGTAACCGTGATAGGTGATGTAAAAGACGCGCGGAAAACCCGGAGCATTAAACCAGGGATCATGCCACTCGCCGTCTTCGCCCTGATGTTCTTGCAGCCATTGGATGCCGCGCCGCAGGGCGTCACTGTCGCGGTCACCGGCGGCCATCAACGCTAGGCAAGCCCAAGCCGTATGCGCTGCAGTCGACGATTGCCCCTGCCCCGCCAGACCGGGGTCAAGGTAGGAGTCGTTGCTTTCCCCCCAGCCGCCATCTGCCTGCTGCACACTACTGAGCCATGCCGTGGCACGATCCATGGCTGGCTGCAGAGCCGTGTCGCACAGTTCGGCAAAACTGATCAGCACCGACCAGGTACCGTAGATGTAATTGCTCCCCCAGCGCCCAAACCAGGAACCGTTTTTTTCTTGCTGATTGAGCAGATAGCGCACGAGGCGCTGGATAGCCGGGCGATCCTGCGGACGATTCAGTGCAGCCAGAAAGGTCAGCACCCGGGCACTGACGTCTGCCGTAGGCGGATCTAGCAATGCCTTGTGATCGGCAAACGGGATTTCATTGAGATAATAGTGGGTATTGTCGACATCGTAGGCGCCAAAGCCACCATCACGCGACTGCATGCCCACCAGCCAGTCCGCAGCTCGCTCCAGCGCCTGGCGATCCTCGGAGCGACCGGCCAAATGTAGGGTCCAGGCCACTGCCGCGGTATCATCCAAGTCTGGATAGTAGGAATTTTCATACTGAAAGGCCCAGCCACCACCTGGCAGATCCGGGCGGCTCTCCTGCCAGTCTCCGGGGGCATCGGTAATCTGCCGTTCCAGCAGCCAGCGCATAGCTGCCAGGGCATCGTTTTCCGGTTCCGGCGTGATTTCGAGCAAGGCGCGCAACGCCCAGCAGGTATCCCAAATCGGTGAAACACAGGGTTGGCAGTACGCTTCTTCGCCTCTCTCAATGAGCAAATTTTGCAATGCCTGACGCGTTTGCTGGCGATAGGGATGGTCGTCGGCATAGCCGAGCAGCGCCAGGGCTTCGTGGGCGTTGACCATGGCGGGGAAAATCCCGTTCACTCCATGCACCCCATTCAAACGTGCAATAAACCACGCCTCCGCACGACGGATGGCAAGGCGGCGCAAGGCGCCGGGTAGGAATGGTTCCAGCGCTCGCCCCAAGCGATCCATGGCGAGAAAAACACGGGCAACAATACCCTTGCGCGCACAAGCGAAATAATCATGAATTTCGAATGGCGGCTGGCAAAAGAGCTCCGCGATGCCAATGCCAGAAGGGTTTTTCGCCTGCGCCTTGAGACTGCAGAGGATGAACAAGGGCACCATGACCGTACGCGACCAAGATGCCACCTTGTTGATATGCATAGGGAACCAGCGCGGCAAGAGGAGCATTTCCACCGGGATAAACGGAACTGCGCGCCATGGTACTTGGCGAAAAAGCGCCAGGGTAATGCGCGTGAAGACATTGGCGCGCTCGGCGCCACCATGCGCCAAGATAGCCGCCCGCGCACGGCGCATATGTCCGGCCGCGGGGGAATCGCCGGCAAGCTTCAAGGCGTAGTAGACCTTTACCGAGGCACTCATGTCGAATTGACCGCCGTGGTACAAGGCCCAACCACCATGCTCAGCTTGGTGCCGACGTAAATACACGGCAATTTTGCTCTGTAGCAGGACGTCAATATCGTCCATATAGTGCATCAGCAAAATATACTCAGCGGGGATCGTGCAATCTGCCTCAAATTCAAAGCACCAGTGTCCGTCTTCCGCCTGCCGCTGCCGCAACGCGGCCAGAGCGGCCGCGATCGTCTCCTGCAATGGCGTGTACACGCTGCTGGCAACGCCATACCGTGTCGTCGGCATCAGCATGACCGCTCCTTGGGCAATGGTTTGATAGCGACACGGAATGCGAGGTCGAGCAAGGGATCAAAACGGTGCAACAGGCGAGAAAGCATGACGATGTTGCGGACACTGTCGCGACTGATTTTGACCTCGTCGCCACTACGAAATCCAGGATTCTCGGCAATACGCCGTAGCGTAAGGACGGCCATAGCAATGGCCCAGAGACAGAAATCCCGCATCCCCGTCTGCTCTGCCGGGATTTGCAGCGTAAAGGTCAGGGCGTTACGCAGGTGTTGCGCTGCCAACGCCAACATTTCTGCGAGCAAAGCAGCAAAACCGGGGTGGTCCATAGCGGGATGCAATTGTTCTGGTGTAAGCCCATGGGCACGGATGCGGTCCTGTGGCAACCACAGCACGCCGCGCTCCCAATCCGTCCACAGATCTTTCAGGATATTGGTCATCTGCAGACCTTGTCCAAACGACACGGCCAAGGCGGGGAGATCGACAGTGCCAGCAAGCATGCGCGGCTCCTCCTCCACAAACAGCGTGGTGAGCATTTCCCCGACGACGCCAGCCACCACATAACAGTAGTGGTCCATATCCGCCTGGTCACGGAGTCCAGCACGTGAGGCGCGACGCTGAAAGTCCGCCATCCCCGCGCCCATGATCTCGACACACCGAGTCAGGGCATTTTGCTGCACAGCATTAAAGGAATGGGTCAACGACACCACCGCCGCGCTATGGGCAATAAGATCGTGTTCGCCCTCGGGCATTTCCGCCGCCATCACCGCGCCAAAGCCGCTGGCAAACTCTGCAGCGGGCCTTTCCTTGCGCAGTACCGCGAGGAAGACCCGTTGCCAATGCGCCTTGGCCTCCCAACTGAGCAGCGGATCGTCTTCGATGGTATCAGCGATGCGGCAGAGCAAATAGCCATTGCCGACCGCTTCCTGCAAGCCTGTAGGCAGGCGCGGAATGGTCAAGGCAAAGGTACGCGAGACGCGCTGCAGGCTCGCCGTTTGATAGCACAGGGCGGCGTCCCGATCGATGATTCCTGGGGCCTGCTCCGGGGCAATATTATCGGTCATTCTACGTCCATGCCGAAGGAATTAAGGCGGGACTGTAAACGCCAGCAGCCGTGTGCGCAAGTTCCGAAACGCGGCAAGGCTCAGATTTCCTCGTTGGCTAGGCCATATTTGCGGATACGATAGCGCAATGTTTCCCGTGTAGTGCCCAGGATGCGTGCCGCTTGGGTGACATTGTGATCGGTGGACTGCAACACCCGAGCCAGGATTTCTCGCTCCATCGTATCCAGGTCCATGCTACCGTCAATGGGCAAGATAACCTGTTGCCGATCGTCCAGGGGACAAGTACCAGATGCTGGGCAGGAAGCCATGCTGGTCATGCCCGGCAATTGTAGCCACTCCAGGGGCAAATCCTCTCCTTCCGAAAAAAGTACACCGCGTTCGACTACGTTGCGCAGCTCCCGTACGTTTCCTGGCCAATCGTAGTCTTCCAGCGCCGACCACACCGCCGGACTGATGTGACGCACCCGCTTACCCGCATGGGCATTGAACTCCGCCACAAAATGCGGCACCAATTCATGTAGGTCTTCCTTGCGCTCGCGCAGCACGGGCAGAGCCAGGCGCACGACACTGAGACGATGGTAGAGATCGGCGCGGAAACGCCCGCCTGCGACCAGCGCATCGAGGTCTCGATTACTGGCGGCGAGAAAACGCACATCAACCTGAATACTGCGATCCGCCCCCAAGCGTCGCAGGCTACGATCCTCGATCACCTTGAGCAGCTTGGCCTGTAGATCAAGGTCCATCTCGGAAATTTCATCAAGAAAGAGACTACCCCCATTCGCTTGCTCCACCAGGCCGCGATGGCGCGACGTGGCACCGGTGAATGCCCCGGCCTCATAGCCAAAGAGTTCGGACTCAAGGAGTTCGCGGGGCAAGGCGGCACAATTGATTTCCACCATCGGCCCTTCGCGTCGCAATCCGCTGTAATGCAGGATGCGCGCTGCGAGGCCCTTGCCGGTGCCGGTTTCCCCAGAGATGATCAGGCCACTGTAAGGGACCTGGGCCAAGCGCTGCAAAATCTCACGCACCCGTTGTGCCGCCGAACTGGTGCCCAAAAAGGCCGAAGCACTGTAGCGCCGGCCGTGTTGGCTGGTATCGTCCGCAACCCGTCGTTGCGCTCGCGCCGCCCGCCCGGCAGAGCGCACCACCATTGCCAGGCGCTCCATCTCACAGGGTTTTTCAAGAAAATCATAGGCACCCAGGCGTAATGCGCGTACCGAATCCGGCACACTGCCGTAGGCGGTCAGAAAAATCCACTCGCCCTGCAGACCCCGCTCACGCGAGCGTTCGAGCAAATCGAGGCTGTTGCCATCAGGCAGATTGAGGTCGGCCAGGGTGACCATGGGATTGAGGTCATCGGCAAGGAGCTGTTCGGCATCCGCCAGACGCTCGGCCCAGAATACCTGCCATCCCTCCTTCTCAAAGTAACGACGCATCTCCCGCCCGAGGAAGATCTCGTCTTCGATGATCAACAGGGGATCAGCCACGCGAGGACTCCTCTATTTGGGCAGGACACGGAATACTCAGGGTAACCTCAGCGCCACCCTGTGGTCGATTGGCAAGTTGCACGCCACCACCCAGGCTGCGCACAAAGCGGCGCACCATTGCCAAGCCTAGGCCGGTGCCTTGTTCGCGGGCGCTGGCAAATGGGCGAATGCCATCGCGCAACAGGGTGGCCGGAAAACCTGGACCACTATCGGCCACCACTAGACGTATACGACCGTCCTTGCCGCGCCACAGTTCCACCAAGATATCTCCCGCTTGTTCATCGAGCGCCTGTCGCGCGTTGAGCACCAAATTGAGCAATGCCTGACGAAATTGATCTACAGGTAGCATGCACGAGCCCAAATCGGCGGCAACGTTGAGGTGCAAGAGGATTTCTGGAGGCAGTTGATACCGGATCAGATTCAACAACGCCTCCGCGACCTCGCCGGGGCGCACCCATTGCCCGGTCTCCCGCGCCTGTCGCGCGCCGCGCAACTGCTGGTCGAGCAGGCGACTTACGCGCCGCAGTTCTTCCTCCATTAACGCCAGTCGGGCATCCAGCTCGGTATCGTCGATTTCGCGGCGGATATTGGCACAGCCGACCTGCAGTCCGGCGAGGGGATTGCGCAGTTCATGCGCAAAGGCGGCGGCGGCCTCACCTACAGCAGCCATGCGCTCGGAACGGGTCATGGCTGCCTGCTGCGCCATCAGAGTACTCGCTGCCTCGTGCACTTCCTGTTGCAAATCCTGCAAATATTGTCGCCGTTGCCGCTCCAATTCCTCCAGTCGCCCTACCATCTGATTGTAATAGCGCAGCAAGGGGACGATTCCCGGGTCGGCATGCCCTTCACCTACCCGTTGAAAGGCACCCAACTCGAGGGAATACATCGCCTCTTGCAACCGGCGTAAAGGACTCAGAATACGGGTGCGAAAAAAGATCAGAGTGACAATGACGAAAATCATGAAGGCAACCAGCGCAATCACTGAGCCGATGAGGGTGTAGCGGGAATCATGCCCAGCAGCGAGTACCAGACCGCGCCCATGCAGGTGGGCGGCAAGGTTCCAGGCACTGAGATCGGCAAAGACCTGCGGCAGGTCTGCTGGATTGCCCTGCGCGGCAAGTGCTCGCAGCTCTTGGAGCTGCTCTCCGCCCCCTTCTGCAGCAAAGGTTACGGGCAGCTGCTGCAGATTCACGGCCAATACCTGCATTGCTGCGCTTGCGCCGTGCTGGCGCCATGCGAGGCTGCAATTGTGATTGATTTGCGCGATGCGAATCATATTCGCGGTATAGGTTTTCAGCTTCGCCAGGTCCTGATTGGTATGCACCAGCAGAACACCCAGCAGTAACAAAGCAAATACGACGAATTGCACCAAGAGAATGCCAATGGTACGAAAGGGCGCGAAGGGGATGCGCCGCGACAGATCGGTACCACCGGGTAGGCGCAACATAGCCAAACTTAGTTGGCCTCCGTCTGCACGCGCTGCATCAGGGCGCGGGACGCTTCCTCCGCAGAACGACCTTCATACAAGACACGGTATACTTCGCGCACGATAGGCATCTCAATGTGCCGTGCTTGGGCGAGATGATACAGGGCAAAACTGCTGCGCCATCCCTCTACTTCTTCACCGAGTTCTTGCAGCACCTGGGCTGGCGGCTTGCCAGCACCGATGCCAAGACCCAGGCGCCGATTGCGTGAGAGATCACTACTCGCGGTGAGAATCAGATCGCCAGCACCAGCAAGCCCAAAAAAGGTGTCGGCCTGACCGCCCAAGGCCACGCCCAACCGAAGGAGCTCCGCCAAACCACGGGTAATCAAGGCGGCGCGGGCGCTATCGCCATGACCCAACCCATCAGAGATACCGGCGGCGATAGCCAATACGTTCTTGATGGCGCCGGCCAAACAGACGCCAGCGACATCAGAACTGGGATAGATACGCAACTGCTCAGAACGCCATGCCGGGACCTGTGTATCCAGATAGTGTGCGGAGTGGCTAGCCAAAGTCATTGCCAGGGGCCTGCCATAGGCAAGGTCGCTGGCAAAACTAGGACCAGATAGCACTCCCCAAGGCCACTGCGGAATTTCCTCGGCAACGACTTCATCAAGACGTGCTTGACTGTCGCGCTCCAGACCTTTGCTCGCCAAAGTAATGGGAACGCTGTGCGGGAGCGATTGCCGTAGAAGTCGCAGGGAGTCCCGCACCCCGTGGCTGGGAATGGCAATTACCAACTCTTGGCTGCCGCGCAGGGCTTCTTCCCAATCGCAGGTCAAGGTCAGCGTCGGTGGCCACAGCACCTGGGGGAAAAATGGCAGAATAGATTCTGCACTGCGCGCCAAATCTGGGAGTGATCGTCCCCACAAGCGCACCTTGTCACCGCGGCGCGCCAAGGTAACGGCGAGGGCCGTGCCCCAATGGCCGGCCCCAAGCACCGTTCGTACTACCATCTCTTCTTACTGAGTGGTGTGCTGGGTTTGCTCAAGTTGCGCCTGCTGATAGAGCGCCTCGAAGTTCACCGGATGCAGATGCAGGGGCTGGAAACCGCCGCGCCCGACCAAGTCTGCCACTGCCTCGCGCGCATAGGGGAAGAGAATGGTAGGACAATGCACTGCCAGAAGCACCGGCTGATGCTCCGCGGGAATATTCTGCAAGCGGAAAAGCCCGCCTTGCTGAACTTCTACGGCAAAATACGTACTGTCGGAACTCTTGGCATTGACCGTCACCGTCAATACCACCTCAATCAAATCAGGTGACCCTGGTACTTCATGGGTTTCCGTGTTCAAGCCGACGTCCACGGAAGGGGCCTCGGCCAGCGTAAAGCTTTGCGGTGCATTGGGTGATTCGAAGGAGAGATCTTTGATGTAAATCCGCTCGATCATGAAAATCGGTTCTTGCTCTGCCATATCTACCATGCGTATTGCCCTTTGTGATTGCGATAAAAATTGCAGCAAGTGTACCCATCTTGGCGGAAAATCGCCACGCCGCCCATACGCCTGCAGAATCTCTGCTACACTCAAAGAAATGGCGTGGCAACGCAATCAGTTCGTCGTCCACCTCGAGATGGAGAATCGCAGCGATGCAACGAGACGACACCATGCATTGGACGGTTTTAATCCGCGCTGCCGCAGGTAGTGAAGGCGCTCCCGTGCTTCATGCCCTGCGCACTGCCATCGCCGCGCTTGCAGATGACATTGAAGTCAAAGTTTTCTTTTTGGAGGAGGCGGTTGCCGTTCTGCGTAAAGAGGCTTGTATTTCGCACCCGGCTCATCACGATTTGCTCGAAGAAATCAAAGAGCTTGGCGGTGAACTCCATGCCGTTGCCCTCCCCAGTGACAACACCGACCCCTTCCTCCCTGGCGTAAAGATTGGCAATATGGCGACTCTTGTCCGCAGCATGAAAACCAGCGATCAGGTGATCAGTTTTTGAGTAGCGATTTTGCCAGCGAGCAGGCTGGGACCTATGCAATTGGCGATGTGCAGGGATGTTTTACTGCGCTCGGAGAGCTGTTGTCTCGCGTAGAGCCCTATCATTCTTTATGGTTTGCCGGCGACCTGATCAACCGCGGCCCGCAGAGCCACGCGACCCTCGCCTGGGCCTATGAACAACAGGACAGAATTCGTTTGGTCCTCGGCAACCATGACCTGTATGCCATCAGCCGCTGGGCCGCAGTGGCCAAGGCCAAGAAGAGCGATACCCTGGCTGCACTCCTTGCTGACAGCAAGGCCAATGACTACTTCCATTGGCTGCGCGAACAGCCGTTCTTTTATCGCGATGGACAACTGCCCTGGAGCATGGTCCACGCCGCCCTGGATGCCGAGTGGAACCTGGCCGATGCGGATGGGCATGCAGAAGAGATACAGCGCGCCCTGCGCGGTAAGAACTGGAAGCGTTTCCTGCGGCGTCTGTGGGAAAGTGAGGCACCCCAGCGCTGGCGCGACTGCCGCAACGAAGAAGACGCCCAGCGCTTTCGTGTCGCAGTCTTTACGCGCGCGCGCTGGGTGCGGGATGACGGCCTCTACGCATGGACGAATGATGCCCCGGATGCCAGTTATCTCCCCTGGCATCAGCGCTTTTTTGCCCGGCAGAAGGAGGGTGCACTTGTTTGCGGTCACTGGGCCACCCAAGGTTTACTGGTCAATGACCGCCTACTCGCCCTGGATAGCGGCTGCGTTTGGGGGCGCCAACTCACTGCGGCACGCATCGATCAGACTCCTGCCGCCATAGTGCAGGTCAACTGTGACGGCTTTTCCGGGGTTGCAACCCCATCAGCAAGCAAGAAACTGGAGCGCCTCCCCCATGCCTGAACCTCTCTACAGTGCCGCCCGCCTAAGTGTCGGCCAGGTATTTTCCGGTGCCGGGCAGATCCTGCGTACCCATTTCTGGCGTCTTGCACTGAATTTGCTGCTCCTCGCTCTGGTCGCCGTATTCGGTTTTGCCCTCCTCAGTGTTGCCACAGAGCAGATTGCCACTTTGCGTTTGCTCTGGACGATATTGGAAAGTCTTTGGACTAACGTCTTACTGATTGGCTTTTTTCGCGCCATCGCCCTGGCTAGCACTAGCCGCCCTTATGAGGCACTAGCGCCCTTTTGGAGCCTGCGCGAGCGCGAAGCATGGCTCCTGGCCCTGCCACCCGCCATTATCAACGTTCTTTTACTGCAGTCCTCTGGCTATCTCGCGCTGCAAGGTCATACAGACCCCGCTGCAGCCCTGGCGATCCTACAAAGCCCTAGTTTTTGGCTCACCATCGTCATTTCCTATTTCATCGGCACCTTTTTTCAGTATGCGTATGCACTGTACGCAGCCTACGGCATGAGCGCGCGCGACTCTTTGCACAGTGCCACACGCTTGCTTGGCGATCGGCTGGGCTGGCTGTTTTTCCCACTCTTGGTAGGGCTGGTATTGGCTGCTATCGCTTTCCTCCTTGTCAGCATTTTCGCCGCAGCCGCTGCTCTGATCAGTGCTGGAAATGCCACCCATAGTCCAGCTTTTACCGGCATACTTACCCTCATTTTCTTGGCACTTCTCTTCCCTGCACTCATTTGGGCGAGCAGTTGTACCCTGTTAGCCGCTGCCAATCTCGTCCGCGTTGCAGATGACACACGCTTCATCCCCTGAGCTGGCGCAAGCGCGGCGAATTCTCCGAGAGGTCTTTGGCTACGCAGAATTCCGTCCGCCACAGGACGCCATCATTGCGCGGCTGCTCGGCGGTGGCGACGCCCTGGTGCTGATGCCCACCGGGGGCGGCAAGTCTCTCTGCTACCAAATCCCTGCCCTGGCGCTGCCGGGCACCGCAGTCGTCATCTCACCGCTCATCGCCTTGATGGAAGATCAAATTCAGGCCCTGCGCCAGCGGGGTATCGCCGCGGCCGCCCTGCATTCCGGGATAGTGGAACAAGACGACCTTGAAAATACCTTGCGGGCGGGAGAACTGCGGATCCTCTACTGTGCCCCCGAGCGTCTGCTGCAAGAACGTATGTTGCGCCTGTTGCGGGAGCTGCGCATCAGCCTCTTTGCCATCGATGAAGCCCACTGTGTAGCCCAATGGGGGCATCATTTTCGCCCAGAATATCGTCAACTTGGCCGCTTACGCGCCCTCTTCCCCAAGGTGCCGCGCATTGCCCTCACCGCCACCGCCGATCTGTCCAGTCGTGCGGAAATTCAAGAATCTCTCGCGCTGGGTGATGCCGAAGTCTTCGTGCAGTCCTTCGACCGCCCCAACATTCGCTACCAGATGCAACAAGGAGGCAATGGGCGCGAAGCCTTGCAGGAGTTCCTACGCGGTCGCCGTGGCGCCGGAATCATCTATTGTCTGTCGCGCCGCAAGGTCGAGGAAACCGCTAGCTGGCTGCAGAGTTTGGGGTATCGCGCGCAGCCCTATCATGCGGGTCTTCCTGCCGGGCAGCGCAGCGTCCACCAGAGGGACTTCCTCAACGGCAAAACGCAGATCATGGTCGCCACCATTGCGTTTGGAATGGGCATCGACAAGCCCGATGTACGTTTTGTCGCCCATCTCAATCTACCAAAGAGTATTGAGGCCTATTATCAGGAGACGGGTCGCGCCGGACGCGACGGTAAGTCGGCGGAGGCGTGGTTGCACTATGGCCTGCAAGACCTCCTCTGGTTGCGACAGATGATTCAACAATCCGGCGCCAGCAGCGAACAACAGCGCGTCGAGGAAGAACGACTGCAGGCCATGCTCGATCTAACGGAAGAAGTCGGCTGCCGCCGGCAGAAGCTCCTCGGCTATTTTGGCGAAACCCTCAGTAAACCTTGCGGCAACTGCGACAATTGCCTACAACCACCGCCACTCTGGGATGCCAGCGAAGCCGCGCAAATGGCCCTTTCCGCAGCCTACCGCAGTGGCCAGCGCTGCGGCGTGCAACACCTTATCGACATCCTCATCGGCCGCGACACGCCGCGTGTACGCCAGGCACAACATCATCGCCTGCAGGTCTTTGGCATTGGGCGGCGCTTGCCGGCTCGGGACTGGCAGCAGGTCTTCCGCCACCTCCTTGCCCGCGGCCACCTACAGCCCCAGCCAGAGGGAAGCGGGCTCATGCTACATGGCAGCAGCCGCGCTATCTTGCGCAAGGAGCAGCGTATCTGGTTGCGCTCGATAGCAGCAAGCACTTGCCCCGCAGAGCCGAGAAAGCGATCATGGCGCCAATAGAGGAGACAACGGATGACGCAGAGTTTTGCCGCAGCAGTGGAAGAGTGTTTACAGGGGCTGCTCGACCAGATCGAAGCCCAGGCTCCAGATGTCGAAGCCGATCTCATCGACAGCGTACTCTCCCTGCGTTTGCCTGATGACAGCGAAATCATCCTCAATCGGCAAGCAGTGGTTGAACAGATCTGGCTAGCCTGCAGCGACGGGCCGGCACGTTTTGATCAAGATGCCAGCGGCGCTTGGGTGGATGCCCGCTCGGGTCAGACTTTGCCGGCATATTTGGGCAAAATTCTGCAGCGGCGTCTGGGGCAGACCATCGAATTGGAGGCATAATCGATGGCCTATTGGTTGATGAAAACCGAACCAGAGGCCTTTTCTCTTGATGATCTAGCCGAGCGCGGCCAAGAGCCCTGGGATGGAATTCGCAATTATCAGGCACGCAATTTTATGCGTTCAATGACCCCCGGAGATGGTGTTTTTATTTACCACTCTCGCGTCCTGATTCCGGGAATCGTGGGGGTAGCCGATGTGCGGACCTCCGCGCATCCCGATCCCACGCAGTTTGATTCGAGTTGCAAGTATTACGACCCAAATTCCAAAGCGGAGACTCCCCGTTGGGATCTAGTGGATGTCGGTTTTCGCGGACGCCTTACTTCGGTAGTCTCCCTGGACGAATTGCGCCGGATGTCGGTATTTTCTGACAGCCCACTGATACGTAAGGGCAACCGCCTGTCTATTTTGCCTATTACCGAGGCACAGTGGACCGCTGTATTGGAGCGTGTCGAGCTTGTTTGAGCCGATTTTGTATTTTCACTGGTCCGATCCCCAGGCACTGCGTCTACGTCTGCTCCTTGGCGCCAAGGCACTCGACTACCGGCAAGAAGCTCGGCCACTGCAAGATCTGGAGACCGCGTTTGATTTGGGACATGCACGACTGCCCATTTTGCAAACCGCTGACCGCAACTGGGGTGGGGAGTTGAGCGACCTCCCCGAGCTGGATGCAATGCTGGGCGGAGAATCTCTATACGCTGGCATTATCACCACAGACGATTGGCAGGCATTCTGCCAGTGGCGACAAGGCCTTGATTCGTTGCTACAACGCCTGCTGGTGCCGGTGCAACCTGCGTTTTCCGAAATCTCTGATGACCCGGAAGATCTGCAATACTTTCGCCAGGAATCTGAGCGCCGTTTTGCCCAGAGCCTGGAAGCCCTGGCCAACGACCGTTATGGCGGCTACCAACAGCTTGCCCAACGCGGGCGTCTCAGCACATTGGCCAACTTGTTGGCTAAACAGCGTTTCTACCTGGGCCGCCTGTCGCTCATTGATCTGGTTCTCTGTGCCGATTTCCAGCTTCTCCGCCTACTCGACGGCGTTACCCTTCCCTTGGATCTACAGTATTATTTTCAGCGCGTTGCCGAGAGCTGTCGGGTATCTCTCAACAGTGGCATGCGCCCCAACTAGCAGGAGTGTACCGATGACCTATGCCGAACTAATCGAATTTCTGGAGAGCCATGTGAATTTTTCCCTGCTCCACGGCCAGGATGTGGCTAGCGCTGTGCGCGCAGCAGAAGCTGGAACTCTGCACGACCCGCTTGCCAGCGAAGTACTGGCGAGTACCTACAAGAGCAACAAATGCACTAGCGTCGCATCGGAAGTAACCCGAGCGGATAGTTTTTCCGGTTTGGCGCAGCTACGGCTACGCAGCCAAGCGGATGATGCCGACCCGCAACTTTTCCGTCAGGTATTGCAGTTGTCGCAAAACCTGGATCGGGCATTTGATGAAGATACACTGAGACAGAAAAAATCATGATCGGCAGAGAAACAGATCATCACGCAGCACCTGGAATGTCTGGAATGGATTGAAAGTACTGATCAAGCTCATTCTGCAGAGAGGCCAATTCATCCATTTCATAATTGATGCGGGCCTCTCGCAAACGCAGGTCTTCAATTCTTTGCTGAATGCTGGCCGACGACTCCGCGATAGCGGTGAGGGCAATCAATTTTTCCTGCGCCTGAGCACTGCAGCGCTGTAGATGAGCATTCATCAGGTCAAAAGTTTCCTCGACCCAACCCAACAGATCGCGCCGAGTTTCGAGAACGAAGTTACGGACCTGTTTCGCTAAATTGAAAAAGGCCTTACGAACCACAACACCCTGAGGGTAGGCAGCAATTTCCAGGCGTTTTCCAAAACGTTCGTAATAATCAGACAAAGCGAGAAGCTCAGCTCTTCTTGGCAACAGAATATAGGGCAAAGTATCCAGTTTAGGAAGCGCATAAACCTGCTCTAACGCTCTATAGGAACTCATCATTTTATCTGACAGCCTGTTTGCACGCGCGAGCGCTTCGTCGAACCCGGAGATCGTATCGGCAAAAAACTTTCCAAAGCTCTCATAAATACCGAACGTCGTCCACACAGCAAGCATGTCATTTTTTGCACGCTCTACAAGCTCGTCAAGCCCCTCCAGGGAGAGAGGATCCAATAGTTGGCGCTTTTCCTGCGCATTTAAATCACCTTGCAGACGAAAAAATTGATCTCTGTCTAATGCAAGATTATCAATGATTTTTCTTTGCCTATCAATCAGGGAAAGCACTTGATCTCCTGCTTGCGCTTCTAATCTACGCATGCTCTCCATATCCGCGCCAACCGATTGAAGCTGCTCTTCCAAAACAAAACGCTGATCAATTATCACCCTTTGCAGAATAGATTTTGTACTATTTGCAATCTCTTTACGTTTTTCCGGAATAAGAATGTTTCCGATACCATTCTCTAAGTCTTCGATGCCACTCTCACGAACCCGATCCTCTTGCTGCCGAAGCCGACCAATCAATGCCTCACGAGCAGAAATCGCCACCACCTGGTTGAAGTTCACTTGCAATCGACTGGCGCTGGTATTCCGCTGCGCCAACATCTTCTCCGCGCGCGACTCCGCCGATTCGATCTCATCGTAAAGTAGATCACATTTGTTCAGTACTACCAACTGACGCCGACGGCTATGTATTGCCAGTGATTGTTCCCAAATTTGCAAATCGCTTTGCGTAACTCCGGTGTCTGCCGCCAAAACAAAGATGGATGCATCTGCACCTCTGGTTGCATCTAAACCTAAATCAGCCTCGCTACCCAAAGAGTTTAGTCCAGGCGTATCAATGACTACCAAACCCGCAGATAACAAAGGGTGTGGCAAACGTAACAATGCGTAGCGCCAACGTGAAATTTTTACTCGGCCTTCGCCACAGGAAGGGCAATGGGTTAGTTGGGGGCGCGTGCTATCTAATGGCGGACAGAGGCCGAAGCGCCGCGCTTCTGCGAGAGGGACACACTGAGTCTCCTGAATTTGGCGCAGTGTGGCTTGCGTTTTCTCCATATCGACAAGAGCAATCGGCATGCGCTGCCAGTGTTCCGGCATTTTCTTCAGATCTTGAATATTACGGTGCATGCTACTTGACTGCATGGGTAAAAAATCGATACTGGCGTCACTTGCAGCACAGACTTCCACTGGACACATGGTTGTTTGTCCGACGCCAGATGGTAGAAAGCGGTATTTCTGGTTATAAAAAAACAGGGCATTTATTAACTCAGACTTTCCCCGCGCAAACTCACCATAGAAAGAGATAACAACTCGCTCTTCACGAATTTCTCGCGCCAATATTTCCAAACGGAGCATTGTACCGCTCGGTAATAAATCGAGGCGATGCGAAAAGGCAGAGATCTGCTCGACCAGCGCCGCCAACTCATTGCGCCAGTTAGAAAACTCCTGCAACGCTACAACTAGTGCTGACTCATTCACGGTTGTGCCTCAAGAGTCCGAATCATAGCTTGTAGTTTGCTGCAACAATGCTCAATGAGGCAAGGGCAACGCTATTCTACTCTCAACTCACAGTCAGATGTGCCGCTTATAGAGAAACCAGGCCAGCGCGGCATACAGCGCCATGGGGGTCAGGGTGGCAAGCGAAGGCGGAATGCCGCCAGCGACACTGATGAACCCAGACATTTGCGTCAAGAAGTGAAACGAGATCCCGAGAGCTAAACCAGCGGCGATCCAATAATACGCCCCGCCCGCGCGGGGGTTGCGGATGACCATCGGCACTACCAAGCAGATCATGATCAACCCCACCCAAGGGTAGGTAATCCTTTGCCAGAATGCCAATGCAAAGCGGTTCATCGCCAGTACGCCGCCTTGCAAATCGCGATCGTTGCGCCATAGTGATTGCAGCGTCATGGTGCGGGTGTGATGCGCAAAACTACGCAGTGTTTCGGGCTGCAAATGCACTGACCAATTCTGTTGCGCAGCGGTAGAAATCTGTACTGCGTGATCGCCCAACTGGTATTCACGCAAGTCCCGCAAGATCCAGTGTCCGTTTTGATAGGTAGCAGCCTGTGCGTCAACCTGTTTTGCGATGCCCACCATTCCAGCCTGCGGATAATAGATTCGTATCTGTCGTAACTGGGTACCGTTGCTGCCTACCAATTGGATACGGATGAGCATCGGTCCCTGTCGCAACCACAGGCCGCCATTACCAAGCTCCTGAAAGCTGTGGGTGCCCGCATTGGCCCAGAGCAACTCCGACGCAAGGGAACTATAGGGCACAATCCATTGGCCCAAAACAAACATGGAGAGCGCCGCCAGCAGACCCACTCCCAGCAGGGGCCGCTGTAGACGACCAAGAGACCAACCCGCCATACGCAAGGCCGTAATCTCAGAATGGCTATTCAACATACCGATCCAGATCAAGGCACCAATGAGCAAGGCCAAAGGGATCACGGTGTATGCCGTCTCTGGCATTTGCAAGGCGACATAGCGGAACAATAGCCCGGTCGTCCAATGTCCATGGCCTGGCCCAGAGGCCTTGGCAATCAGCTGCGCAACAAAGACCATCGCAAGCAGCACGATCAACACTAAGCCGCTGTAAAAGAACATGCCGCGAAACAGCAACGCATCGGCTCGCTTCATGGCAACACCCCGCGCATCCAGGTAGGAAGAATCGGCAAATCGGCCTGTCGCCGGTAAAACAAATAGAAAGCCAAAACTGCCAACAAGATCCAGGTCCAGAACAGCCCCGGCACCGGCAGGATCTTTTCTTGAATCAGGTTCTCTTTCAAGGCCACCAAGAGATTGTTCGCACCCAAAAGCAGCAAGATCCCAATCAGGACCCCTCCGGCCCGCCCCGGACGGCGCGGCTCGGCGTAGGCAAGCGGGATGGCCAAGAGTACAACAATAGGAATGAACAACGGCCAGAAAGCACGCCACTCCAGCTCCGCCAGGGCATGCGCGTGTTCATTCGGCGGCCCGAGCCGCGCGAACAACTGCGGTAAAGACATTGCGCTCCAGGAAGTCGCAATCCCTCCCTGCTGCGGAGCCGCTAAGTCCACGCGGTAGCGGGCAAAGCTCCAAATTTTGTATCCAGCTTGCCCAGGTTGACCGAGATAGCGCTGGCCATCAATAAGCAGCAACGAAACGCCGGCCTTTTTGTCAATTTGGATCTCGCCAAAGGCCGCCGTTGCATAATCTGGGGCGCCGGTGCGCGAAAGGTCGATAAAGATTTCGTGATAACGATCTTTGGCGCCGGCTCCCTGCCCCACGTAGATCACCCGCCCGTCGGGGATATGGGCAAAACTACCGGGCTGAATCAGCGCTTGTGCGGCAGCGGCAGCGAGGCGCGCACTCTCATCCTGCAAATGCTGTTGTGACGCGGGCGCCCACCATAGGGCAAGCCCCGCTTCCAGAAGAACGAGGATAAAAACACTTGGCAGCAATCCCAGGAATAACTTCCGCAAACCAATACCGGCGCCATGGATGGCCATCATCTCGTTATGGCGGTAGAGATTGGCAAAGACTAGATAGACGGCGAAAAAGAGTGCCAGAGGCAAAACAGTTACTAAAAGAGTGGGGATACTCAGACCTAGCAACTGCAAGACCACATGCAGCGGGAGCTGCCCCGAGGCCACTTGTTGCAGGATCTGGCTCAATTGACCAATCGCCAACAATGCCAACACCACCGCACAAGCAATAACGAAATAGCTCAACACCGAGCGCAGAATGTGTGCAGTTATCCGCTCACGCGGCCACAGGAAAGGCCTCAGCAATGTCATGATCATCCTCGTTGCGTTGGCCTGTAGGCATATCCCTGGTGTACCCTACAGGGATTATCGAATCGTGTAGTAACTGGAGGCAGACCGTGGAAATCTCTTTGCAGCAGAACGTCACCCTATCGGAGCCATGCGCTTGCTTGGTGCTTGCCTGTCACGAAAAAGGCCGGCTGCCCGCGAACGCCAAAAAAATTGATGAACTCAGCGACGGCTTCCTCAGCCGATTCCTCGCCCATGGCGATTTTACGGCGGAGCCGGGACAATGTCAGCTTCTTTATGCTGTACCCGGCCTGGCCGCCGAGCGCTTGCTGCTGGTCGGTGTCGGGGCAGGTGAAAAACTCGCCGAGGGCAAACTGCAGAAGGCCGCGCGCGCGCTTGGGCAAACCGTCGCCCGAGCCCAATTGACGAACCTGCATCTTGCCTTGGCGGACGTCGCCGTTGCGCATCGTAGTTCTGCGGCAGCGACGGAGCTCTGGTTGCGCGGCATCCTGGATGCACAGTATCGATTTGACCAACACAAAGAGCCTGCCAAACACCCGCGGCATAGCCTGGAGAAAATCAACGTCCTCGTCCACGAGAAGCTCGCGGCCGAAGCGGAGGCGGAAATGCAGCAGGCCTTATCCTCCGCAATCGCTATTTCGCGCGCCAGCGATTGGGCCCGGGATCTCGCCAATCAACCCGGCAACATCTGCACCCCAAGCTGGCTGGCAGAACAGGCCACCCAGATGGCGCAGGCGCGCGGAATCGAAACGGAGATTCTCGGGCCGACAGAAATGGAAGAACTCGGCATGCATCTCCTGCTGGGTGTTGCCCAGGGATCACGGCAGGAACCTCGGTTGATCGTCTTACACTACCGCGGCGGCGCGGCGGATGCCGCTCCTATCGTTCTCGTGGGCAAGGGTCTCACTTTCGATGCCGGCGGTATCTCCCTGAAACCCGCCGACAAAATGGACGAAATGAAATATGACATGTGTGGTGGCGCCGCTGCCCTCGCCGCCATCCAGGCGGCGGCGGACCTCGCTTTGCCTCTCAATGTTACCGCCATCGTGCCGGCGTCGGAAAACCTGCCCGATGGCCAAGCCACTAAACCTGGCGACATCCATCGCAGCATGGCTGGTCTTACCGTCGAAATCATCAATACCGATGCCGAAGGTCGCCTCATCCTTGCCGATGCGCTCAGCTACGCCAAGCGTTTCAACCCCGACGTCGTCATCGACATGGCCACCCTTACCGGCGCCTGCATCATAGCGCTTGGGCACCAGACAGCAGCGGTGCTTGGCAATCACGAGGGCTTGGTAATGGAATTGCTGCATGCCGGACGAAGCAGTCAGGATCGTGCCTGGGAGCTGCCCCTCTTTGAGGAATATCAGGAACAGCTCAAGAGCCCCTTTGCTGACTTGAGCAACGTGGGTGGGCGTCCAGCAGGCACCATCACCGCCGCCTGTTTCCTGTCACGCTTTACCGAAGAGTACCGCTGGGCACACCTGGACATTGCTGGCGTGGCCTGGCAAAGCGGCGAGCACAAAGGGGCAACCGGGCGTCCGGTTCCCTTGTTGGTGCATTTCTTGCGCCAACGCGCCAAGGCAGATTGAAACCTGTCGATGTCCGGCACGGCCAATTTCTACCAACTTCCAGCCGTTCCGCTGACCGTGCTAGAAAGTCGACGTGCCATCTGTCGGGTCATCGCAAAGGCCTGGCAAGTGCTGGGAAAGGTAGACGTACTGGCAGCGGATGCAGAGGTAGTAGGCGCCTATGACGACCTGCTCTGGACCTTCCATGCGGGAACGTTCCTGCCCCACGGGCAAGTCGCCAATGAGCCCGTGTATCTATTCCATGATCCTCGGCAGAGACGTGCGGACGCCCGTGCCTTGATACTCATCGAATGGCCGAATGAGCTCCCAACACTTGACAGCACAGGTCGTCTCATCGACTTTATTCCTTCTGCCGAAGGGGAGCGCGAGCCAGCTCGCGAGCGTTATCGTCAATGCAAACGAGCAGGGTTCAGTATCCAGTTGTTCTCACTGGAAATTTGAGGGAGAAAATGCATGACCGTACATGATCGTCGCGAACCGATATTGGACGAAGAAGAGTTTCCCGCAGGGACCGAGCCATTATTGTTACAAGATCTCGTTCGCGAGGGCTTACCTCCGCCCCTCTGGCGACGCACGATGCAGAAAACAGAAAAAACTGCGTACGAAGAAGAGGTAGACGCCACGGAAGAAACGCCGGCTGCGCTTGCAGCCCAGCCAGACTCGCTGCATGCCACACCCACCAGCGAGATCAGCCCGACAGAGGCTGAGGAAAGTATGGAGGAAACAGAGCTGGCCAAGGCTCTCGAAAGAATTCGCAAGCTGTCCTTCCATTATCCCGCAGAAGAAGCAACGGCAAGCCAGATACCAGAAGAGGAGCCGGTCCAATCGAGCCCCATTACCGAGCCAGCGGTGGAAGTGCCCGCCTCTACTCCCCCAGCCGAAGAAAACTCGGCGCTAAAGGACTTACAACCTGCGGCTACGAGCTCCGAAGAACATGTATCCATAGAAAATCACGATATTACTGCTGTCGCACCGAGCGAGCTTGCCAGCACCCCTCTCAGCGAAGCCGCGGAACCGGCGCAGGAAACACGAGGGGAGAGCGTGGCGAATGACGACGCCAGTAGTCCAAGCCCGTCGATCTTTGATGGCGACTTTCTCCGTCAATTCGAAACACTTCTATTCCATGAGGTCGAACGCCGGGTACTCGCAGAACTAGAAGAGAAAATCACTCAACACTTGCAAAAAACCTGGAAAGAGCAGGTGAGCTTGGCGGTAATGCGTAGCCTTGCGCTGGAAGGCATTCGCCTGCGCGAAACGGTATCACGAGAAATTCAGACCGTATTACCGGAAATCCTACAACGAGTTCTACATGAGGGGCTGGATGAAGCACTGACTCCAGGCCTCGCCGATGATGCCCGTCAACCATCAAATTCGTAAGGAAGTCCCAATGACTGACTCCCTCGACCGCCCTTTTGCGCCGGCCGAAATAGAAAGCGCTTGTTACCAGTTGTGGGAGGACCAGAGGGTCTTTCATCCGCAAGGGGGAAACAGCACCTACTGCATCATGCTGCCACCGCCGAACGTAACCGGTACCTTGCACATGGGGCATGCCTTTCAGGATACCCTCATGGACATCCTCACCCGCCGGGCGCGGATGCAGGGCAAACAGACTCTCTGGCAGCCCGGCACTGATCATGCGGGTATCGCCACACAAATGCTGGTGGAGCGTCGGCTGGAGGCACAAGGCGAGAAGCGTCACCAACTTGGGCGTAGCGCCTTTCTGGAAAAGGTCTGGCAGTGGAAGGAAGAATCCGGAGGACATATCAGCCGCCAGATGCGCCGCTTAGGCGCCTCCTGTGACTGGTCGCGGGAGCGCTTCACCCTCGACGAGGGGCTTTCCCATGCCGTCACTGAGGTTTTCGTGCGCCTGCACGAGGAAGGCCTGATCTACCGCGGTAAGCGCTTGGTCAATTGGGATCCGGTGCTGCAAACCGCCGTCTCCGACCTAGAAGTGGTCAGCAGCGAGGAAGGGGGCAAGCTCTGGCACATTCGCTACACCCTGACTGACGGCTCCGGCAGTCTAGTTGTCGCCACTACCCGTCCCGAGACCCTGCTCGGCGATGTGGCGGTAGCCGTACATCCAGAAGATGAGCGCTACCAGGCACTGATCGGCAAGACTCTACGCCTGCCCATTACGGGTCGGGAAATCCCCATCATTGCCGACGACTATGTCGAGGTGGAATTCGGCTCCGGCTGTGTAAAGATCACCCCGGCCCATGATTTCAATGACTATCAGGTCGGACAACGGCACCACCTGCCGCTGCTAAACATCTTCACCTCTGATGCGCGCATTCGTGACGAAATCGAGGTGGTGAGCGGCAGTATCGGCGACACGCAGATCCCAGAAGAGCTGCGTGGCTTGGATCGCTATGCCTCGCGCAAGCGTCTTCTGGCTCTGCTGGAGGTCGAAGGCAGCCTGGTACAGACGGATGAGCATCGCCTAATGATCCCGCGTGGGGATCGCTCCCAAGCCGTTATCGAACCGTACCTGACCGACCAGTGGTATGTGCGCGTAGGACCATTGGCCGAGGCTGCCACCGAGGTTGTGCGCGCGGGCAAGATTCGCTTTGTACCGGAAAACTGGACGCGCACCTACTACGACTGGATGGAGCGCATTGAGGACTGGTGCATCTCCCGGCAGCTCTGGTGGGGGCATCAGATCCCCGCCTGGTATGGCCCGGATGGCAATATTTTCGTCACCCGGACGGAGGAAGAAGCACAGCACGCCGCCGCCGCGCACTATGGCATGCCCGTGGTTTTGGAGCGTGATGCTGACGTGCTGGACACCTGGTTCAGTTCGGCCCTGTGGCCCTTCACCACCCTCGGCTGGCCAGAGCAGACGCCAGATCTGCGCGAGTTTTATCCCACCTCCGTCCTGGTCACCGGCTTCGACATCATCTTTTTCTGGGTCGCCCGGATGATCATGATGGGGCAGCACTTTACCGGGCAAGTACCTTTCCGCGAGGTCTATGTGCATGGCCTGATCCTCGATGGCGAGGGGCAGAAAATGAGCAAGTCCAAGGGCAACGTCCTTGATCCCATAGATCTTATCGACGGCATCGATGGCGAGGCGCTGGTCGCCAAACGCACCCAGGGGCTGATGCAACCGCAGATGGCGGAGAAGATCACCAAGGCGACGCGCAAGGACTTCCCCAACGGTATCCCTGCCTTCGGTACCGATGCCCTGCGCTTCAGCTTTGCCAGCATTGCCACCCAAGGACGCGACTTGCGCTTTGATTTGAAGCGCGTGGAAGGCAACCGCAACTTCTGCAACAAGATCTGGAATGCCGCCCGTTTTGCCCTGATGCAAATCCCCGAAGATGCCGATCTGCACGGCGCGCGTGAGTTGTTGCCGCCGGAGCGCTGGATCATTGGCCGGCTGCAAGAAGCGGAGGCGAGCGTCAATGATGCCATTGAGCAATATCGCTTTGCCGACGCCGCCCATGCCCTCTATCAGTTTTTCTGGAACGACTACTGCGACTGGTACATCGAACTCAGCAAGACCGTGTTGCGCCCGGAATCTAGCTTTTCTGCGGCGGAAATCCGCGGCAGCCGCTATACCCTGCTGGCGGTCCTAGAAGCGGCTTTGCGTTTGGCGCATCCGTTTATGCCCTTCCTCACCGAGACTCTTTGGCAGCGCGTGGCCGAGCGACTCGGTAAAGAGGGTAAAACCATTGCGCTGACGGCCTATCCGGTAGCCGACCTGCAACGCGTCGATCAGGAAGCCGATGCTGACCTCGCTTGGCTGATGGCTTTCGTGGGCGCCCTACGTTCTGTTCGTGGCGAGATGGATATCGCCCCCAGCCGCGAGCTGCCCGTGCTCTTGCAGGGGGGCAAAGACAGCGACCGGGAGCGTCTGGAGCGCCTCTCGGTCTGGCTGCGCAGCCTGGCGCGGATGGGCGAGGTAGAGTGGTTGGCGGCGAAAGCTGAGGGCCCACCCGCAGCCCTGCAACTGCTGGGGGAATTGCGCATTTTGGTGCCGCTGGCCGGCCTTATCGACGTTGATGCCGAGTACCAACGCCTCAGCAAGGAAGAGGCGCGCCTCCAAGGCGAGCAGGACAAGGTACAAAAGCGCCTGGCGCAGCCCAGCTTTCGCGAGCGCGCACCTGCCGAGGTCGTCGCCAAGGAGGAAGCACGCGTGCAGGAACTGACTAACGCGCTGCAAGAGTTAGCCGAGCAGCGCCGGCGTCTGGATGCCCTGCGCTAGACAGGCTGGCAGAGTTCGTCTGTGGAACCTGAGAATCCATCACGCTTCCCGCAGGAGCGCCTCTACCCCCTCGAAATCCTATTCGGCAAGGTACTGTCGCCGTTCGAGCAATTCCTTCGCCGGGCGACAGCTGGGGGATTGGTGCTCATCGGCGTCACCGTCTTGACCTTGATCTTGAGCAACTCTGCCTTGCACGATGCCTATCAGCATTTCTGGCACCAGCACTTTAGCCTGCACTTTGCAGGCTGGAGCTTGGATCATGATTTGCAGGACTGGGTCAACGACGCCCTGATGGCCATTTTTTTCTTTGTCGTTGGGCTGGAGCTCAAGCGGGAACTTTTGGTTGGCGAGTTGGCAAAGTTCAGCGATGCGATCCTGCCCATTGTCGCTGCCATTGGCGGAATGCTGGTGCCCGCGTTGCTCTACTCGGCGCTCAATGGCATAGGCGAAGCCCACGCTGGTTGGGGCATCCCCATGGCCACGGATATCGCCTTTGCCATCGGCATTTTGGTGCTTCTCGCCTGGCGCGTGCCACGCAATCTCATCATTTTTCTGACTGCGCTAGCCATTGCCGATGACCTCGGCGCGGTGCTTGTCATTGCCGTTTTTTATACCGCCCACATTGACTGGTGGGCATTAGCGTCGGCGGGCGCCGTTTTCATCCTGTTGGTGCTGCTCAATCAGGGCGGCATTCGCCGCCCCCTGCCCTATATCTTGCTAGGTATATTGCTCTGGTATTTCTTGCTGGTTTCCGGGGTACATGCTGCCGTGGCCGGGATTCTGTTGGCCATGACCCTGCCGGCACGCGGTTGCGTAAGCCCGGCGCAGCTGCGCAGCACCCTGGAAGAACAAGAACAAAACCTGACTGAACTTTTAGCCAGCGAAAAGACTTTCGATCCCTTGGTTAATCCCAAGCTCAGTCATCTCGCCGAGGAACTGCGGCATCACAGTCGCGAAATGATCTCGCCACAGCAGCGCCTAGAGCACAGCATTGGTCCCTGGGTAACCTTTGGCGTGCTGCCCATCTTCGCCTTAGCCAATGCCGGCGTGGACTTTTCCCAGATCAGTGGCGAAATGCTCTGGAGTTCGGTGACCCTGGGCATCGTCCTGGGTCTGGTACTCGGCAAATTTTTGGGTATCAGTCTAGCCAGTTGGCTAGCAATTCGTCTGCGCATCGCCAAGCTCCCCCAAGGCGTCGCCTGGCGTCACTTACTCGGTGCCGCCTGGCTGGGCGGTATCGGCTTTACCATGTCGCTATTCATCAGCCAGTTGGCCTTTAGCCAGGCGGAGCTGCGGGAAGAGGCCAAGGTCGGTATCTTGGTTGCCTCCCTGCTCGCTGGCATCATTGGCCTTGTGTGGCTGTGGATGGCAAGTGAGAGGAAAGGACATGCTGCCAGCTGACATAGCAGAAACCGTAGCGCACGCCCTGGCAGAAGACCTCGGCAGCGGTGATTTGAGCGCGGCCCTCATTGATCCCGCGCGCGAGCTAGAGGCACGGATCATCAGCCGGGAGGCCGGAGTACTCTGCGGCCAAGCCTACGCTGAGGCCGCATTCGCCCAACTCAGTTCTCGCTTGCAAGTGGAATGGCAAGCTGCGGAAGGTGCCGAGATCGCCCCCGATCAACAGCTTTGCAGCATCCGCGGCCCGGCGGCGGCACTGCTGAGCGGCGAGCGCAGCGCACTGAATTTTTTGCAACTGCTGTCCGCCACGGCCACGCAAACCCGCGCTTTTGTGACACGCATGCAGGGCAGCAAGACCAGGCTATTGGATACCCGCAAAACCCTGCCCGGCCTGCGTCTGGCGCAAAAATACGCGGTGCGCGTCGGGGGTGGGCACAATCACCGATTGGGACTCTTTGATGGCATCCTCATCAAGGAAAATCATCTGGCTGCGATTGGTGGCATCGCCCCGGCCATCGCTCGCGCCCGCGCCCTGGCGCCGGTGCTCACCCGCGTCGAGGTCGAAGTCGAGACCCTGGAGCAGCTCGACGAAGCCGTCGCCGCCGGCGCCGACATGGTGCTCCTCGACAATTTCTCGCTAGAGCATTTGCGTAGCGCCGTGCAACGGGTTGCCGGCCACGTCCCCCTCGAGGCCTCCGGCAATATCTTCCTGGACAGCGTCGCCGCCGTCGCCGCCACCGGCGTCGATTATCTCTCGGTGGGGAGCATCACCCGCAATGTCCAGAGCCTGGATTTGTCGCTGCGTTATCTTTGAGCACAAGGTATACAAACGGCTGTTGGCTTGGGTATAGTCTGGATGGCTTCAACCACAACAGGAGTAACGTTATGAGTACGGAGACCCCCAAGATGAACCGCCGCGATTGGTTACGCAAAAGTGCTTTATTTGTTGGCGCCGCCACAATCGCCCCGCTGGTATTTACCAGTCCGGCCGAGGCTGCCGACAAGATGGCCAAGACGGCGGTCAACTACCGCGCCAAGCCGAAGGGCTCGGAAATGTGCAGCAACTGTAAGCTCTTTATTCCTGGCCCCACACCTACTGCCGATGGCGAGTGCAAAGCGGTAGCCGGTAAGATCGACCCCAAGGGTTGGTGCGACATCTACGTTCCCAAGGCCTGAATACGATAGGCCGCGAAAGCGGCCTGTCCCCTCTGTAGCACCCTGCTGTTCCATTTTGCCCACCCCAAGCGTCCTCCAGTCATATTCTCCCCGAGCTCTTCTGTCGCGATCCCCCGGCAGTTGTTTCTGTCTCGCTGATTTTTTTGGAGAATAGGAACGCGGACCGATTCCGCTAGGAATCGATATCTTTACGGCATACATTTTGCTACAGGCTTTATATCTTAGAGTCTGGAGTTATCATGAAGCGAATCACTGCCACCTTTTCTGCGCTGGGCCTGTTCACTGTCTTTTCCGTCGCCCAGGTCTGCGCTGCACCACTCTATGTCGAGAAGGTCGATCTGCCCATCAAAAGCACCATGTCGGAAATTAACAGCAATCTCCATGCTGCGGGTTACAAAATCGTTCTCAAGCTCAACATCCTCAAGCTGGTCAAAGCGCAGCAGAAGACTCTCAAGATCCCCGATTTTGATGCGGTACACTTCACCGATGTTCGCGCCCTGGTTTTCTGCAATCCCTATGACTTCAGCAAATTGCTCAATACCTATTGGCCCAGCGCCGCGGCCTGCCCGTTAAACCTGACGGTATTCGGACGCGGACAGAACAGTTACATCGTCTATGGCGAGCGAACGGCCTATGCAGGCACCTCCGCTGCCAACAAAAAGGTCACCGAGAGTGTCGACCAAGGGGTCATCAAGGCCCTGCAACAGATTCCGATGTCGCGCGCACTACATAAGATCCCGGACTGGGTCGCACCGGCTGCGTAATTCGGACTGAGAAACCGCGTTCGCTGGCAAACGCCAGCAACTATGCCAAAACTTGAAGAGGAGTTGTTCGCAATGAATATTAGCCGTAGAGATTTCATGGGGATTATGGGCATCGCCGGGGCCAGTGGCTTTCTTGCGCCTTCGGCCCTGGCCTCCAGTTGGGGGGATGGCAAGGATCCCTACGACATCCCCAAGTATGGCAATGTAACCCTGCTGCACATTACCGACACCCATGCCCAACTGCTACCCGTTTGGTGGCGGGAGCCAGGCACCAACATTGGCACCAAGCAACAACACGAATGGGGCGTCACCCCACATCTCGTTGGCAACGCCAAACTGGATTACTACGGGATTAAAGCCGGAACACCCGAGGGGTACGCCCTATCCTGCCTTGATTATGACAGCCTAGCGCACAAATATGGCAAGATTGGTGGCTATGCCTATATCGCCACCCTGGTAAAGCGCTACCGCGAGCAGGTTGGAGCCGATCGCACCCTCCTCTTTGATGGCGGTGATGCCTGGCAAGGTTCGGCCACTAGCCTGTGGACCCGCGGCGAAGACATGGTGGGGGCGCAGAATCTGCTCAAGGAGGACTACTTCGTTGGGCACTGGGAATTTACCTATGGTGCCGAGCGCGTAGAATACCTGTTAAAACACAAATTAAAGGCGAAATTCCTGTCGCAGAATGTCTTTACCATTCCCTGGGATGAACCGGTTTTTGATCCCTATGATATTCGCGAGATCAATGGCGTAAAAGTGGCAGTGATTGGTCAATCTTTTCCATTCACACCCATCGCAAATCCGGCCTACTTCATCCCCAAATGGTCTTTTGGAGTGCATCCCGGCCATATGCAAAAAATGGTCAACGAGTGCCGCGAAAAGCACAAGGCGGATGTGGTGGTCGTACTCTCGCACAACGGTATCGATGTCGACAAGAAGATGGCTTCTCAGGTCAATGGAATTGATATCATTCTCGGCGGTCATACGCACGAAATCGTCGGCCCGAAACCCGTGATGGTCAACAAGACCATCATCGTCAATACCAGCACCAATGGAAAATTCATGGCCCGCTTTGATCTGGATGTGCGCAAGGGAAAACTCTCTGGCTGGCGCTTCTACTATCTGCCGATCCTTGCCAACATGATTCCCGCAGACAAGGAGATGAGCGACTACATCGAGAAAGTTCGCGCACCCTACGCGGAAAAACTGGCCGAGCCGATGGCGGTAACCGAGAGCCTGCTTTACCGGCGCGACAACTTTAATGGCAGCTTCGACCAGTTGATCTGCAATGCGCTACGCGAAGAAATGGATTGCGAAGCAGCCTTTTCACCGGGCTTCCGTTGGGGATACACCAAATTACCAGGTGAGACCATCACCATGGAAGACGTGATGGGACAAACCGCCATCACCTATCCGCAGGTAACCGTTACGGAATATACCGGAGCCGAACTGAAAAATGTGATGGAACAAGTGGCCGATAATCTCTTCAATCCTGACCCCTATTATATTCAGGGGGGTGACATGATTCGCGTTGGCAACATTCAGTATACGTTTAATCCGGCCGAGACCATCAATAAGCGAATCTCTGATTTGCGTGTTGGTGGCAAGTTGGTTCACGCCAGCAAGAAGTATAAGGTGGCGGGCTGGGCGGCGATGCAAAAGGTCGAAGGCACTCCGGTTTGGGATGTTTTTGCAAAATGGTTAAAGGACAAAAAAACCGTCCGCGTCGATCGTCGTGACTTGCCTGTCTTGACGAAAAATATGACTGGGAATCCGGGCATTGCCTTCCCAAAAGAATATGAGCTCTGAGGGAGACGCGCGATGAAGCTCTTGCCAGATTTGCCGTTTATCGAGAAGCTGCTCTACACCGGTTTCATTTTCCTGGTGGGACTGGGGCTACTTTCGGCAGAAGCCTATACCTACGTCGCCATTCAGGGATTAGACGGAAAACCTGGCATTTCTGTGCAAGACCTAGTCGTTCACTATTATGGCAATCGCAGCTCCAGCAAATTGCAAGCCATGCTGCCAACGATGATGTCGATGGCGCAGGTACCGGCGCAAGAAAAGCCGAAAATGATCACTGCCGTCAATCATTGGATTGCCAATGGTGAAAGTCGCACAGACTACGAGAAAAACGTACGTCCATTGATCAACGCCTCCTGTCTTAAGTGTCACACCATAGGCATGCCGAATATTGGTACCTTCGATCTTCTCAAGAAACAAGCAAAGGTAGATATGGGTATGCCGTATTCAGCTATGCTCATGAATGGCATGATTCATTTAACGACGCTCGGGGTAATTTTTTGGATTGCCGGGTGGATTTTTGCTCGAACGCGATCATCTAAGGGGGTGAAGGTCTTCTTCATTGCCATTCCATTTCTCGCATTTTTTCTCGATTTCGCCGGATGGTTTCTTACCAAGCAGAGTCCGGACTTCGTTTGGCTGGTGTTAATTGGTGGCATTTTTTCCTGTCCAGTAGTGCTCTTGGGCATGGCCATCAGTCTCTATCAAATTTGGTTACTCAAAGGTTCGAATCATGGCGATCGAGCACAACCCCTCGCTCCCTGAACAGCAGACGCAACGTCCTTGGAGCGCCAGCGCACGCCTTGTTTGGCAGGCGCTGGTTTCCATGCGTTTAGCAGTCCACTTGCTGCTCTTTGTCGCTATCGCTTCTATCATTGGCACGATTCTCGCGCAGCAGGTAAGTTACCATCAGTACGTTGCCCAATTCGGGCCGTTCTGGTATCGGGTATTTGCTGATCTCGATCTCTACGATGTTTATCGCTGTGGCTGGTACATCGGTCTTGTTGCCTTTCTCGTGCTATCGACAGCATCCTGCGTTACCCGCAATACACCGGCGATGCTCCGCGATATGGCGTTACCAAAACGCTTGATCAGCAGCAAATTCTTGTCCAGTCGTTGCGAACAAACACAATTTTCGCTAGCTGCAGATGCCCTCACCGATAGTCGATGGGAAAAAGTTTTACGGGAAAGAGGATACCGCACGCACCTGCTCGCCGGACCGGACGGGAAAGAGATCCTCTTCGCGCAAAAGGGCCGCTTCTATCGTTTCGGTTATATCTTTACCCACTTTGCGATTATCCTTTTTTGCGCTGGCGCGCTCTACAATGCCAACCTGCCATTAAAAATTCGGGAATGGTTAGGCTCCGTACGTCCACTTAGCAATTTCTCCCTACCGCTGTCCAAAATTCCGCAAAAGGATTGGTTACCGGCAGATGATAGTGCTTTTCGCGGCATCATTAGCATACCAGTCGGGCAAAGCGTGAACGCGATGTTTGAACTGATTGGCGACGGCTTTCTGGTGCAGCGCCTGCCATTTACCGCACGACTCGATCATTTTACGATTACCCATTACCGAAATGGCATCGCCAAGAGTTTTATCTCTAAAATTTCTTTGTACGACGCCCACGGAAAGCTGTTACATACCGGTATCGCGTATCCCAATCATCCGTTAACTTATGATGGCGTAAGTATTTTCCAGACTTCTTACAGCGATGGTCGTTCGATGCTCGATTTTCAGAGCCACTCCCTGCTCGACCCTGGACTGCCCGCCAATGCCTTTGCCGCACGGGTCGGACAGCGGTTGCGCGCAGGCGGCAACAACTATCAGTTAACCATAGAAAAGCTCAAGATCAACAACACCATTCCCCGCTCGGACTTAGGACTTCCCGAACGCCCCAATCATACCATGATTAATGTGGGCCCTATCGCCCGATACCGTGTCACCAATCGCAAGACCGGAGAAAGCTGGGTTTACAAAAGCTATCTACGACCCCTGCAGCGCCAGGGGGAGAGCTTTCTTCTGCTGGCTTATCGTCGCCAGGGTATCGGCGCCGAACAGTACCTGGCTATCCCCGAGGGCCCGCATGGCGGCATTGGACTCTTCGTGCATTATCTTGGTGCCTTGGAGACTGCGGCTGCGCAAGGCGCGGATGCCAGTTCCACCGTATTTCGCCAAACCTTAGAGCAGGTGAGCACGGCGCGCGGCGTTCAGCTCACAGCGCTAGAAAGGGCCTATTTCATGCACTCCAGCATGGTTTCCCTACGTAGCTTGCATAACTACCCCCTGCCCTTTCTTATCACCCTGCAGCATCTCCATCTTCGTTGGTCGGCGGGACTGGAAATGACCAAATATCCCGGCATGCAGATTGTGTACGGCGCCTGCTTCCTGCTCGTTGGGGGAATTTTCATTCTCTTTTATGTGCCGCGCAAACGTCTGTGGATTCGCAAAACCGGAACCCATCAAGCACAGATCAGCGGCGATAGTTCCCGTAACCCGGAAGATTTTCATCAGGAATTTCTCGGCATCACCGAGGAGCTCCAGTCCTGACCGCAGCAAAAGGAGAACATCATGTATCGTCAAACCGCTCGCATCCTACTGTTACTGGGCGCTGTCGCCCTCCCCACCGCAGCCATTGCTGCGCCCAGTGCTGCCGACATCGCCGCCGGCAAGTCTATTGCGTTTAATCGGGCTGAAGGCAATTGTCTGGCCTGTCACGTTTTACCAGGTGGCACCATGGCCGGCAATGTAGGACCAGATCTGACTCACTTTCCCTTCAAAATCGTTTTCCACAATCGTCAGAAACTGGTGAATTTCATTTATGACCCAGAAAAGGTCATACCGCATATCAACATGCCACAATTTGGCAAAAATAAGGTATTGACGCATCACCAGATTGAACTGGTTGCGGGTTATCTTTGGTCTTTGCAGAAGTAATCACCCAACACAAGGAGAAACGACATGAAATACGCAAAACGGGTGTTATCCTTGAGCCTCGGTCTCGCGCTATGCAGCGCAGCAATCTCTGCCAGCGCTATCGATTGGTGGCAGTTGGGCAACACCAAAGTCGGGCCACAGAAAACCTTGCAGGAGTTCCATCAGTACTTTCAGGAACAATTTCCCAAGATGAGCCTCGCGCAGTACGCGTTGGGAAGTTATGCCTTCAATAAACAAGCCTACCAACAGTACCAGGAAGCGATGCAATTCAACCCTGGTGACCTGACCCTGGCGCAAGGAAAAAAGCTCTGGGAGGCCAAGTTCCCTGATGGCAAAACCTATGCCTCTTGTTTCAGCGATGGGGGCAAGGGGGTTGCCGCTGGTTTCCCCTACTATGACAGTAAAACGCACCAAGTAGTGACCGCGGCGATGCGTATCAACGCCTGCCGCAGCAGTAACGGGCTAAAGCCGCTAAAATACGGCAACAGTGACCTCGTCGCTTTGCAAACCTATTTTACCTCTCTCTCTAACGGGTTGCCGACTAATGTCAAAGTAGAGGGAGCAGGGGCGGTAGCGGCCTTCGAGGAGGGTAAGGCGTATTACTTTATGCACCGTGGGCAATTAAATTTCAGCTGTGCCAGTTGCCACGTCGCCTACGCCGGAAAATACCTGCGTGCGCAAATTATTTCTCCGTTACTCGGGCAAAGCGCGCACTTTCCCACTTACCGATCTGCGTGGGGGGCAGTCAATACCCTGCAGAAACGCTTCATGGGCTGTGACAAAAAGGTCGGTGCCGCCCCGCAAAAGCTACAAAGTTCGGAGTATCGCGACCTGGATTACTTCATGACCTACGTCAGTAATGGAGTCAAGATCAACGTGCCAGGCTACCGGCCTTGAGGAGGAGCAGCGATGTCTGTAGATGTTAGTGAGCTTCGTCAATGGTTCGCGTTCCCGCAGGGGGCGCGGGAACAACGCTTGTGGCAACGATTATGGGCAGTTGCACTCACTGCGGGGGCTTTTGCCGTTTGGGCCGTGTTTCGTGCCGACTTCTGGATGTGGCAGTACATCACCCTGGGAATCTGGTATGCCGCGCTGCTCTGGTTTGGTTGGCACTGGCCGGCATTTCGCCGCCTGTTTTTTGCGATTTTAATAGTCGCAGCGCCCGGCGTCTGGCTCTATATGGCGGGCTACACCGCAGCCGACAGCCTCTTGTTACGCTACGTATTCCAAAGCACTTCCATGTTCTACTGGATGAGCGCCGCAATCTTGGTGAGTGCCGTCAGCTACTACTGGTACCTGTACGCCGGGTCACAGAGCGCTGGCGATCGCGGACACCGCTTCGCCTGGTTGGCAACCGTACTGGGCTTTGCCGGCCTGGCCATCCGCTGGAAACAGACCTATGTGGGGCACCCGTCCTGGGGCCATATCCCGGTGACCAATATGTACGATGCCATGGTATTGCTCTGCACCATCACGGCATTGTTCTATCTCTATTACGAATCCCAGGGCAAACGCCGTGGCTTGGGCGCCTTCGCCATGCCGATGATTCTGGCCGCCGACATCTTTCTGATTTGGGTCGGGGTTGCCTATCACCAGAGTCAAATACAGCCTATTGTGCCCGCACTGAACAGCTTCTGGATCAAGATACACGTGCCTTGCGAATTCATTGCCTACGCCAATTTCTATTTGGCGGCAATGGTGGGCCTGGCATACTTGCTGCGCCAGCGAGCAGAAAGATTGGGTAGCAGCTTGATAGAACGTCTGCCAGAACTCGACAAGCTGGAACGTATCATGGCCGCGATGGTGACTTTCGGGTTTCTGTTCTTTACCGCTGGCACCATTCTCGGTGCGGTTTGGGCGGCCAAGGCCTGGGGCGGCTTCTGGTCCTGGGATCCCAAAGAAACCTGGGCCTTGATCGTGTGGCTCAACTACGCTGCTTATCTACATCTGCGTGGCCGCAGTCCGCAACACCGGCCAAGTGGCAAGACCCTGGCCTGGTGGTCAGTCATTAGTCTCCTGACCGTCACTTTCTGCTTCATTGGCGTTGATCTCTTCCTGGGAGGCCTGCACTCCTACGCCAAACTGTAACCGTTATAGGCGCCTCGGCCATGAGGCGCCGTTGCCTTTTAGTTACTGCTTGCTGGCCCCAATTCCCACGGAAGACTTCCACTGCTGCATCTTGGCAATGAGCGGCGACTTGGCGCAATCCGTGGCCGAGAGGCTACTGCAGGCGCTCGCCCACTGACTGGTAGTCTGGAAAAACTTCTGCGCCGCGCCCGCCTGTTCTGCCTGCGCCCCACCCAGGAGCGTCTCAGCCTTGCCATACATAGTCGCCCGCGTCTGCGCCCAATTGGCCACCCCCTGCCAGCAGGACGCCCGCTGGGCACCACTATCCCCAATACAAGCCGTGCTTTGCGTACGGGCGCTGCCCAAGTCTTTTGTCCAGATATGCGCAAAATTACTGCCAGTAATAGCCGTCACACTGCTTGGCACTGGGACCAAGGATTTCGACTCCAGGGTCGAAACTGTCGGCACCATCGGCACTGGCGCCAGGGCCTGCGTCGGCAGATTTTCCTCGCGAATAGCGGGCAGCGGCTGTTTCGGCACGGCTGGCAGGGTGATCTTGGGCGGCGTTGGCATGCTTGGCTGCGCCGAGGGTTTGTATGCGGGCTGCGGCAGGGGTGGCATAGCCTGGCCCGAGGGCGGCAAACCGTTGTTGGTTGCCGAAGCACAGCCAGCAATGGCGGTCGCGAGAATGGCGAGGCCCAAATAGGGGGTCAATTTCATTACAATATCCTTTCTCATCTCTCATCTTATGGCAAAGAATCATACTGCAAATGTCTCGCCCGTGTTATCCGGCATCTTGCACTGGTGGCTCCACTTGATGCTTGCGGTAATGTGCCGCCGCAGCGGTTTCCGCACCAAACAACACCGCCAACCAAGTCAGATACAGCCAAAGCAGAAATACCGGCAACAACCCCAAGGCGCCGTACAGTGATTCAGTAATGGAGTAGCGGATATACAGCGTCAACAAAAATTTTGCCAGGCTCAATAATAATGCGGCGGTCAATGCCCCAAGCAAGGCATCTGCCATGTCTACATGCGCTGCTGGCAATACCCGATACAAGACCCAGAAAATCACCACCTCCACAACAAACGCAATCAAGTCGTTGAGTTGCTCCGGAAATACTGGCCAGACACCAACCCGCGCCAACCAGTGTTGTACTGGGCCCAAGGAAAGAATGAGCACTGCACTTGCGATAGGCCCCAATATAAGCAAAAAAATATAACGTAACGGACGTAGCCAGTGGACAAGAACCTTTTCGCCCCAAATTGCATTGAAATGCCGTTCGATCTCGTGGATCAGCAAGAGAGCGGTAAACAGCAAACCAATGACCCCGTACCAGCCCAAACTGGCACCTCGGGAAGCAAGAAGATTGAGCCAATGAATTACCGTATCGCCTACTTGCGGGAGAAAACTCTGAAACACATAGCGATCGATGAGTCGTCGTTTGTCCTCAGCAAAACCGATGATGTTCCAGAGGCTAAAAATCACTGCCAGCAAGGGAACAATGGCGAGGAGCGTGGTATAGGCGAGCAATGACGCACGATCGATACAATCATCATGCCAAAACCCCAGCCCAGCCCGAATGAAACGGAACACCATCTGCCGCCACCGGGGCGACTGGGGCTGCGGGTACCAACGCTCGGATAGCGCCTTTGCCCCATCGTTCAATAAATCAGCCATGCGTCTGCTGCCGAAACAGTCGCCATTGCACCACATTAGGTGTGACTTGGCGTTGCCACAGCCAGCCCTGAAACTCTTCGATCAAACTACTGAGGGCACTCATGTTGCGTGTTTCCCAGCGTAATAGGTGCCGCCGCAATGGCGCCGCAAAGGGTGTACCAAACTGTGTCGAAATTTGCAGTATCAACTGGTCAAGCTGCTTTTCTTGTGGACGCTCCAACCGGTAGCTGCTAAAGGACGTCAAACGGCTGTCCCAATCGGCAAGCAGCCAGCGCGGTCGTGGCGCAACACAACTGACCAACCACGGCAAGCCCTGCTCCAAACGGGTATTAAACAGGCAGAAAAGCTCTTCCTCACGCCCTGGATTCCCCGCCCAAGCATCAATATTGTCCAAGCAGAGAAAGGGGGCGGCGCTGAGATCCAAGACTTTGTCATCCACGGCCGTTCGGCAATCCACATAGGGAGCCCAAGCACCTCCGGCAAAGGCAGCCCAAAGTAAGAGGTGCGTCTTGCCGACCCCCATCTCTCCGTACAGACAGAGCGCGGCGGAGCCTCTGCGCAGCAAGCGAATTGCCGCCAGGGCTTCTTCATGCAGACCGGGAAGATTGGTCATTCCCGCAAGTTGCCGTGGCTGCAACGGCAAAAGCTGCTGACCCACTATGGAAGATAGCGCCATAATTAAGGGACATTCGCTAACAGAACGAGCTAGCAGTGTAGCAGTCCTGGCCCGGAGTCGAAACCAAAGCACTCGTCCAGCCGACCCATCCATCAAGGACGAGGCACTCGCTGCGTTACAAAAAGGACAGGCCCGTGCCTTGCGGGGACGGGGGCAGCAGCCAGTGCAGACACAGCAGCCCGTGCCGCAGCCAGTCTATAAAAACCGTCCCAGGCCCCGTTGAGGGGGGCGGCGTAAGCCGCCTGCCTCAACCACATGGCAGAAAAAATATCCCCCGTTTCGGGCTCAGCGCGTCACTGTGACGCCCGCCTATTCTCGCAAACCGTTCTCGTATCTGGCCGCCAGAACTGACGAGTTTCGAGAACAGCCAGAACGCCATCGGCTGGACGGATGGCTCTGTTGAATTATCTCGTTTTATCCGTATAATAGATAATTATCTATTGTGGCGATAAAACAGGATAAATATGACCGTGGACCCTTGGCACTACCCCCGCACGGACTTGGCGGATCAATACCTGAAAACGCTGGATATCGGCCTCATCAAGAGCTTGGCGCTCTTCGCTCAGCGACGTATGGGCAAGACGGAGTTTCTCCGCAAAGACCTGGTCCCAGCCGCCGAGCGGGCGGGGTATATCACCATTTACGTGTCCCTGTGGGAGTCCAGAGAAGACCCCGAAGCCGTATTACTGGACGCCATCCAAAAAGCCGCTGAAGGGGAGGGGATTATACCCGATATCCGGCGCAGACTCGGGCGGCCCGGCTCAAAAATAGGCGTCGGCGCAAATGCCGGAACAGTGGGTGCCCAAGCCTCGTGGGAGCAGGGAATAGCAGAAGTCAGCAACCGAATGCTGGATCTCCGCCAGTGGATGAACACCCTGGCCCAGAAGAAAAAACCCACACTGCTGCTTGTGGACGAAATCCAGTCGCTGGCGGACGAGAAGCGGTACGGCGCACTGGTGGCCGCCCTGAGAAGCGCCCTTGATAAACATGGAGACCAAATCAAAGCCGTATTCACGGGGTCGTCGAGCGAAGGGCTGCAGCGCATGTTCCAGAAAGAAAAAGCGCCACTCTTCCAGTTCAGCCATCAAATTCCATTCCCTCAGATGGGCCCAGAGTTCGTGCGGCACATGCTCCGCGCATTTACCAACGCGACCCAACGGCAATTAAATGAAGCGGAGGCATGGCAAGCATTTATCGACTTGGCGCTGGTGCCCGAGCATTTTCGGTTGATGATGGCGAATATGGTCCAGTTGGGCAGCACCGATATTGCCACCGCACTGCAGGAAGTTAAAGCCGCCATACAGGAGTCGGCTGAATACCCCAGCCGATGGGCGGAGCTGACCCCCATCGATCAGGCGGTGCTCAGCATAATAGTGGAGGGACAAAAGCCTTACGCACAAGAAAGCCGGGAACTCATCGCGGAGCGTATGGAGATTGCCGCAAAAGGCGTAACATCAGGCGTCATTCAACGGAGCTTAACCAGAATGTGCGCAAAGGGCGTAATCGCCACTACCGGCAACAGGGAATATCTGGTGGAAGACCGGGCGTTCGCCGCTTGGATAGAGCAGGCGGTACTGCAAATAAAAAACCCGGCGGAGCCGGGCTGAATGTCTAGAGAACACGAATAATGGGGTGTCCGAAAACTCATCTCTGGGGCAGTTTGTCCAGAAACCCCATCGGCACCACGGGAAACACTGGCCGCCGTTCAGGCCTCGGCGGGCGTGTCCATCAAACGATCGGTTTTGAACGACACGGGTTCACTTCAGCGGCAGGTAGATGTCTGTGATGTCGTTATCGGAGTCGGGTCCGGGAACGACGGTGACGTAGTGGAAGAATAACGGGAAGTCACGCGGCGTTTCTCCGCTGGTGGGCAGCCAGTCACGGTATAGTGGGTAGATAGTTTCACCCAAACGGTTGCGTTGTCCGAGGTGGCGCACGCGGGCGCAGCGTCCCCCAGGGATGAGATCCTCAACCACGCCCTGCGGATTGGAGGCGACCTGCGCTCCTTCGAGTAATTCGCCGCAGACGTCGAAGTGGAAATCGTTCGGTGCGGTATCTGGGTTATTGTGGGCGATACCGAAGGATTTGCAGCGATCCACCGGCGAGACACTGCTGGCTTGGCGCCAGGCGATGAAGGCTTGTACGGTTTGCGGCACTGCGCGCACTGGTCCACGAAATTTCAGCGCGGCAATGCGGGTGGCAGGAAACTCGACGATATCGACTTGCATGATGATGCTCCAGATAAAGGGTGAAATAACGAAGGCGGCATTCCAGGCATGCCACTCAGGCTGCTGGCGGAATGCCGTGGGACTTTGACCGAAAGTGCGTTTAAAAGCGCGGCTGAATGCCTCGGCGCTGTTGAAACCGGCTTGCAACGCGATGTCCAGCACACCGTCGGTAGGTTTACTCAGTAGCCGATGCGAGGCCCGGCGTAGCCGCATGTGCTGCACATAGCGCGCCACGCTCACACCGACATAGCTCGAGAAGGCACGGTGGAAGTGAAAGCGCGAGAAATGCGCGACTTCGCTCAGTGTCTCAAGGGACAACTCGTCGTCGAGGTGCTGTTCGATGTGAAGCAGCACGCGGTCGAAGCGTTTCGCATGGCGCTGGGCGGCGGAAGATTGCATGAGAGAATGTGTGTAAGTGGCGACGGACAGATGCATGGTTTCGTAGGAACCATGGTTGCTCCTGATCCGGTTTGCGCAGTTGCTCGCCCTATAAAATCATGTCCAACACGAAAATTTAGTGTAGCTTTTGGGTTGCCAATCAATGTTGCACAGCGCCCTGTACGCAGTCCTGCGGAAAAACGATGGCTGAGTTCCTGGATGCACCCAGCCCGGATGCCCAAGGTCGGGAATTGGCCTACCAGGTTGCCGACTGGCAGACCTGGGTTTGGGAGAAACGGGATCCTGAAAAGGGGCAGTTCCGCTATTACCGGCTCTCCCTGCAGCAGGCTCTCTGGGGGCACTGGGAGATCCTGCGGAGCTGGGGGCGGATAGGGCACCGTCCCACCCGTGTCGTCCAGACTTTTGTGGCGAGCCCGCAGGCGGCGGCGGCCCTGGTGGAGCAGGTCCGGCGGACCCGGCTGCGGCGGGGATATCGGTAAAACCGCGCAGTCTGTCAACGCCAACAGGAGAGCCAAAGCACTCGTCCAGCCGACCTCGTTATCGTTTGCAGGGCGTGCAGGTCGCCGACTACAATTTATTGATACTTGCAGTCCCACTCAGCGACAGGAGAGTAGCAATGTCTGAATACACAGTACGGGAAGAACTCAAGCCCAGCGGCCTTGACGGCATCAGCGATGATCAAATTACCGACCACTGGGGTCTGTACAAGGGCTACGTTGCACAAAGCAATGCCCTGCGCAAGGAACTGGAGGAGATGCGCGCGGCCGGCAAGGGCGCTTCTTTGACCTATGCCGACCGCCGTCGTCGCTTTGGTTTTGAATACAACGGCATGGTCCTGCACGAGTACTATTTTGCGCAGCTCAAGGCTGGAAGCAGTATGGATCATGCGCCCGGCTTCAAGAGCGCAGTAACCGAGCAATTCGGTAGCGCCGAAGCTTGGCATGAAGACCTGATGGCGGCTGCCAAAAGCCGTGGTATCGGCTGGGCAATCTGCTACTACGACACCACGACCGGCCAGATCAACAATCACTTCGTGCAATTGCATGAGGATGGCAATATCGGCGGCTTCAGTCCACTCGTGGTTGTCGACGTCTTCGAGCATGCCTACATGGTCGACTGGAAGGCCTTGGGTCGTGGCGACTACCTTGCGGCCCTGCACAAAAACATGAACTGGTCGCTCGTCGAAGCGCGCTTCCAGGCCGCCAAAAGTGGCCAGGCCTTCAAGCGCTTCTGAAGCCCTACTTTCTGTCTGTACAATACCCGCAGCGCCCTGCGGGTATTTTTTTGGCTTGCCGCGGGCGCGGTGGCTCCGTACCATCGTCCCATTATGCATGAGGAGCCCGCCGTGAATCCCAAAGATCCCCTTACTTACCAGCAAGCTGGTGTCGATATCGATGCCGGCAACCAGCTGGTGGACCGCATCAAACCTCTTGCCGCAGCAACCCAACGTCCTGAGGTATTGGGTGGGTTGGGCGGCTTTGGCGGCCTTTTTGCCCTACCGCAAGGCTATCGCCAACCGGTCCTGGTTTCCGGCACCGATGGCGTCGGCACCAAATTGCTCCTCGCCCTGGAGGCAAAAAAGCATGACGGTATTGGTATCGACTTAGTAGCGATGTGCGTCAATGACATTCTCGTTTCTGGCGCTGAGCCCCTCTGGTTTCTCGATTATTACGCCTGCAGCAAGCTCGATGTGGACGTAGCAGCGCAGGTCATTACCGGCATTGCCGAGGGTTGCCAGCAATCTGGCTGCGCGCTGCTCGGCGGCGAGACCGCAGAAATGCCCGGCATGTACCCAAACGATCACTACGACCTCGCCGGCTTTGCCGTCGGCATCGTCGAGCGTGAGGAAATTCTCGACGGCAGCCGCTGTCGGGCCGGCGACGCGCTGATTGGCATCGCGTCCTCCGGGCCACACAGCAATGGCTATTCGCTGATTCGCAAGATTCTGGTGCGGGCAGGGGCGCATCAACACCTACAACTGGACGGTGAGCCCCTTATCGACCAACTCCTGCGTCCAACACAGATTTATGTGCGTGCCATCCAATCCCTGCGCAGCGGGGTAGAAATCCGTGCGCTCGCTCACATTACTGGTGGCGGATTGACCGAAAATTTGCCGCGTTCCTTGCCCTCCGGGCTGGCCGCCGTCATTGATCCGCGGAGCTGGCCACGGCCGGCCATTTTTACTTGGCTGCAAGAGCAGGGCGATGTCGACAATGCGGAGATGCGCCGCGTCTTCAATATGGGCATTGGCATGGTCGCCATCGTTCCCTGGGAACAGCGCGAGGCCGCCATCCAAAATCTCGCGGCCAGCGGACAGGCCGCCTACTGTATTGGTCGACTCGAAGCACGGGAATCTGCTGGAGTTATCTATCTTGACTGAACAAAAGCTGCTGCTGCTGATTTCCGGGCGCGGCAGCAATCTGCGCGCTATTCAGCGGGCCTGCCAAAACGGCGATCTCCCCGCACGTATCAGCGCCGTCATCAGCAACCGGCCAAACGCTGCCGGCCTCGCCTGGTGTCGGGAGGCCGGGCTCGCCACGCGGGTAATCCCCCACCAGGTTTACCCGGACCGCGCAAGTTTTGATCAGGCCCTGGCGGCGGCAATCGATGACCACGCCCCAGACTGGATCATTTTGGCCGGCTTCATGCGCCAGCTCACCGACAGTTTCGTACAGCGCTATGTAGGCCGCCTGATCAACATTCACCCCTCCCTCTTGCCTGCTTTTCCCGGTCTCCATACCCACCAGCACGCCTTGCACGCCGGAGTACGCTGGCATGGGGCGACGGTGCATTTCGTCATCCCGGAACTGGATGCTGGCCCGATCATCGCCCAGGGCATCGTTCCCATCCTCGCTGACGATAATCCAGAAACCCTGGCGGCGAGGGTTCTGGATTTGGAGCACCAACTCTACCCGCAGGCGCTGCGGCATCTGCTACGCGGCGACTGTGTTCTAAAAAATGATCGGGTGGTTTGGCAACGCGGCTATCAGAGTCCAGACTTTTCCGGCTGTAACCCAGGGGGAAGTGCATGACCGGGCACCTCGGCATCATTATCGTGGGCTCTGAGATTCTCCTCGGCAAGCGGGAAGACCGTCATTTTGCCCGCAGTCGCGCGCAGGCTCTGGCACGCGGCTACGAGCTGGCCTGGAGTCTTTTGCTTGCCGATCGCCTAGAGGATCTCGTTACGCAGTATCGTTGGGCATTTGCGCAAGAGTGCCCCTTTTTTTCCTTTGGCGGGCTGGGTGCCACCCCCGACGACCTAACGAGGACAGCGGCGGCAATAGCGCTGGAACTGCCGTTGCAGCGTCATCCCGAAGCCGAACGACTGATTCGCGATCGCTTTGCCGACGGCGCAGAACCCATTCGTATCCGTATGGCGGACTTACCCAGCGAGGCCAGCATCATTCCCAACCCCATCAATCAGGTCCCGGGATTTCAGCTACGCAACGGTTATTTTTTTCCAGGGTTTCCGCAAATGGCAGAGCCCATGAGCGCTTGGGTTCTCGAACGAGATTTTCCTGTGCGTACTCCGGCGCTGCAATTGCGGGTACTTTTACATGGACAAAAGGAAAGCGACTGGGTGCTGTTCATGGAGCAGTTTTGCGCTGGGCATCCGACAATCGAGTTTTCCAGCCTACCAAGCTTTCTGGCCAGTGGCACACAAATCGAATTAGGTCTGCGCGGCAATCCACCAGCTTTGCGCGATGCGTGGCAAATGTTACGGACAGAGATCGAGCATCGCGGCGTGGATTGGGAATGGCTAGAAGAACCGCAGTTGCCATGAGCATGGCCCTCTGATCAACCCATGGACGAGGAAAAAAGCAAAAAAAGCGAGTGGCATTTCTGGCATCCCGATCACGGCGCTTTTGCTGAGGGTCCCTTGCTTGCTCTGCTCGGCGCATTGATTGGCGTGTTGACGGGTATTGGCGCCGTTGGCTTCCACTATCTCGTGGCCCTCATCCACAACCTGGCGATCCTCGGTATTTGGGACATCCACGACCATCTGCATATCCACAGTCCGCCATCACCCTGGGGTTGGGCTTTGCCCATAGTCCCGGCCTTGGGTGGGCTGCTGGTCATTTTTTTAGCCCATCGCTTCGGATCGGGGGTGCAAGGCGCGGGTGTCAGCCAGGTAATCGAAGCCGCCTACACCCGGGAAGGCCGTATGGAGCGCAGCTTGGCCCTGCTACGTCCTCTGGCTACCGCCATTACCATTGGCACTGGGGGTTCTGCGGGACGCGAGGGGCCCGCCATGCAGTTCGGTGCGGCCATCACGGCGTGGCTGGATACGCTCTTCACCATGCCGGCACCCCGGCGCATTCACCTCCTTGGCTGTGGGGTGGGCGCGGGTATCGCTGCGGTCTTCAATGCGCCCCTGGGCGGCTGGTTTTTGGCGATGGAGATCATCGTCCCCGACTGGCGTCCATGGACCATTCTTTCTACTCTGGTTGCGACCATTACCGCCAGCCAGATCAGCGAATTCGTCTTTGGTAACTTTCATCTGCTGCCTGCCGTCACCAGTGTTCTTGCCAGCAAGGCCATTGATCTGCCTTTTTTTGTGATCCTGGGCGCCATCAACGCCCTTGCGGCAGTGCTTTTCATCGCCAGTCTTGGCGCCATCACCCAATACAGCGAAAAATTCCTGGGGAACCCCTATGTTCGTCATGCCTTGGGCATGTTCTTGGTGGGCCTATTGCTACTGCTGTGTTTTGCGTTAACCGGGCATTACTACCTGATCGGCGGTAGCTATGCGGGTATCGGTGACATTTTGCGCGGTGAGATCAGCGCCTGGGGCATCCTGTTGCTGCTGATCTTGCTCAAGCTCTTGGCGACCAGCCTGACCATTGGCTCGGGCGGATCTGGAGGGATCTTTTCGCCCTCCCTGTTTATTGGCGCTGGTACCGGCGCATTGTATGGCTTGCTATTACTGCACTGGCATATCTTATCTGCAAAGCTCATGGGCTTACTCGCGCTCTGCGGCATGGCGGGCATGGTGGCTGCCAGTACTGGGGCACTGCTGAGCGCCCCAGTCATGGCGGTGGAGCTGACCGGCAGCTATGAGGCTCTGCTCCCCGCCATGCTCACGTCCGTCACCGCCTTTGCCATCCGCCGTATGCTCCTGTCGGCCAGCATCTATACGCTGCCCCTACGCCGCCACGGCCTAGATGTGCCGGAAAATCATTATGTGATCGAGCAGGCAAAAAACGACGAAAAGCCCTGACTGACCTACCGCATACCCAGAAGGTGAACGTACAGGGGGGCCGATGTCAAAAGCGCCGACACCAAATCCTACGGGTGTGGTCGCCGCTGGAACCTTCCGGCAAAAACGCTGCACAGCCAGAATCGCCCTTCCGGTGCCCAAAATGCGTAGGACTGTGAGGACAATCGCAGATGGCATGGATGCCTCCCCCTACAGGACGGGCAGCGGGGAGATCCAGGAGAGGGAGTCCTCGCTTGCACCGAACGGCATCCAGGTGCCAAGGTGGAAATTCATCCACAAAAGGGTCAAGGAGGACTCGATATGCAGACTACTATTTATGGGCTGGATTTGGCAAAGCGGGTGATGCAGTTGCATTGGGTAGACATGGAGACGGGTGAGATCCACCGCAAGCCGGTGAAGCGCCAGATGCTCCTGGAGTTCTTCGTCAATCGGCAACCTGGCGTCATTGCCATGGAGGCCTGCGGTACGTCCCATTACTGGGCACGCGAACTGCGCAAACTCGGCCACGAGGTGCGCTTGATGGCCCCTCAGTTCGTACGCCCCTTCGTGAAGACCAACAAAAACGACGCTGCCGATGCTGCGGCCATCTGGGAGGCCGTACAGCGTCCGGGCATGCGTTTCGTGGCGGTCAAAACGGAGGAGCAGCAGTCGGTCTTGACACTGCATCGCATACGATCACAGTTGATCAAGATCCGAACGATGCAGGTGAACCAGATCCGCGGCTTACTGTACGAATTCGGTGCTGATTTACCGCAAGGCCGCCAACGGGGGCTGAAAGAGGTTCCAGAGGCTTTGGCCGATCTGGACGGGGCGGTATCGCCGATGATGCTGGAGACGATGCGTCGGCAATTGAACCGCCTTGAAGAGATGGACCAGGATATTGCGGAGATCGAAAAGCGTCTGATGCTATGGAAAAAAGACCAGGAGGCCGTGACACGATTAATGACGATTCCCGGCGTGGGGTTGCTGACGGCAACCGCCCTCATCGCCACCGTGGGGGATATGAAGACCTTCCATTCAGGACGGGAGTTTGCCGCGTTTCTGGGCTTGGTCCCTCGCCAGCGTGGAACCGGGGGCAAGGTCCGATTGTTGGGTATCAGTAAGCGGGGGGACACCTATCTGCGAACCCTGCTGATCCACGGAGCCAGGGTTGTCGTGAACTTCCAGATCAAGAACCGGAACCCCTGGATCGATAAACTCCTCAGCCGACGGCCACACAATGTGGCGGTGGTGGCACAGGCCAACAAGATGGCCCGAACCATCTGGGCACTGCTGGCGAGAGAGAGGAAATACGACGCGCATTACCCAGCGACAAAAGCGGTAGCGTAGTCGCAGTTACAGAATTGTTGAAGTTCAACAAAAGGAGTTGCGCAGGCTGATAGACGATTGATGGCAAAACAGGTCAGACCGTGGAAAGAGACATCCTGACTAATTCCTGTCCTTCGAGGACGTATCGCAGATGAGGGCTCTTCCAGCGGATTCCATCAGGGCCAGCAGGCTTACCATCCTGCATCAAAGGCCGGATATAAGACTGCAACCCGACCTCAATATGCCAGATATCAAAATCATCTTGCTCACATGGAGGCATCCATATAGGAATTTGGGTTTGTCGGACTATTGCTTAATGACATCATAGTCATTAGATTGATTTCGTTGATATCTCAAATTGTATGGTGACAGCATGGCAGCGGTTACCGTTAGAAATCTGCCAGACGAGGTGCATCGCGCGCTTCGTGTGCGCGCAGCAACGCACGGCCGCAGCCCGGCACTACGCCGAGCTGGCCGTTATCGCCCGTGCCGCCGGCAAGGTTTTCCCCACGCCAGACGGCTACATCGCCGCTACTGCGAACGCTCGCGGCTTCACCGTCGCCACGCGCGACGTTGCGCCGTTCCCAGCGGCCGGCCTTAACGTCATCAATCCGTGGGAGCTCATGCAGTGACGGCACAGGGCAGAGAAGAGTTTCCCCACGGCGCTGCCAGTGTCGTGACGCCGGCGAGCTGGCTAGGTTGCCGAGCTCATTCCCCGCTGTTTACCGCACAAATCCCAAAAGTGTCCGGAAAGACTTTTGACCTGTGGCAGGGTGTCAATAAACCCCAGATTCGAGTCTAATCTGACGCGATTCCTGGGGGGTGCCTGACATCCGGTTGGGGTATACTCTAAGCAGGATGGATGCTGCATCCTGGTATGGCGCGGCTTCCGGTTACCCACTTGAAGAGGAACCGTCACATGATGCCACAACCACGTTATCGCTCATCCAGGTCTTCCACCATTGGTGACTTGTTGACCTTGGCCAGTCGGATACCATGGTGGCTGGATTTGGTCTTACTTCTTGTATCCTATGTGGGATTCCACATGTGGCACATTCACCTGCTTGCAAAGACTAGTTCAGCCAACACAATGGTGCAGCCTTCACATTCAATTAGCCCACAAGCAAATCTCAAAAACGCTATTCAGCATGGCTTCGCCAACGGATTTGTATTTGTGGGAGTAATTTTTACTGAGGTATTTCAATATCTAATACCAGTGGTATTTTTTATTGGTGGCTTAGTATCTTTCTTTCGTGACCGAGGGGTTCGCTCTAGGGAGAGAGATTGATGTTGGTACGGGCCCAGATCTGGCCGTGCGCGCGGTGTGTCGCCTTCCCACTTACCATAATCCGGCATTATGTGACATTGGCCGGGAGCGCCCCGGCGTTCACCCGTAAGCATACTCAATGGACTGTGGTGTGGCACCGGTCTTCGATGCCTGCAATATCTCGATCCCGACCACATTCCCCTCCTGGTCATAGTCCAGGATGACCCCAGGACGTATCTCTTCGCTCTCCATGACCTTTTGGTCTCTGATGCAGATGGTCAGGGCATCGGCTTCCGGATCGTAGCGTACCTTCATATAGCCCTCCAGTACGTGTCCGTCATCCCTGCCGTTTATCAAAAAGTCCGAAAACCCATAAAAACGGCGGTTATCGGACAGGTTTGGGTATGTCTGGCAAAGGTTCGTTTGCCGGACAGGCTTTAACAGGAATCCATTATCCACCCGGCATCTCGTCGCCAGGGAGCGGTGGTTTCTTCCCTACCTTGTCTAGGATTTCCTGAAAGTCGGCAGGATTTGCTCTGCTGGCTCTCTGCCTGAAGAAGTCGGCAGCGGTTTCCACTGCGCCGACCTTTTCAGCTAGTGCTACAGTGATCCACTGGTTGAGCGATACGCCATCCTCGCGTGCAAGACGTTGCGCAGCCGTCTTAAGCGACTGTGGCAGTTTAAGGGCATAGGCGGCCTTGTTCATTGGCGGACCTCCATCAAAAGTTGTTTGGGTAGCCATAGAGGAAGGTTGAAGCGCGGCGCAGCTACCGCGAAATGCGCCGTGTTGAAAGTGATTAAAGCTTGACGGCTTCACTTTTGAAGTGCAAAGCCGGAGATGTTCATACATGCAACACCAGCAATTGGGGGTCCCTTTCGGACACCTACTCCGGCCCCTGTCCGAAAATAGGCAAAGTGCCTTCTGAACGGGGGGCGAGATTCGGACAGGGGTTTTACATCATTCCGCTCCGCCCCGGAACTGCTGGCTGTTCCGCGCCCCATCCTCGGCCTTACCTAATAGCTCAAGCCCGCGAGAAGTCTTTCCCTGCCCACGAGCCGCCCTCAACTGGAATCGGGTTTCTGCATCGAAATCCGCCAGCATGAGGGTGGTCATTTCGTCGATAAGGCGACTCACGCTTACTTTGCGCTGCCTGGAAAGTTCCTTCAGGCGGCGATGTTTGTCATCCGGTAGCCGAACGGTCAATGCGCTCATGGTGTCATCTCCTGCAAGAACTGATCTGGGTTCACTGCTTCCAGACCGGAAAACCTTAACCCTTTGCCCTGTAAGTCACGCAGGTTGTGCGTGACAATCCTGGTGGCTCCACCTGCTACGGCAAGTTCTACCAGGTGATTGCCGCCCTCGTCCGGCAGGTTGGGCCGCCAACCGAAGTAGATGCGGGTCCACTGGCAGGTGGAAAGAAAAATATCAAGCAGATCTTCCCGTTCTGCCCTACTCAGGGGCGATCTCACGAAAATCTCGTCTCGCCCGAGAATGTCCTCGTATTCCATCAACAAAGCCGTCCCCATCAAAGGGGAGCATCGTCGGTGCAAACAGGAAGCGATAACCCCGCTGGATGCCTTGCTACCCAAGCAAGCGCCAACGAACACATTGGTGTCCACGACAATAATCATTCGTTGATGGTATCACATTTGACACCGAATGCACTCCTGGAAAACGCCGCGCTATGAGCAGAGAGCGCGGCCATGCGAACGGCATGAGGGTGGGGGTATAACCATCAAGACCTTTTGCGTCCTTGTGTCTCATGGCTGCTGACCTAGCCTGGGCAGAAGGCCTGATCCCCCCCGGGTTCATGGCCTGCCGGTCGGGCGCTGTTTTGAGACATTATGGTGAGGCTGTTCATTCGGGCATCCAGCCTTCCCACACTACATCGGCGACGTCCCACGGTAAGTCCTCAGGGAACACAACGAGGTCTATGCCGGTTTCCTCTGATGCCAGAATGGTCGCCTTGGACCATACAATGTCTAGCCACTCTGGATCATTGAATGAATGCTTCAGGCTGGGAGATCCCGCCAGTTCGTATTTCACATCCTTGCGTTGTGTCGTAATGGTGCGCTGCCAGCTTTTGCTTCTTAACGCTAGTTGGTATTGCCATTTCAGGAGGTGTGCCAAGAGTACAACCATGCGGCTCGCAAGAGCGCATTTTTCACTGCGTCCCAAGTCCTCTATCTCCTCGGCCAAGTGTAGGACGTCCACGCCTGAGATTTGCCCAGAACGAAGTATTGTTGCCTGCTGTTGCGTCCAGGCAAAGTAATCCCGTTCATACAATTCCGGTAGATGTTGATCAATCTGTCTGGCGGTGCTCATGGGCATGCCTCGTGCTGGCATGAATGGACTATGGGGAGCATAGGCGAAAGAAAGTGAAAGCAAAAGACGTTCAGGTCCCCGTCAAAGTCCTGCCCCCTGATCGTCGCTGATACCGAGGAAGCGGAGGATGCGATGCTGCAGGCTGGCGCAATACCGTTGTGCAGCGGGGATACCCTTTGCACCGGTCAGGCGTTGGAGAGAAATCGCCAGGTTGCGTAAAGAGGCCATGACCTGTGGGCCGGCACCGGTGCGGATGCAGGAACGGTCCTCATCGTAGATCACATCTCGGACCCAGTGGAGACGGTTTTCGATGGACCAGTGTCCGCGCTTTTCTCGGCGACCGCATGCAGGCCGACGACGATGCCTTCCTGGTGCAGAATCGCGCTGAGGAGATGTATACGGGACGCTGCCCGGTGTGACGTGCATTGCGCAGCAATTTTCCGCAGGCTGCTAGGCCATCCGCGGTATAGCTTCTTGCTGTTTTGTGGAGATTTGTAATAGATCTAGAAATGCACGCAGAACGCGCGATCGCTGGCCATCGGGCGGCACAGCGAGGTAGGTTTCCAAAACCAGGTTCGCAGCCAAGGGCATTTTTTGTAAACGCCAATCCTGCCGCCGATCAATGACGCTGCGGGGCATAAAGCCAATACCCAAACCGGCTTCCACCAGCGCACCAACCGACTCGACATCGACCACCTCAATGAAATGTGCCGGTTGAATATCTTTGGCCAATAACGCCTTTTCCAGTATCCGCCTTGTGCCAGAGGAAGGCTCTCGCCATACGAGTGGATAATCACGCAACTGTTCCAGGGAGATAACGGGTTGATGAGACAAGGGGTGGTCCAAAGGGAGCACCGCCAAAATGTCGTCGTTACGCCACAAGTATACCTCGTAGGATGTGGGTAGCTGAGGAGCTTCTGCGCCGTTTTCAAAAAAAATGCCATCGACTTTCTCGGCCAACAAGCCTTGCCAATACCGCTCCCCACTATGGATCAGTAAATTGATGTGGGGATATTTTTGTCGGAACTGGTGGAGGATGTGGGGTAAGTGATAATTAACGATCAAACTTGTCGATGCTAAGCGTAGGGTACCCAACTCCAGATTTTGTTTTTTTCTGACAAAGTCCTCCAACACCTGCATATTTGTGCGCAAGCGTTGAATCTCTGGCAACAATGCCAGCCCCATTTCTGTTAAGCGTAACTTTCCGTTTTCATGAACATACAGGGGCTCGCCGACACTTTCGTTGAGCTTGCGCAAACGCTCCGATATGGCGGGCTGCCCACGGTGTGAGCGGCGTGCGGTCTCGCTGACGCTGCCGGTTTCGGCAAGCACCAAAAAGGTCAATAGCTGCTCAGCATCCAGGGCCACAGGCCGCCCTCCACAGTGATGTCACGCTCAGACAGGGGTTATACCCCGTGATGTTATCATTTTCAATAATATATTATTCGATTAAATCGATTTTACTGAAGCGGTGCTCGCTTTCAGTATATGGTCTTTAAAGTAAGCATAATTCCTAAGTCTGTTGTCAGGAGAGTTTTCGTGTCCGCAAACGCTGCCCTCGACCGCCGTGAAAAGCGTGCCGTCTTTTCTTTAGCCGGAATATTTGGACTCCGGCTCCTGGGATTGTTCCTGGTTCTTCCGGTGTTCTCGGTCTACGCCCACGGCCTGCGCGGGGCGGCGATGCATCCCGCCCTGATCGGTATTGCCCTGGGTGCCTACGGCCTCACCCAAGCATGCCTGCAGATCCCATTTGGTAAGCTTTCCGATCATATCGGCCGCAAACCGGTCATTGCCATGGGCCTTCTCATCTTTGCCATAGGCAGTGTCGTTGCGGCGTTGGCCACCAGCATCGATGGCTTGCTCATTGGCCGTGTGCTGCAGGGGGCGGGCGCGGTGGCCGCCGCGATCATTGCCCTTACCGCCGACCTGGTGCGGGAGGAGCGCTGGACCAAGGCCATGGCGGTCATTGGTATCACCATCGGGATCAGCTTCAGTGTCTCTCTGGTACTTTCCGCACCCCTCGCCCATTTCATTGGGGTTTCCGGGATCTTTTGGGTGACTGCCGTGCTGGCACTCTTGGCCATTGCCGTGTTGTATCTGGTCATTCCGAGTAGTCCGGCCAAATTTCATCGAGATGCTGAACTAAATCCCGCCATGCTGCGCACGGTGCTGCGAGATGGCAATCTGCTGCGCCTGGACTTTGGTATTTTTTCGTTGCATACGGGCCTTACGGCGATCTTTGTCGTGCTGCCCCTGGTTCTGGTCGATCCGCGCCATCCCCTGCTATCGCTGGCGGATCAATGGACTCTGTACCTGCCGGTCATGTTGCTCTCCTTCCTTTTCATGGTGCCGTTGATTGCCATCGGCGAGGCCAAACGCAAATTGAAAGAGATCTTTGTAGTGGCCATCGTACTGTTGATCGTTGCCGGCGTGTTGATGGCAGTTTCCTATCACAGCCTGACCATGATAGCCATTGCCCTCTTTTTCTTCTTTGTTGGTTTCAATGTATTGGAAGCGAGCCTACCGTCCTTGATTGCCAAGTTCAGTCATCCCGGTGCCAAGGGTACCGCTACCGGCGTTTATACCTCGTCGGAATTTTTCGGTGCGTTTTGTGGTGGTCTGCTCGGTGGTTTGCTCTATATTCCAGAATCCCGCAATTACAGCGTTATTTTTTGGGTAGTGACCGGCATATTTGTGTTGTGGTTGCTCGTCGCCCTAGGCATGCAGCGTCCGCGCTACCTCGCTACCCGCATATTTACTCTACCTACTCGGCAAAACGCTGGATTAGAACAGCAACTTCTTGCTCTGCCTGGGGTAGCAGAGGTTGCCATCTTTGCCGATGAAGGGGCCATTTACTGCAAGGTAGATAGCAAGGTTTTTGTCGAAGAACAGGCACTAGTCATTTTACAAGCAGCAGGCGCATAAGTGAGCCAATGAGTCCTGCCATGCCGGCCTCCGTCGAAGGGAGCAGTAGCGATACCGGAGCCCTCCGCAGCCGTTGGCGCAAGGTCCGGCGCAATCCTTTTTTTCATTTTTTGCTGGCCATTTTTGTTGGCGTGGTGGCAGGCCTGGGGGCCGTGGTTTTTCGCCGGCTGATCGGCCTCATGCACAATCTCTTTTTCTACGGCCAGATCAGTTTTGTGTTCAACGCGCTACAACACGCTGCTCCCAGTCGCTGGGGGGCGGGCATCATCCTCGCCCCCATCATGGGTGGTCTGGTCGTTGTTTGGCTGGTGCGTCAGTTTGCCCCAGAGGCCAAAGGACACGGTGTCCCGGAGGTCATGGACGCCATCTATTATAAGGCTGGCGTCATTCGTCCGATGGTGGTCATCGTCAAGGCCTTGGCGTCGGCTATCACCATTGGTTGTGGCGGCTCGGTGGGGCGCGAGGGACCCATCATCCAGATTGGTGCTGCCTTTGGTTCGAGCCTCGCGCAATGGATTCGTTTGCCGGAATGGCAGCGCCTGGGACTCATCGCCGCCGGCGCCGGTGCCGGTATCGCCGCTACGTTTAATACGCCTGTGGGCGGGGTGCTTTTCGCTGTCGAACTGATGCTGGTGGAGATCAGCGCGCGTACTCTGGTGCCGGTGATGATCGCCACTGGCACGGCCACCCTGGTCTCTCGCTTGATACTCGGAAATTATCCCTCTTTCATCATCCCACCCGATATCATTGCCCAAACGGCGCATATGGATATCCGCAGTTATCTGGTTTTTGCCTTGCTCGGCATTATTGTCGGCGGAGTCGGCTTGTTTTTTACCCGCATGCTGTACTGGACCGAGGATTTTTTCGAGGGTCTGATCGCCAATGCCTATCTTCGCGCCATAGTAGGCATGGGCGCCGTCGGCGTAGGCATTTGGCTGATTTTCGTCGTCACCGGTCACTATTATGTCGAGGGTGTGGGCTACGCCACCGTGCAAGATGTGCTCAATGGGGTATTGTTGAATCCCGGCTTTCTCGCTTTGCTGGTATTGCTGAAAATTTTGAGCTTCAGCACGACGCTTGCTGCAGGGGGTTCTGGCGGGGTGTTCTCGCCGTCTCTGTACGTGGGCGCACTACTCGGGGCGGCGTTCATTCTGGTGATGAATGGGCTCTTTCCCGAGTTACAAATGCACCTCGCCACCGGTGCGGCGCTGGGTATGGCGGGTATGGTGGCCTCCTCAACGGGTGCAGCGGTTACCGGTGCGGTCATGATTTTTGAGATGACCAATGACTACCATATTATCGTCCCCCTGATTTTGGTGGCCTCCATTGCCTTTGGCATTCGCCGCATGGTTACCCGCGACAGCATTTATACGCTGAAGCTGTTGCGTCGCGGCCACTACATCCCCGAAGCGAGACACAGTAATCTGTATCTGATGCGCGCGGCCAGTAGCCTGGTCGAAACCCCATTGCTGCGCCTGCACGACCATCGTTTGCTCAAAGATTTACACCGCCTGCTGCGTCGTTATCCTCGCTTACCCCATATTCTGTTGATTCACAATGGTAAGCCCGTAGCGGCCATCGCCTCCCATCGGGTGCATGAGCTGCTCGCCCGACGCAATTTGTCCGCAGAAACACCACTGCTGGAGCTCGCCAGTACCGACTGGATCTTGTTACGCCGCGATGTGCAACTCTACGAACTAGTCGCCGAATTCCGCCGCAGCGGCGTGGAGATCGCCCTGCTCTGCAAAGGCGGTGAGATGCCGCAGCACTATGATGACATCACCGCAATGATCACCAGCGAGGACATCCTCGCCGACACCAGCCTGCCAGTGCTACTATTACATCCAGAGATGAAACCGGAGAAGTGAGAGTTGCGCGTTCTTGATCGTTCCCCTGCCGCATGAATAATGCCAGCAAACCCATCTGGCCAAACTTTTTCATTACCGGCACGGTAAAAGGAGGAACGACCTCTTTGTATCGTCACTTACAGAAACATCCTGATGTCTTCTTGCCTGCGTTCAAAGAACCGCACTATTTCGCCAGGATTCAGCCAAAGAATAGACATCTAATCGAACATATCACCGACGAAAATACCTACCTGAACCTCTACAGAAATTCCAGAACTTTTACTGCGGTTGGTGATGCTAGCACTTCCAACCTCTGGTGTCGCAAAGCCCCAGAGCGCATACACGCGGTCGCTCCCCATGCACGCATCATCATCCTTCTGCGTGATCCCATCAGCCGCGCGCATTCTCACTATCTGATGGAATTTCGCGAGGGGTTAGTCAACCAATCCTTTTCCGTAGATCTGCTCCACAACGACTTTTCGCAAAGCAGAAAAGGTTTGGGAATTTCCCACATGTACGTAGATCTGGGATTATATTACGAGCAAGTACGGCGTTACCTGCAGATCTTTGGCAAGGACCAAGTATTGATTCTGCAATTCGATGATCTCGTGCAGGAGCCCAGTTTGACCCTAAAAAAGGTGGCTGCCCATCTCCATATTGATCCCAAGCCATTTCAGGAGTTGGACCTGAGCGAAATACACAATGGCTTCAAGGCTCCCAGAAACAACTGGGCCCGGCGCTGTGCTGCGAGTCCCGCTGCACGTTGGATCGGTTACCATCTCATACCTAGAAATCTACAATGGTGGCTATATCAAAACATGATTTTGAAATCCGCTGCAAAGCCGCAGGTGGAACCCAACGTACGCCAATACCTGCAAGATATTTACACGCCTGACATCGAAAAACTGGAAGCCTTGCTGGAGCACAAGATGCCGACATTGCGATCTTCCTGGTAACTAATCAGCAATATGGCGAAGAAAAAAGCAGGTGGTTGGGGGATTGGAATCGTCGCCGCGGCAGCGGTAGTTGGAGCATTTTTGTACCTGACGGTACAACCAGCACCCAAGGTATCGCCTACTGTCAGCAAACCAACACCCACCCAAGCAATCGTCCACAATATAGTGCTCGGCAGCTATGGGTCGGCAGTGCGTCGCAACGGCCAGTTGCTGGCGCTACAAATTCACCCCATAGCCGAATTACAAGGGCCGCAAGATCAGTCGCCGCCCGCACTAAATGGCCCTACAGAGCAGGAAATCATTGGCAACCTTTTCCTGCGCTTCCCCGATCTGCTTGCGCTGCCGCAGGATTCCACCGCGCAAGCGCGCCTCGCCAACGAAATTCGCGTACAACTCAACACCCAGTTGGCGGCGCAACACTCAGCCTGGCACGTGGAAAGTGTGCAGCTCCATCCTAGCCTTGGACCCATCCCTCCAACCAACTGATGACCGGGCCTTTTCAACCGAAAAGGTTCATATAAACCACACAGAACGGTTGTTATGAACCGCCTAAGGGAGGGGCTCGTACTCATATAAAACGATAACTATATAATTATATTGATAACAAACTTTAGTGAAATACTCTGGTATGGAAGATGCTCCCTTGACTGTCGCAATACGCGAAACAGTCGTTTTCATCATTGAGGGAAACATCATGATTATCGAGAACACCCTCCCGATTCTGCTTAGTCGCCTGGACTTTGCCTTCATCACGTCCATGCACATCCTGTGGACGCCGGTGACTATCGGCATGTCCTGGCTGCTCTTCTTTTTGGAAGTGGCCTGGCTGCGCTCGGGGAACGAAAAGTGGTACCGCTTGCAACGCTTCTTTGAAAAACTCTTCATCGTCAACTTTGGTGCGGGTGTCGCCACCGGCGTCACCATGGAGATGGCCTTTGGCATCCTCTACGGGCCGTTCTCTCAGGCCGTCGGTCCGTTCTTCGGCAACATCCTTGGCTTTGAGACCATCACCGCCTTTATGTATGAGGCTGGGTTTATCGGCCTGATGATCTTCGGCTGGGGCAAGATCGGCAAAGGCATGCACCTTTTTTCCACCTTCAACGTCGCCCTCTCCTCCAGCCTTTCTGCCATGTGGATTCTAGTCGCCAATGGCTGGATGCAATCGCCGCGCGGCATCGTCTTGAAGGATGGCCTGTTTCAGGTCACTAATTGGTGGAATGCCATCTTCAACCCCAACTTCAATATCGGTTTCCCGCATATGTGGGTTGCTACCGTGGAGCTGTCGCTATTTTTCTTCGCCGCGGTCAGCGCGTGGTTCATCTTGAAGAATCGCCATGCCGATCTTTTTACCACTCTGCTCAAGCCAACCTTGCTCGCCTTGATCGTCATTACACCGTTACAGATTTTCATTGGCGACGAGTTGGGACGGGAAGTTGCCGCCGACCAACCAACCTCTCTAGCAGCGATGGAGGGGCACTATCACACCTATCTGCCCAATGGACAGGTCAATAGTGGCTGGCATGTGATCGCCATTCCAAACAGCAAAAACGATGGCAACGTTTTTTCCATCACCATCCCCTATGTGTTGAGTCTGTTGGAGACCCACACCCTCAACGGCAAAGTAACGGGAATGGATCAGTTCGCGCCCCATGATCGACCCGATGTTTGGGTGCCGTTTTACGCCTTCCGCGCCATGGTCGCGATCGGCTTCTTGCTCTTCCTGATGGCCTTGTGGGGAAATTGGCTGCGCCTGCGTGGGCAGCTCACGGCAGAAAACCTGCGTCGTCACCCCACCTTCCTCCGCCTGCTAGTATTCAGTGGCTTCTTACCCTACCTGGCGGTGTGGACCGGTTGGTGGACCCGTGAAATCGGCCGCCAACCCTGGGTAGTCTATGGGCTGATGCGCACCTGGCAGGGCGTCAGCCACATGGGCGTAGCCGCCGAATCGATCTGGTTTATCGGCTATATCGGCTTTGAGTTCATGGTCTGGGGCGGTGCCTGGTATTTCTTCTCGCGCATCGTCAAGAAAGGCCCGGATCTCAGCAGCCCGGTGGTTGGCAGCGAGCCGACCCACAACGCTGGTGGAGGCATGGCGCAGGCGAGTTTTGCCAAGCCCAGTCTCGACAAGAGCCGCTAAGCAACAGCAATCGGGGGCTTTTGCCCCCGTGGAGGAGCAAAAATGGATCATATTGATCAAATTCTACGCATCCACAGTGCACTGAGCACCTTCTGGTGGATTTTATTGGGACTCTTTTTCGTCATCTACATTGTACTCGATGGCGCCGATCTGGGAGCCGGTGTGTTTTCTCTCTTGCTCAAGGATGAAAACGAACGGGCTGCCGTCATGGCATCCATGGCCGGTACCTGGGACGCCAATGAAACCTGGCTGGTGGTTGCCGGTGGCGTGATTTTCGGGGCCTTCCCCCTGGTCTACGGCGCTACCTTCAACTACCTGATGATTCCGCTGATGTTCGCGCTCTGGGGCATCATCTCCCGTGCCGTCGCCTTTGAGTTCCATGTACATGCCAAGGGTTCCAGAAAATTCTGGGGCACGATGTTCGGGCTCGGCAGTCTGATTGCTGCACTTTTCGCCGGCATCGCCCTTGGCGCCACGCTGCTCGGTTTTCCCATGAGCAAGGAAAATGCGCAAGGGATCACCAGTGCTGCTGACCCCTTCGCCAACACCATCCCGCACTTCTCCGGCAATGCCTTGAGCTTTATCAGTGCATTCAGTATCTGGACCGGTATTGGCGCGCTCATCGCTGGCGGCTTGGCTGGCACGCTATACCTTTGTGCGCGGTTCCAGCAGGATGATCCCATCTACAAAAAGGCGCACTCCTGGGCAACGATCTTTTCCTTCCTTGCCTTGGCCGCGGTTGTGATCACCTTAATCTGGTCTTATGCGATCATGCCCGATGCCGGTAAATGGACAGGCAGCGGTTGGTTTGGCTGGTTGGTGCTGCTGGTCGCCATCCTGATTGCCGCCTACAAGATGATGGCTGCGCACTCGGCGCATCGGGACTTTCCGGCCCTGCTCTGGTGTGGCGCCATTGTGCTATTGATGTGGGGCGGCATGTGGGCGACCAACTTCCCGTATATCATCCCACAAACCTGGACCATCACCGCTGGCGGCAATCCCGCTAATGACTTGGCCATCCTCACCCTGTTCATGACCGGCTTTGTGCCCGTAATGATCATGTACAACGCCTATCAGATTTGGGTTTTCCGTCACCGCATCACCCACATGGCGGGCTACGAGAGCCATTGAGCAGCGATCTAGCAAACAACAAGGGGCCTTCTGGCCCCTTTTTCATGTCCCTGACAGCTCGGATCGGTCAGCTTTTCCGCTGCATGATAATGCCAAGCCCCAGTCCCAGAGTCGCGAGGATGAGGGTCAGGACAATGCCATATAGCCAGGGCTGAGTGTCCGCAGACTTCGCGATCCACTCTTCCAAACCCACCTGCTGCACCTCAATCTTTTGCGCACTTTGCGCCAATACCTTGCCCTTGTGAACAAGATAGACATCTAGCTCATAGGCACCCAAGGGCAGCGTCGCCGGCAGGTGCAAATGGGCCGAAAACAAGCGTCCATCCTGTACTCGCACACCAGTGGAGCTGATCTGGTAGGCGCCTTGCCGCTCCTTGGCGGCAATAACCGCTTTTACCCAGGCGTCTGCTTCGCGCGGTTCTGGATCATATTTTGCCTTTTCCAAAATTCCCCGCGGATCGAGTCCCAAGGTATCTCGCTCTGCGGAGGGCAGAATGCTATCCAAAGGCGCGGAGGAAGCGATCTGTAGCACTCCCGGAAACTGGCTTACCGTAACCTTCTTTCCGGTTACCCAAATCGGGCCCATCTGCGTCTTACGTGTCACAGCGACTGCACTATCTGGAGAGCGCAGTACCACAATCACTTGTCCAGGGTGAGAAAGGGCACCAAAAACGAGGAGATCGCGGCCACGAAAGCGGCTGGTAACGTCCACTCTGTCGGTATCCGTATCCAACAAAACGCTCGCCGCCTTCACCGACGCCTGTGCAATCGTGGGAACGGAAATCGGTACTGCGAGAAATGAGACCATCAGAAGAATACGCAACAATTTCTTTCGCATCAGAGCACCTGCGATACCTGGAAGGCATGCTCTGGGGGAATGACCAGCCCCAGCCCCATCTTCACTGCCACCGCCACTACCACCAAGGCCAGGACCAAGCGCAACTGCTCCCCCGGCATGCGCGCGCCCAAACGGGCGCCAAACTGCGTACCAAAAATAGAGCCCACCACCAGTGCCAGGGCCAAATAAGGGTCTACCGCATGGTTCATGCCGGCTTGCAGGATGCCCACCTCGGCAGTAGTGAACAGGAGCTGAAACAAAGAGGTACCGATGACCACTTTGGTAGGCATCTTGAGCACATAGAGCATGATCGGGACCATGACAAAGCCGCCGCCCACGCCCATCAGCGCGGTAAGCACACCCACGGCAACGCCCAGGCCCAAGGGCAGCAAAACGGTAGTGCGCAAAGCGGAGACCGGAAAGTTCATCTGCCAGGGCAGTCGATCAACCCAAGAGGATCTTTTCTCCTGCACCGGCTTGTTTTTCTTCTTGCCGCGCACTGCCATTAGCGATTCGATGAGCATGGAAATGCCGATAAAGCCCAAAAGGCCAACGTAGAGGAAGGAAACGACCAGGCCAAAATGCCCACTCTGTTCCAGGATTTTCGCGACGTGCACGCCAATCAGACCACCGGTCCAGCTCCCAACGAGGAGGACGATGGCCATGCGCATGTCGACATTCCCCATGCGCCAGTGCGCATAACTGCCCACGGACGAAGCACCAACGATCTGCGCCGCGCCGGTACCCACAGCAATTAGTGGCGGGACGCCAACGAAAATCAGCAACGGCGTGATCAGAAAGCCCCCGCCCACGCCCGTGAGCCCGGAAAGGAATCCGACGATCAAGCCAAAGCCCACAATCATGAAAATGTTGATGTCCATGTGGGCAATCGGCAAATAGACTTCCACGCTCAAGCCTCCTCTTGCTTCGCTTCAGCACCGAGTTGCGCGACCCCGGCGCAGATCTGTCCTTCCAAGGCATCCGTAGGCACCGTAAGTACCGGCACCCGCAAACTCAGGCTGAGTTTGGCCCCAAGATCGCCTAAGGCATGTGGTAAGCCGCGCGGCTTACTCTCCGTGCCAAACCCCTGACGGCCAACTACCACCATGATGATCTGCGCATCAGCGGCGACAATCTTGGGGATTTCGACCTCAGGCACACCACTGGCAATAAAATACTCTGGCAGATGCAGGCCACAGGCCTCATGGATACGCTCTGCGACCCCCTGCAGGGTCTTTTCTGCCTCGGCCCTTGCCTCTTGCATGAGGCGATCCCGCAGTCCCTCGGAGAATAGTCCGCTGCCAAAGCCCAAAGGCACCTGCGGCACCTGCAAGACCGTCACCAGCCCCAAACGACCAGAGAGCAGACTCGCGAAACGCGCCGCCACCCCCGCCGCCACCAAGGCATTTTGTGAGCCATCCACGGCCGCCAGTATCAGATGTTCTGCCATGCCTGCGCCCCCATCAAAAGATTTTGCAAATCATACCGAAGGCCAATCATCACTGTCGACCTCCTTGTTTGCGTTGCACTTCTGCTCGATGGCTGAGTTGGCTCGGAAAAACGGGTACACTGGGCATAACGACATGAGGGCTTTATGAAAGAATTCGACATTGTCATCATTGGTAGTGGTCCGGGTGGATACCGTGCGTCCGTACTCGCCACCCTGCGCGGCAAAAAAGTCGCCATCATCGAAAAAGGTGTCTGGGGCGGCACCTGCCTCAATCGCGGCTGCGTGCCCAAGAAAGACTGGCACGAGACTGCCAAGTGGATCGAAAATAGCCGCCACTTTGCCGGGCGCGGAATACTTGGCGAAACCCTGCGCGGCAACATGGCGCAGGCCTGGCAACACCAACACAAAGTCGTCGAGACCGTACGTGAAAGCTATGTCGATTATCTCAAGCGCCTTGGTGTGCAGATGTACAGTGGTGTCGGCAGCTACCGCAGCGCGCGCGAGATCATGATCCAGACGCCGGCCGGTGAGGAAACCATCCACACCGAGTATAGCGTTATCGCGACCGGCTCCACGCCGCGCCTACCCCAGGGTGCAAATCTGCAAAGCGGCAAGATTCTGCACAGCGACATGCTCTTTGATGACGGCGTACCGCAGGGCGATCGCGTCATTATCGTTGGCGGCGGCGTGATTGGTACAGAGTTCGCGTACATCTTTACCCAGTTGGGCAAGGAAGTACGCTGGCTGGTCAACTCCGCCCCCCTTCACCACCTGCGCTACTCCCCGCAGGCGAAAGACGCGCTGATGGATGCCCTGACGGAACTACAGATCGAGCCGCGCCGCAAATTTGCCGTGGCCAATTCTGGAGTCGATGGCGAACAAGCCTGGGTCGCGAATGCCGACGGCGAACGGGAAAGCGCAGACTGGGTACTCTTTGCTACCGGGCGCGCAGCCCATACGGAGGCTCTGGGGCTCGCGAATACCGCCGTTGTTACTGACGACCAGGGTTTTGTGCAGACAGACGAGCACCTGGAAACCGCAGAGAGTGGCATCTATGCCATTGGCGATGTGGTCGGGCCCTACATGAACGCGAACCAGGCCTTGGCGGATGCCACTTTGGTCATCGACAACATCCTTGCAGACAACAGGCGCGAGCGCGCGCCCCTATGGGTGCCAGAACTGGTGTACTCGGCGGTAGAACTGGCGCGCATCGGCATGGATGAAAATGAGGCAGAAGATGAGGGTTTTGAGCCGGCCGTGGGCTTTGCCGCCTTCGAGACCTCGCCGCGAGCCTTAGGGCAGGACGACACCCGCGGTTTTGCCCGCATCCTTGCCGACATGGACAGCGGCGAATTCCTGGGTGGCGAGATTGTGGGTCGTGATGCCGGCGAGCTGATCCATCTGTTATCGCAAGGGAGTGACCGCGAGGAGATCCTACGGCGCATTGCCAACTCCCCGGTCAATCACCCCGCCCGTGCCGAGGAGTTGCTTAACGCCACCGAGACCTTAGCCGCGCGCTGGGGTCTCGGCGAGTTCATTTTCGCAGACTAGACGCACATGCTACCCGACGTGGGATGCGAGAAAATCCCGCGCCGCTACGATCTCTTCAGCAACAATGTTGTGCGCCATCGGGTAATCATGGCGCTCTAGCTGGTAGCCCTGCCGCTGCAGGATCTCCTCTCCCCACTGCGCGTAGGACAAGGGCAAGATGTCATCGCGGGTACCGTGGCCCCAAAAGATCGGGGCAGTATCTTGCCTTGCTGCTGGTGTGCTGTGGCGCAACGGCAGATAGCCGCTGAAGATCAGCAGCGCACGGGCGGCAAAATGTGCATGCAAGTGCAGGTACAACGATAAAGCCGCCCCCTGGGAAAACCCACCCAGAATCAGCTCCCGTCCTGCCAAAACGGGGGCCAAGGCGCTGCGCAGAGCGTCAGCGATTTCCTGCATACCCGCGCCATCCTCAGCGGAATCGGGCCCGAGGCCCAACAGATCATACCAGGCGGGCATCACATAGCCACGATTCAAAGTCACGGCACGCCGTGGCGCATTGAGGGTAAGCAGGTGATATTTCTGTTCCGAATCGAGAAACTCCGCCACGTCCTGCATATCCTCCTGGCTGGCACCAAGCCCATGCAGAAGCAACAGCACCGGCGCATCTGCTTGTGCCGTTGGGCGCTGCCATGAGCCGGGTGCCCAATCTGCCTGGGGCAAGGCGTAGTCAGCCATGTTGCAGATCCTCTTTTTCGTGCGAGCTGCCGATGCTTTCCAGTTTGCGATAGAGGGTTCGTTCGCTCAGCCCCAAAGAGCGTGCCAGACTAAGGCGATCTCCGGGGTGCATCGCGCGCGCCCAGCGCAGGTAGCGCTCTTCCATTTCTGCCAGGGGAACCAGAGAGGAAAAATCCATTGCCGTAGGAGCGGACTGCGCATGTGGTGACCGCCGCAAATTCCCCGGCAAATGCTCCGCCAGAATCAACACATCATCTGCCAACAACGCCGCACGATTCAGTATGTTGCGCAGCTCACGGACATTCCCTGGGTAATCATGTTCCAGCAGAAGCTGCAATGCCTCGGGGCTTAGGCGCGAGCGCGGATAGCCCAGATGTTGGAGGAGAAACTCTGCAATCTGTGGGATATCCTCGCGCCGCTCGCGCAGGGCCGGCAAGGTGATGGGGAAGGCGCTGATGCGATAATAGAGATCCTGGCGGAAGGTTTCCTCCCGCACCATGCGTTCCAAATCGCGGTGCGTGGCCGAAATCAGGCGAAACTCAGAATGAATCGGTTCGATACCCCCAACCCGCCGAAACGTCCCGGTTTCCAATAAACGCAGGAGCTTGACCTGCAAGGGCAACGGAATATCGCCAACTTCATCAAGAAAGAGCGTGCCACCATTGGCCGCCTCGGCAAGGCCAATCTTGCGACTATGGGCGCCAGTAAAGGCCCCTTTCTCATAACCAAAAAGCTCACTCTCAAACAGGGTTTCCGAAAGACCAGAGCAATCCAACACCACAAAGGGACCATGTGCACGTTGGCTGGCGCGATGAATCATTCCGGCGGCAAGTTCCTTACCCGTACCCGACTCACCGAGCAAGAGCACCGGCACCTCGCTCGGGGCGGCACGATGCAATAGGCGCGAGAGTTGCTGCATCGCTTGTCCTTGGCCCACCAAGCCTAGGGGTGGCGCATCCTGATCCGGCAGAGGGGTGAGCAATTCCAGAAAATAGGCTGGCTTGCCGTCGGCATTACGAATGGGGAACAAATCGATCTGCAAGGCACGTCCGTCGTGCATATGCACCGTGTGCTGCACACTAGCGTTTTGTTGGCAGCGATCCAGCGGACACTCGTTACCAGCATCCCCACAGGGCATACCAACGCTGCGCAGAATCTCGTCACACTGGCGCCCCTGCAGAGGCTTTCCATCGCCAAACTACTTGCGATACGCCTGATTTGCCGCGAGTACCGTGTGGTCTGCCTCCAAAAGCACCGCAGGCAAGGCAAAACAATCGAGCAACGAAGTCAGCTCCGGTCGCAATTGTTTCAGCATTGGCCGTCCCCCTTAGTCGTCAGCACGCTGTCAATTATAGCAGCACTGCCAACTCATTTCTGCCAATTTTGGCAGTTTCCCTGCCGTCCACGTAGCGCAAGCAATCTCTCCATCGCGGCACAGCCAAGTTTATCAGCAGTTACGAGCGACAGCGACAAAATAAGATATTGGCATGACATTTGCTGATATACAGGAAATTGCTGTGGGGAGGCTCCCATGATTTTTCGCCAGATCTGCCCTGAGAAAGAGGGTGCCCTCGCCTATGTCCTAGGCGACCCCATCACCCGCGAGGCGGTAGTCATTGATGTTGCCGAAACGCACTTGGCAGCCGTCGAGGATTTTCTCCGCAGTCGCGGACTGCAACTGCACTTGCTGCTGGTTACCCACTGGAACAGCAGTCACGAGAAAGCTGCCCAGATCCTGCGCGAGCGCTGGGGCGCCAGACTCGCCGCGCACGAGAGCATCAATGCCATCTGCGTCGACATGCGTATTCGCGACGAAGACGTGCTGTATTTTGGCGAAGAATCCCTGCGCGTATTTCATACCCCGGGTCTCACCTCCTGCGCGCTGATGTACGCCTGGAACGACCGCGTGTTTACCGGTGAAACGCTGCTGGTGCGAGGTCTGCACCCCAAACTGCGGGGCAAGGCGCGCAGCAATCTACTCGCCAGAATCCATGCCCTGCTCGAGCGTTTTCCCGAGGAAACCCTGCTCTACCCAGGGCGCGAAACCCAGGGCCGCCGCCTGAGCAGCATCGAGGAATACCAGCGCCGCAGCCAGTCGAGCTCCGGAGGAGACTCAGCGGGCCTGCTGCATCGTTATAGTCGTTTATTACAAAACAAAGCCGCCGCAAAGCAAGTGGAAAAAGTGCGGGCAGAAAAAGATCTGCACCGTTATGTGCCGGGACAGGACGTACCGGCGTCTTTGTAGGAGGTAGTCCATGGATATGCTGATCAATCCGACGGTGGTGGAGCTGTCACGCCTGCAGTTTGCGTTAACGGCTTTATACCACTTTCTTTTTGTGCCCCTCACCCTGGGGCTCACCTTCATTCTCGCCACTATGGAAACGGTATATGTGGTGACGGGCAAACAAATCTATAAAGAGATGACCCAATTCTGGGGCAAGCTCTTCGCCATCAACTTCGCCCTCGGTGTCGCTACCGGCCTGACCATGGAGTTCGAGTTTGGTACCAACTGGTCCATGTACTCGCATTTCGTGGGTGACATCTTTGGCACACCGCTGGCAATCGAAGGGCTCATGGCCTTTTTCATGGAGTCCACCTTTGTCGGTGTCATGTTCTTTGGCTGGGATCGTATGTCAGCCAAGGCGCACTTGGTGGTCACCTATCTCGTGGCACTGGGTTCCAACCTCTCGGCACTGTGGATCCTGATTGCCAACGGGTTCATGCAAGACCCGCAGGGTGGCACCTTTGACCCCAACACCATGCGTATGCAGTTCACCAGTTTCGTGGGACTGATCTTCAACCCCGATGCCCAGGCGAAATTCGTGCATACCTCCATTGCCGGCTTCGTGACCGGTGCGATGTTCGTCATGGCCGTCTCCGCCTATTACCTGCTCACCAAGAAGCGGCGTGACATTGCCTTGCGCTCGTTCCGGCTGGCAAGCATATTCGGTGTGATTTCTACCGTGGGTGTAATCACCTTGGGTGACGCGTTGGGCTATATCGACGCCCACTCCCAGCCGACCAAATTAGCGGCCATGGAAGCCATCTGGCAGACAGACCCGCACCCGGTTTCTGCCTCTTGGAATCTGATTGCCTTGCCTAGCCGGACCGATCAAAAGAACCTTTTTGAAATCAGCATTCCCTATGTGCTGACTCCCCTACTGACTCACAGTGAGGACACGGTCATTCCTGGCATCATCCAACTCGAGCAAGAGGCCAAACCCAGAATCGAGAATGGCATCAAAGCGATGATCGCCCTCAAGGCCTACAATGCCAACCACAGTGATACGGCTGCCTTGTCAACTTTCAATGCGTACGAGAAGGACATGGGCTACGGCTTCCTCGCCAAGGAATTTGCCCCCGATCAGGATCTTGCCAAAGTCAACGCCAGCAACCTGCCAAGCGTGCTCGACAAGACTGCCAAGGCGACCATTCCCAATGTCTGGGTGGAATTCTGGGCCTTCCGCCTGATGGTGGCAGCTGGCGTCTTCATGCTCGTGCTTTTTGCCTTCGCTGCCTACTACAGCCTGAAGAATGAGATCGAGAAACACCCCTTGTTCCTCAAGATTGCGTTGTGGAGCGTGCCTTTGCCGTGGATCGCTTGTGAGTTTGGTTGGATCACGGCGGAAAATGGCCGTCAACCCTGGACCGTTTACGGTTGGCTGCCCACCTTCGTATCGGCCTCAAGCCATAGTGTCGGGTATATGATCTTTTCACTCATTGGCTTCGTGCTGCTTTACAGCACCTTCATTGCGGCGGAGCTTTACCTGATGTTCAAGTACGCGCGTCTCGGACCGCAGGAGAGCCATCACCATGGCGGGGCGCCTGCAGCTGGTGGTGGAGGCATGGCAGGACAACCGGCCTTTGCCAAACCGAGCCTGGATCGATCCTGAGCAACATGGGCGAGGCCACGCGCCTCGCCACATTAAGGAGCACAAAATGGATGCATATGTTTTTCTGAAAGTCCTGTGGTGGTTGCTTTTGGGCGTACTGCTCATGGGCCTGGCCATCATGGTGGGCATGGATATGGGTGTCGGCGCGCTGATGCGTTTTGTCGGCAAGACCGATGGCGAGCGACGCGAGGCCCTGAATATCGTTGGACCGCACTGGGACGGCAATCAGGTCTGGTTCATTCTGGGTGGCGGCGCCATCTTCGCCGCCTTCCCCAGCCTCTATGCCACTTCCTTCTCAGTCTTTTACATCGTCATGATCCTGCTGTTGTTTAGCATGATCATGCGTCCGGTGGCCTTTGAGTACCGTTCCAAGGTTCCCGCTCAGAAGTGGCGTGATACCTGGGACTGGGTCTTCCTGCTCTCGGGCGCCCTGCCAATGATCATCTATGGCGCAGCCATTGGTAACATCCTTGAGGGTGTTGGCTTCCACTTTGCTTGGGATGGCCAGTACTACCAGACCGAATCTTTCATTTGGTACCTGCTCAATCCCTTCGCCATCCTCTGTGGTGTGCTGGCTCTGAGTATGGCCATCTACCAAGGCTCGGCCATGCTGATGATTCGCGGCGTTGACCCCATCTACAGTCGTGCCAAAAACATCGGTTCGCTGGCGGGCCTGTTAAGTGCCGTTCTCTTCATCGTTGGCGGTATCTGGATCTCCTTCCAGAGCGGCTATGTGTTGCACGACGCCACGCCGGGCATGCCGGCCAATATCTCAGCGGCACAGAACGTTACCCGCTCGGCCGGGGCTTGGCTGAATAACTACCATAGCAGTCCTATCCTCTGGATCGTGCCCTTGATTGGCATTTTGAGCATGCTCTTTGGTTCCTTCGCCATGCGCGCCAAAAAAGCGGCTTTGGCTTGGTGGCTCGGTGCCTTGGCATGGATTGGCATCTTGGGTACGGTGGGAATCTCTATGTTCCCCTTCCTTATGCCCTCCAGCGACAACCCAGCCCAGAGCATCACTATCTGGAATGGTACCGGTAGCCAGTACAACCTGATCTGGATGACGATTTTCACCGCAATTTTCGTCCCCACCATCCTGGCGTACACCACCTGGTGTTTCAACGTCATGCGCGGCAAGGTTAAAGCGCCTTCCGCCCACGACGACCACGCTTACTGATAGGAGGCTTACATGAAAGGCTTACTGACACTCATAGTAGGTACCGTCATCATCGCCTTTGCCATCTTTCTGGCAGTGATTACTGGCGACTATGGCCCCTGGTACTTTGCCTGGCTGGTGGGCACCACCATGATCGTACTGATCTCGGCGGCTGGCGCGGCAATGTTCGACCACCAGGATGAAGAGCTGGATCAAAAAGGTATTTCTTCACGCTAGGAGGCGGCCATGCAGTACACAGACTTGGAAGATTTCATTTTCTTTCTGCCTTTAGTCTACATGAGCATTGCTTGGGTCATGTACCTCTACACCCGAAAACGCTTCAAGTAGCAACAAGTTCCATCGGTAGCGTATCCTTGGGGGCCTTCGGGCCCCTTTTTTTCTTGGAGGAAACCATGCCGCAATTTGCCATCTGGCAGTTTTTTCACCTGATCGCACTATTCTATTGGATCGGTGGGTTGGTATTTCTTGGATTTTACCTGCTGCCCCGTTGGGTACTTCAGGAGCACAGTGCCAAATCCTGGGCACTGCTACAGCAAGCCATACAAGCATTTTCCTTCGGTGGGATCTTCGCCGCCCTACTCCTGCTACTCAGTGGCTATGCCATGGTCATGAGCATTGGCGGTTTTGCCCAGCTCGGGGTAGCCATCTGGATCATGGTAGTGCTCGGGACTATTACCGCCCTTGGCGCCTTTCATCTCAACTTTGCGCCGCTGAAGCGCCTGCGCCGCGCCCTGGATGGGCAAGACTGGGCGGCAGCAGCAAAGGCGCTACGAGGCTACGGAATCTTCGCCCGTTTCCTCGCCGCCCTCGCCTTGATCCTGACCTTTGTTGGCGTCTTGGGTGTGTACCTCTGACCCTGATTAAGACTTGAGGTAGATATTTTTGCCCAAGCGTTGAAAATCCGCAGACTTCTCGCGCATGCCCTGCTCGGCATACTCTTGCAAGTCTTGGGTAATCTTCATCGAGCAAAAATGCGGGCCACACATGGAGCAAAAGTGCGCCAGCTTGGCACCTTCCTGGGGCAGGGTCTCGTCGTGGTAGGCCTGCGCCTTTTCCGGGTCGAGACCTAGATGAAACTGGTCCGCCCAACGGAACTCGAAGCGCGCCTTGGATAATGCGTTGTCACGCACCTGTGCCCCCGGATAGCCCTTGGCAAGGTCCGCTGCATGGGCAGCGAGCTTGTACGCCATCACGCCTTCGCGCACATCATCCTTGTCGGGCAAACCGAGGTGCTCTTTCGGCGTGACGTAGCAAAGCATGGCGGTGCCATACCAACCGATTTGTGCCGCACCTATGGCGCTGGTGATGTGGTCGTAACCTGGCGCAATGTCAGTGGTCAGTGGCCCCAGGGTATAGAACGGTGCCTCGTAGCAGTGCTGTAACTCCTCATCCATGTTGGCGCGGATACGCTGCATGGGCACATGCCCTGGTCCTTCGATCATTACCTGCACGTCATGCTGCCAGGCAATCTGCGTGAGTTCACCCAAGGTATGCAGTTCAGCAAACTGTGCTTCATCATTGGCATCGGCAATGGAGCCGGGGCGCAGGCCGTCCCCCAACGAGAAACTAACATCATAGGCCTGCATGATCTCGCAAATCTCGGCGAAATGGGTGTACAGGAAGTTTTCCTGGTGATGCGCCAAGCACCATTTGGCCAGGATTGAGCCACCGCGGGAGACGATGCCGGTGAGGCGATTGGCAGTCAACGGTACATAACGCAGCAGCACGCCAGCGTGGATGGTGAAGTAGTCCACCCCCTGCTCTGCCTGTTCGATGAGGGTGTCGCGGAAAAGCTCCCAGGTGAGTTCTTCGGCCTTGCCGTCGACCTTTTCCAAAGCCTGATAGATAGGCACCGTACCGATGGGTACTGGGGAATTACGCAGAATCCACTCGCGCGTCTCGTGGATGTGCTTGCCAGTAGAGAGGTCCATGACCGTATCGGCACCCCAGCGGATGGCCCAAACCATCTTCTCTACCTCTTCGGCAATGGAACTGCTGACGGCCGAGTTGCCGATATTCGCATTGATCTTGACGCGGAAATTGCGACCAATGGCCATCGGCTCGAGTTCGGGGTGGTTGATATTGGCAGGAATAATGGCCCGCCCACGCGCAACCTCGTCGCGCACAAATTCTGGCGTGTAGCGTTCGGGCAAGCCAGCCCCAAAGCTCTCTCCCGCATGGCTACGAAAGAGCGCAGGATGGGTCGCGCGCAACTGTTCCAAGTTCTCATTTTCGCGGATGGCGACATACTCCATCTCGGGCGTGATGATGCCAGCGCGCGCAGCGTGCATCTGCGTTACGTTGCCCCCCGGTGCCGCGCGACGGATCTCGGCGCGGCGCTGGAAGCGGATGGCGGCAGTCTTGGGGTCTTCCTGACGCTGACGCCCATAGGCCGAGGATGGCTCAATACTATGCACCAGTTTCGTCGGCAATACCCAGGGCCAGTGCCAGCGCTGTGGCGTGAGGCCAGCGCGGATGTCGATCTCCGCTTGCGGGTCGGTGTAGGAACCGCTCACGTCATAGACGGGAATGGCGGGATTTTCCACTAGGGAGTCATCACGCTGGCGCGTTGGGCTTTGTTCGATCTCGCGATGCGGCACCCGCAATACCGGGAATACGGTGCCAGAGGTGTAGCACTTGCGCGATCCGAGAATGGGACCGGTGGTGACTTCGCTATCGCTGGGAAGGGTACTGAGATCTTGGGGGCGAGTTGCCATGGCGTTGCTCCTTACAGAATCCGCGAACGCCAGAGATTGGCCGCTTCCCTACGCCGGTCTGAACCGGATCAGGTTCCAAGGGTACTTCTCAGCCCCAAACGGGACGCCCCTAGCGTTCATGAGCTTTGAGGATAGTATCAATGGCAGAAGAAAAGCAAGCTGCGCTGAACTACACTGTCAAAATGTGCTGAAAAGTAATCCAACGGAAATAACCATGCAGATACTGATTGTGCCAGACCACTTCAAGGGCAGTCTTACGGCGCAGGAGGCCGCCGCCGCGATTCACGTCGGCTTTCAAGCGATATTCCCGGATTGGCAATATCAGCTTCTGCCACTGGCCGATGGCGGCGAAGGGACCCTTGACCTGCTCTTGCAAGCACTGTCGGGAGAACGAGTCGCGGTACCCGTACAAGATCCCCTTGGCCGCATCATGGAAGCCGACATCGGCATTGTCGACGGTGGACACACCGCCCTCATCGAGATGGCGCAGGCAAGTGGCTTGCTGCTTTTGCGTCCAGACGAACGAAATCCATTGCAGACCGCGAGTACCGGCACTGGCGAGCTGATTCGCGCGGCACTCGATCAGGGTTGCCGCAAGATTGTCGTGGGCATTGGTGGTAGTGCGACGAACGACGGTGGTATGGGACTGCTCACTGCCCTGGGACTGCGCTTTTACGACGCCAGCGATAAGCTCCTGACTCCGTCTGGTGCGGCGCTGGCGCAGGTTCGGCAGATCGATACGCAGCACGTGGACGAGCGTTTGCGGGACTGCACGGTGGAGATCATCTGCGACGTCAACAATCCTCTGCTCGGTGCGTTTGGTGCGACGTACATGTTTGGCCCGCAAAAGGGCGCCGACACAAAGATGCTTGAGACCCTCGAAGCAGGCTTGAAAAACTATGCTGCCTGCATGGAGAAGACAATTGGCCGTACTATCCGCGAGATTCCTGGTAGCGGGGCTGCCGGCGGAGTAGGCGCTGCCTGCCTCGCCTTTCTCGACGCACAGCTGCGCCCCGGCATCGAGGTGATCGCCGAACTCATCGATCTCGACGAGAAAATTCGCAGCGCCGATCTCATCATCACCGGCGAGGGCTGCATTGATGCGCAAACCGTGCGTGGCAAGACCATTGCGGGTGTTGCCAGGCGTTGCCAACAATTCGGCAAGCCGCTCATCGCCCTCGCCGGCTCCCGCTCGGGTAGTGCCGACGCCTTGCGGGAGTTGGGTGTAGCAGTGGTCTTAACCAGTATCCCGCGTTTGGGAGAGGAAGCCGAAATTTTTGCGGGAGGGACCGAAGATTTACGTGAAACCGCACGGAATGTAGCGACGCTATTGCGGCTGGGCGGCGAGCGCCTGTAGTTAAGACTTAGCGATCACAACACCTGCGTTGCAGATGACGTCAAAGATGACCCAGCTCATTCTTGGGGCGGCCCATATTATTTATAGCCTCTGCCAATAACTCCAGCCAATGCCGCACCGGGACGCTGGATTTTTGCTGCAAATGCAATTGACAGCCAACATTTGCCGTGGCAATGCAATCTGGCACCTCGGCTTCCAAGCAGGACAATTTGCGTTGCCGCAACTCGTTGGCCAATTCTGGCTGCAGCAGCGAATAACTACCCGCAGAGCCACAACAGAGATGGCTATCCGCCACTGGCAGCAGTGTATATCCCGCACGCTGCAACAGGGTCTCAATTCGCCCGTGCAAACCCTGGCCATGCTGCAACGAGCATGGGCAATGAAATGCCACCTTGGTTTTGTGCGGGACGATACCAGGCAATTCGACATTCTGCGCAAGCAGCCATTCTCCAGGGTCGCGCGCCAGTTCGGCTATGCGTCTTGCCTTGTCGGCGTAAGCGGGGTCATGTTGCAGGGCCTGCCCATATTCTTTGAGCATGGCGCCGCAACCACTGGCGCTTGCCAGAATTGCCTCGGCGCCCTGCTCTATCCACGGCCACCAGGCATCGATATTGCGCCGCATGAAGCCAAGTGCTTCCTCCTCAGCACCCAAATGCAGGCTGAGGGCGCCACAGCAGCCCGCGGCAGCGGGAATCTGCCAGGGGATCTGCAAGGTGTCGAGAATTTTCTGTAACGCGAGATTGGTGCCGGGCGTGCTGACACTTTGCACACAACCCGCTAGCAGGAGCACGCGCGGGTAGTCGGAGCCCGGCCGGGTCGTCTCGACCGTGGGGGATGGGCAATCGGGAATCCGCCGCGCCCAGTCTTCGCGTAGTACCGATTTTACCGACTGGGCAAGCTGCAAGAATGGGCGTAAACGCCGGGGATAGGGAACAATGCTGCGTAACAGGGCGCGTTGCAGTCTTTCGCTTGCCGGTCGACCGAGAATCGGCTCCATTTCGCGGCGACCAATTTCTGCTAGCCGTGCATAACGTACTCCCGATGGACAGGTCGTTTCGCAGGCCCGACACATCAAACAACGATCCAGATGAATCAGACTTTCGCTAGTAGTCGGCGATCCCGCGAGAAAATCCTTAATGAGATAAATGCGTCCGCGTGGTCCATCAAGCTCATCCCCCAGGATCTGATACGTTGGACAGGTGGCGGTACAAAAACCGCAATGCACACAAGTGCGGAGAATGGCCTCGGCCTCGGCGATATCGGGGGCATCATGTAAGGCCGGAGTAATATCACATTGCATTTTTGCGCCTCACAAGTCCGTGTACAAACGGCCAGGATTGAGAATGTGCCGTGGGTCCATGGCCTGTTTCACGCGCGCATGCAGGGCACGCAGGGCATCTGGCAAGGGCGGAAAGGGCTGCAGATTCGCCGGCGCACGATAGAGAATCGCATGGCCATTTCGCTCTGCAGTTTGCGCACGGATCTGCTCGGCATCGGCGTCGCTGCGCAGCCAGCGCAGGCCACCGCCCCATTCCATCAGCTGCGGAAATTCCTCCAGGAAAGGGGAAGTGCTGGGCGGAACCGCCAGACGCCATACCGGCAGTCCAGCAGCAAAAAAGGAGAGCCGCTGATCACGAAGCTGCCCCCAGAACTGTGTTGCTTCGTCAGGGGCGAGGAGATCTCCACCAACCCGCGCACGCAGACCGGCAAGGGCGGATTCTGGCGCGGAAAAGCGCAGATAGAGTTGCCCACCCACATAGGCCGAGGCGCTCAGCGGGACAGGCTGTGCCACCCACTGATTCATCTCCCGGATCGCGGCGGCCGTCAGTCGCTCCTGAACAAAGGTCAAGTGGCGCAGCGGAACGGGTAAAACCTTGAGGCTCAGTTCCAGCAAAACGCCCAGCGTGCCTTGGGCGCCTACCATCAATCGCGAGAGATCGTAACCGGCCACATTCTTCATGACATGCCCACCAAAATGCAGGTTCTGCCCACGGCCGTCGAGGATACGCACCCCCAGCAAGTGGTCGCGTACGGCGCCGGCATAAGGCCGCGCTGGCCCGGAAAAGCCGCACGCGACAACGCCGCCAATAGTGGCATCCTCACCGTGACCAGGAGGCTCGAAGGCTAGCATTTGGCCCTGCTCGGCAAGGATTTCCTGCAGCTCCTGCAGGCGCGTACCGGCGCGCACCGTCACATAGAGTTCTGCTGGCTGGTAATCGACGATGCCCGTGTGCTCGCGCAGATCCAGCTCTGCATCGGCATCTACCGGACGACCGTAGAAAGACTTGGTGGCCCCCGCACGAATGCGCAAGGGACGCTGGGCGGCGGAGGCGTCTTGTACTTGCTCCTGCAAACGCCAGCTGATGTCCATCTCAAAAGCGCTCCAGCTCGGGAAATGGCAGTGCGCCAGCATGTACGTGCATGGCGCCGAGCTCGGCACAGCGGTGCAGGGTCGGCACCGCCTTACCGGGGTTCAGGCGGCCATCGGGGTCGAAGGCCGCCTTTATGCGGTGCATGGTTTCCAGCTCTGCGGCAGAAAACTGCACACACATGCTGTCGAGCTTTTCTACCCCGACCCCGTGCTCTCCAGTGATGCTGCCACCGACCTCCACGCACAGGGCCAGGATGCGCTGACCAAAAGATTCCGCCGCAGCGATCTGCCCAGGCAGGTTGGCATCATAAAGAATCAGCGGATGCAGATTGCCATCACCAGCATGGAAGACGTTGGCTACCGCCAGACCATACTCTGCCGACCATTTCTCGATCTGCTCGAGAACCTCGGCAAGGCGGCAGCGCGGAATTGTGCCATCCATACAATAGTAATCTGGCGCCATGCGACCCACGGCGGGGAAAGCGGCCTTGCGCCCCTTCCAGAGCAAGGCCCGGGTGTCAGGATCACGCGCAATACGGATGCTATCGGCGCCCTGGTCCCGCAGGATGCCCTCGACCTGCTCCACCCGCTGCCCAAGCTCCGCCTCGCCGCCATCGAGTTCGCACAGCAAAATCGCGGCGGCATCGCGCGGGTAGCCCGCGTGGACGAAATCCTCTGCTGCCTGAATGGCGAGGCGATCCATCATCTCCAGCCCGGCAGGAATGACGCCGGCAGCAATGATGGCGCTTACGGCATCTGCGGCAGTACATACACTGGCAAAGGCAGCCAGCAGCACAATAGTGTTTTCCGGGACAGGCAGCAAACGCACCGTCACCTCTACCACAATGCCGAGCAAACCTTCGGAACCAATGAACAAGGCGAGGAGATCATAACCGGGCAGGTCGGGCGCCAATCCACCGAGATGCAAGATTTCGCCATCCGCAGTGAGCACTTCCAGGGCAAGGACATTGTGTACCGTCAGCCCATACTTGAGACAATGCACGCCGCCGGAATTTTCCGCGACGTTACCACCAATGCTGCAGGCAATTTGCGAGGATGGGTCGGGGGCATAATAGAAGCCATGGGGCCGCGCTGCCTCGCTGATAGCGAGGTTGCGCACGCCTGGCTGCACGCGTGCCGTACGATTTTCTGGGTCGATACTGAGAACACGATTCATCCGTGCCAGAGACAGGAGCACCGCCCCGGCCACTGGCCGCGCACCACCCGAGAGCCCGGTTCCTGCCCCGCGCGGCACGACAGCAACCTGAAATCGCTGGCAAAGGCGCAGGATGGTCTGCACCTCCTCCCGGTCCTGGGGCAGGACAACGCAGAGAGGCAGCTCGCACAACACGGAGAGTCCATCACACTCATAAGGCTGCAGCGACTCCCGACCGAGCCGCACGCGCTCACTTGGCAGCGCCGCCGCCAGAGCCCGCAGAAAGTCCTGCTGTGCCTGGGTGTAGATGAGCTCCTCCACCCTCACGATTCCCCGCGCAGACGGCGGCGTGCCAGGGCCAAGGCATTTTCATCACCCACATTGCCCGGAAAGATCACCACCGGCAGCTCGGGAAACTGCGGATGATCCTTAGGGCACTGGACTACCGAACAACCCGGCAGGATCTGCCCTAGGACACGTGCCTGGCGTAGAGCGAGGCCGCTGCTCAAGACGTCATTGGAGGTAATGCCGCCCTTGCTGATCAAATAGCCCAAATCTTTCGGCATGGCCTGCAAGGCACGCATGAGAAAGGCAGACAGCGCCGCGCCAAAGGCTAGGCGCGTGCCCTGATCGGGAAACTGGCGCTCCGCGCGGCTGGTATACAGAACAATATCCTCGCCGCGCGCGTGGATCGCCTCTGCACGTTTCTGGATTTGTGCCAGTTGTTCTTCTGCCGGCGCACCCTGACAGGCATCAACGTTGACCTCGATCGCCTGTAAGCCGGGCTCGGCCAACAGGTGCTCCAGTTGCTCCGTCGTTTTGCGTACATGCGAACCGACCAGGATCAAACCCGGACGTCCGCCACGCACCCAACGAGCCATTTCCGTAGCAGGAACCGGCTGCGGCGGCAACGCGGCCAGTGCCGTCAGCAGGCTGGCCGCGCTGCGGAACAGAAATCGCTTTCCCCGTGCCACCGCCAGTTTCACGTCTCGGGCAAACGCTGCTAGATCTGCTGGCTCCTCGGCATCCACCGCAACACAGGCGTTGCCCTGCAAAGACAGTAGGCGCGGCAGACAACCCGCGCGCAGCTCTGCCAGAGAGAGAAGCTGTACGGCGGATGCTGGAACCCTGCCCTGAGTCTTTTCCGCAACGTAGTCCGGCAGGTAACTGTGCTGGTAGGCAAAGACCGAGTCGCGGGCAAACTCCGTCTCGTGTGCAGGGATATCCCGGCCGTTTTGGCGTACGTAGTGCGTGCCATTGCGGGTAATCCGCCCACCGTCAAAGAAGGCCGGCACGAGAAAGTGGGCGTCAAAAGGCCCGAGGACCTGCGCCAAGACATCGGTTTCCAGCGGATAATGCCCGCGCAGGGTAGAGTCCGAGCGGCTGACGAAGATCGGTGCTGGGCCTTTGGGCTCGCTATCCGCTAATACTTTCCGAAGATTCTCGGCGATTTCGCGGGTCACTTGTGCCGCCTGCGTAGCCGTCATCCCTCGACTGTTACTCAGAACGAAGCAGAGTGGCGACGGATCCGCCAAGCCCTCCGCCAAGGTCTGTGGATCCCAGCGCAGGAGTAGTGGACAGGAATGCACCGTCTGCGACCCGGTCGGGTCGTCATCAATGACGATGATTTTGCTCTGCGTCTCACTCATTTTCGTCGTTCCGGCTCAGGCCGACAGCGCCTGTATCTTGGCGACAATAGCCGCACTGGTCAGGCCGTTAAACTCCATCAGCTCGCCAGCACTGGCCGTGGTTTCGCCGCGGCGCCAGGCCAAGGTGTCGCGGTGCTGTGCGCGGCTGCGCAGAAACACTGGCTCCAGCGGCGCCGATCCGCCACCACTGATGCCCAGCAGAATCTCCCCGGTGAACAATGCGTGAAATTCTGCATCGCCCAGAAAATTGCGATCGGGTTCCGCGACCGTTTCCACCGCCACATCACTCGCGCGGTAGAGCTGGCGCGGGTTGAGCACGCTGACGATGCGGACCCCGTAGCCCTGCGCCTCCAGCTCTTCGCGAGCGGCAAAGACGGGCTGCAAAACCATATCGCCAGTGACCGCCAGGGTTACCGCGCCGCGCGCACCCGTGCTTTCGTGCAACAGTACCGCCCCACGCCGAATTGCCGCCCGCGCCGTCGCCATATCCAGATGTACTGGCAGCGGGCTTTTGGAGGCGATAATCACCATCACCTTGTTCCGACTCTCGACCGCGTATTCATAGGCAGCTTGCACCGCATTGGCATCGCAGGGATAGAGCAGGAATACGTTGCCATTGCGCATCTGCGCGGCAAAGTAGTTCTCGATCTCGGGACGTTGATGTGTCCAGCCGTTGCGCCCCTGCTCCAGGGCACCGGCAGTGAACATACAGACCACCGAGGGGGTCGGCCGCCGCAGTTCCGCCATCGCCTGACCTACCGTCTGCACGATGGGCCAACCGTTGATGACAAAGGATTCGTAAGACAGCCACAGCGAGCGACCACCGAAGAGGGCCAAGCCTACCGCCAAACCGGCGCAGGCATCTTCGTTGAGAGGCTCGTAGACCTGCCCATTGGGCATTTGATTGTAGAGCGGGTCTTCCGTGGGATGACGGATCTTCAGGGCATCGTTGATGTTCTTCATCGCCGAGGCCTCATTGCCGTCGGCATTGCTGACCACAAAACGCCGATCTTGCTGTCCGAGCCAGGCTACCAAGGCACCAAATGCCGTCGCTGGCACCGCCTGCTCGCCCACAGCAAAGTCCTGCACCGGGAAGGAGCCCAGCGGCGTTAATTCAAGTACTTTTTCCGTGACGACGGTTTGCCCGGCAGGGCCACCACCGGCGCGGCGGGCGTTTTCCCGCACCAAGGCCCAGGCCTCGGGTGCCAGTGCCAAACGCTCCAACGCCCCGCGAATTTCCGGAGACTCCAGGGTATCCTTGGGGTACAGGTTGTGCGACTTGGCGCCGCTTACATGCACGCCCGCACCTTTGAGCTGCTTGAAGATAACGGCAGTATGGCGTCCGTGCAGGGCGGCATCCGCCGCCCTTGCCGTCGCCGCCAGCACTGCCTTCATAAAGGCTAGGCGCTGCGCGAAGGAAAAGCGCGCCGAGTCGACATACGGCCCGGATTGATTGGCGTCATCAAAATCCTTGGCATCAATCAAAATGACTTCATCAAAGTCATGTGCCTTCCAGTAGGCAGTCATCTCGGCATTACTCATGCGCGAGACCATGGAGTGGTGTTCTTGGCTAAAGCCGTTCCAGACCAGAATCGGTAGATAGTTGGTGACTTGCGGATAGGCGAAGTGGAAGTGCTTCATGCTGCTCAGCACATAGGGTTCGCCAAAGCCACCGTCACCGATGGTCACGGGGAACAGGGTACCCGGATGCAGCAAGGCCCCAGCCATGGCGAAATGCTGTCCCTGCCCCAGCGGACCAGCGGGCGCCAAGAGCCCTGGGATAGCCCCGGAAAGATGGCCAAGCAAACCGTGGCGCTCGCGAAAACGCGCCATGAAATCCGTCATGTTATTGATCTGCATGGCCTCCAAAGAACCATCCAGAAACATCGCGCTATAGAAACCGGGCGCATGGTGCCCGACCTCGGTGACAATATTCGTATGCCCCAGCATGACCAAGGCCGCGTAGACATCGGCACTGGAGGCAAAACCACCGGGATGCCCAGACGATTTGGCGGCACAGACCTGCAGGGTGCAGTAGCGCAACGCATCAGCAAGCAGCAAGGTCTGATAAACCGCACGCTCATCCGCCGGGTCGGCGACCGCACTGGCTCCGTCGCGAATGGCTGCCTGGCTCCCACAACGCTCAAAATCCGGCCACTGCGTGCCAAAGCAAACCATGCCACGACAAAAATCGGGAGCTTGGGGGGGTAGAGTTGGTGTTTGCGTCATGATACTGGCATCCCGTAGTCAGAAAGGTTTAACTACATAGTAGTAGAGATACACATATTCCGCAATGAGGGAGATGTTCCGCATTATGAAAAATGAAAATTCTGCCTCCCATGGCTCCGTACAGGTCATCGACCGCCTGCGCCTTCTCTTGGACGCACTCGCACAGGAGGGCGGCAGCACTTCATTAAAGGTGCTTTCTGCCGTCACCGGCCTAGCCCCTTCCTCGGCATTTCGCATTCTGGCATCGGCACAAGAGAACGGCTTGGTGGAGCGTGATATCCAGGGAAATTATTGCTTTGGCAAGCGCTTATTAGAATGGAGCCGCGTTGTCCACGGTCGCGCCGACCTGCGCGCGTTGGCGCAGCCGAGCATGGCTTGGTTACGTGATCAAATCGAAGAAACCGTAAATCTGACCGTCGAACATGACGATGAGGTGCTGTACATCGAGCGCGTGCTTTCACCACGAATGATGCGGGTTGAGCAAGTCATCGGCTCGCGCGCACCATTACACTGCACTGCTGTCGGGAAATTGATGCTGGCACAACATGGCTATGACTGGGTACGCGATTATGCAAAACGCACCGGCCTACCTGCGCTTACCACCCATTCGCTTACCCAAGTCTCTACCCTCTGGAATACGGCGCAGCAAGCACAAAAAGACAGTTATGCACGCGATAATGAGGAGGCCGAGATCGGCGTTGGCTGTCTCGGCGTCCTCATTCACACTCCACTTCCCTGCCTCGTAGGTCTCAGTATCTCCTCGCCCATTCACCGCCGCAAAGAAGAGTGGATACCACTGCTACAGGAAACCGCCCAGCGCATCGAAAAACGCTTACAAGGACTAACCGTCGTTCTCGATCTCAACACGCCAACTACCAACTAATGACGCAAACCCGTAGCACAAGAAACAGAATCGTCGGCATCACCCTCAATTTCGATCGGTAAACCTGTTTGGCTCGCCAGATAATTTACACCCAACCCCACAGCCGCCAATCCATTTTATTGCTATGACACTAGCCCGATCGAGAGTATCTGGGGCAGCCTTAAAAATGAAATGGCCCACCACTGGAGTTCTGACTGTCAGGTGTTTTGCGTTTTCTACGGCTGCGTAGCGGTAGTGCTGCCCCACTCCACACTAGCGGCATTGATCTTCGGTACTGCCCGCAACGCCCGCGTCACCAGTTTGCCGTTGGCGTCGAGAATGCTGAGATGGTAGAAACCCGCCACAGGGGGTGTCCAGCGCACGCTTCTCAAGGCCGGGTTGGACGGAATGGGGCGACCATCCACCAGAAAATGAAAGGGTCGGCTGCCGCCGAGCACGCGAATACTGACCGGTTTACCGGCGGTCAGTTGTGCGCTCGGTGCAGGTGCGGCGATCTCCAGCAGGGTGCCCATGGGTAGTTGGTGCAGGGTCAGCGGCCGGGTGGGCGGATGCACCGACAAGGCGCGGCCCGGCAGGATACTGAAGATCCTGGCGAGAATCGGAATAGCGGCAAGGGCGGTATCACCGGGGAGGGCAGCACCGTTGGGCTGACCGATCCAGATAGCAACGGCGTAGCGGTGGTTCAAGCCAATGGCCCAATCGTCGCGGTTGCCGGCGCTGGTACCGGTTTTCCAGGCGATGCCGGTGGGGCCGCCGAAGGGGAAGGGACGGTTAAGGATGGCGATGACCTCCTCTGCCGCATGACGCGATAGCAGGCGTCGTTGTCTACGGCGCTGGCCAGCAATCAGATGCAGACGCTCCACCATCCCGCCATTCGCCAGCCCGGCATAAAGTGCCACCAGTCGACGCATGGAAATACCTGCGCCGCCCAAGGCCAGGGGCAAGGCCGGGTCGGCCCCGTAAGGCAACATCACTGGCGTGCCCGCCGCCGTCAGGTGTGCCGCAAAGCGCAAAGGCCCATAGGCTTTGATGAGGTCGATAGCGGGCACATTCAGCGAGCGCCGCAGCGCAGTGGTCGCCGTCACGACCCCCATGTAGGTGTCATTGTAATCATTGGGTTCATAGGCTCCGAAATTGCTGGGAAAATCGGCCACATTGGTGGTCGGGCGGATCAGCCCAGCTTCAAAGCTGAGTCCGTAGAGGAAAGGCTTGAGAGCCGACCCCGGCGAACGTATGGCTTGGGTCATGTCGATGAAGCCATCGCGCTGAGCATTGCCCCAGTCGCCACTGTAAATGGCGCGGATGCCTTTGGTTTTGAGACTGACCACCACGATGGCAACGCTCTCTGACGGCTCCATGTGGCGAAGGGTCTGCCGGGCGATGACGGCAATGGCGCGATCCATGGGCGCATTCAGAGTGGTGCGGGTGTCACTGGGCAGCGTCGAAACCGCCTGGGGCGAGAGCAGAGGCATGGGGTAGAGACGCTGGGGCAACGGGGTGGCCAAGGCGCGCTCCAACGCTGCCCGGGAAATGACGCCTTGCCGCCAGGATTCCCGCAAGATCTGATTGCGGGTGGCGAGGGCGGCCCGCGGATGAATCAGCGGATTGAGCTGGTTGGGGTTGCGCACCAGCATCACCAGAAAAGCCGCCTGCGCTGGTCCCAAGGTGCGCGGTGACTGGTGGAACCAGGCATGGGCGGCGGCTTCGACCCCCTCGATATTGCCACCCTCCGGGGCTAGGGATAGCCACATGCCCAGCACAGCAGATTTGGAATGGTGTTCGAAGAGGGAAATGGCCTGCATGGCTTCCAGCATCTTTACAGGTAGGGTGCGGGGCTGAGGATGGAGCATCCGTGTTACTTGCATGGTGATGGTGGAGGCGCCGGATACCACGTGACCCGCCAGTACTATCTGTCCCACGGCGCGAAGAATGGCGAGCGGGTCGACGCCGGGATCCCAGCGGAAATGCCGGTCCTCAATGGCCACCAGCATCCGTCGCATCACCGGGCTGATCTGTCGCGGACCGGTGGCGAAGGCCCACTGCTGCTGTTTATTTAGGAACATGGCCAGCACATGGCCGTGTCGGTCATAGATAATGCGGCCCTCTTGCGTCAGGGTCCTGGTACCGGGCGCCATAAACCAGGCGGTGACCGCCAGCACGCCGATGCCGGTAAGCATCCAGCGCCCGACCCGTCGCCACCAACGGTATTTACCTCGGGCCACACCACACTCCAGCGAGCCAGACCATCGCTTGGTCATGGGCTACTCAGGGGGACGGTAGCGTCACGGCCACCTTCCGCCCGGCCGTGCGCGCGAATATGGAGGGGTGAAAGAGATCGCTGACGGTGACCCCCGGCAGGACGTAGTGACCGGGGGTAACGGCGCGCAACAGGATCGCCGTCTTGAAGTCCGGAACCCCGTTGCCGTTGAATGCATCATTGTTTTTGGGGGCCATCTGAAAGGCCGCTTCATAGCGATCATCGGCAGCTGTAGTAGCTTCCGGCGCTGTCAGATGATGCAGCCAGGATAGGCTGGGCACTTTGCTCGGTGTTACGCTACCCGCCAGTTCCCAGCCCGGCGGCAAACCCATATCGAGCAGTGCGCGGTGTGGCAGATTGTCGGTGATCGCCCCTTTCAACACGACTACGAAGACAGTGTTTTGTGGAATAGATTCTGGCTTCAGCGGCTTACCGGCCAGCGTATAAAAAGCCCGACTGACCTCCATCCCGTGGGTGGCCGCGGGCGGCGGCATCAATGTGATACCGGTGGTCGCCAGCGAAACGGGGAGGGTTTCCTTACCCAGATTGCGTAGCGTCATGGGACCAATCAGGGGCAGGACCACAGGCCCTGTCCGCTGAATAATCTGAGTACCCCATTGGACATGGACGATTTTACCCGCGCCGCCCAGCACGCCGTCGGCGTAGAGCGCCCAGGCGAGCTCCTGGGTGGTGAGGTCGTCGGGCGCCAACCCTGCACCTGGGAGGTCCTGCCGCAGTCTGGTCACGGCCTCGGGCATCAGGCCGGACTGCGCGATGATGGTGGGCACAGCCCAGGCATCGCGTAACGGCGAGCCAAAGGCCGCATCCCAGTCGGAGCGCCCCCACCACCAATCGCCACTGACAGGCTCCTGCGTTTTGATGGCCTTCTGCAAGGCTTTTAGCGCCTGATGCGGCTCGCCGATGGTGTTGAGGGCCGAACCCAGTTGCGCCAGCGCCAAGGGCATGCTGATCTGGTCCATGTGCCGTGCCAGCATGCGGATGGCCCCCGCAGGAGGTTTGCCCGCCAGACTTAGGTCATAAACGGCGTAGATGCGATCAAAGACGGTATGGTTTTCGTTTTCGACTTCTTGACTCAGCCAGTGCAGCGCCTGATCGATGGTGGGTTGCGGCACGGTAGCTCCGGCCTTCTGGGCACGCAGGAGAAATTCGGTGACAAAAGCCGTAAGCCAGGGTTGGGCGTCGCCATTGTTGGACCAAAGGCCAAAGGCTCCATCGTAGCGCTGGTAATTCAGCACCTGATTGACGTAATCCTGGAGTTTGGCGGCACGCCGTGGTGTGATCAGCGGCGGTTTCAGCACCGTCAACGGCAGGCCTTCGCTGGCGGCATCCAGGAGGGAACCGCAGTGCCGACCCTGGTACAGGGCCTGTACATAGGCCTTGGGATTGAAAGGCATGGTATTGCCGAGCGTCACCGCGCTCGCGGTGGAACCGGGGATAAAGCCTTGGGTCTCCGGCTGTAGTGCGCGCTGGCCACCCACCGCCAGCGTCAGATTATGGTTTTTGGAAATGGGCGGTTGGGTGGAATGCACCACCATACTCCAATGGCGAACCAGGCTGTAGCCTCCGGGACCATTGATGGTCAGGGCCAGGTGCGCCGTACCTTCTCCGGTTCCCGTCAAGGTAACCGGTAGCAGACGCATGGCCTGGGGTTTCAGGGATGTCTCGCTATGGCTGTTGCTCCCGACGCGGATTGGCCCGGTCGCCGTGACGTGACTGTGATATACGCCTGCGGGCAGCTTCAAATTCTGCAACATGACCGTTGCCTGGGCGCTGTCGCCGGGAGACAGGAAGCGCGGCAGCAGCAGATTGGCAATGAGGCGGTTGCGAACAATGATGCTGGTGTCCCCTGCACCGACCGCGTCGCCTTTCCAGGTCACGGCCATGAGGTGCAGTTCGCCATTGAACTCCGGCACTGTAAGGGGCAGTTCGGCGATGCCATCACTATTGGCCTGCACTGGGCCGGCGAAGAGCGCCACCACCTTCTGCGGAATGGGTCGTGCCGCCGGACCGAAATTGGCCCCTGCGCCGTTTTGCAGCAAGGCTTCAAAACCCGTGGGGCGGGCCAGCAGGGCGCCGTAGTCGTCAAAGACGCTGATATCCAGCCGCCGCTTACCAAAGAAATGGTGCAGTGGGTTGGGATTGGGGAACTGGGTGAGATTGAGGATACCTTTATCGACCGCCGCCACCGTCACATAGGCACCGGGGCGGGTTTTAACCGAGATCCGGATGGTTTGCCGCGGGCGGTACACTGGATGGACGGCAAAGCGGACCGGGATTGCACGGTGGCCGGGCTGGAGGCCGAGCCAAGTCAGGCCGATGGCCCGTTCCGGGGCCTCGGTAGCAGTGGCGGGACGGAATACATCCACCAGTGCGTAGGCGCCCGCGCCCCAACCCTTCCGGACCTGCACGTGCAGAGTACGGCCCCCTTTGCGCAGGGTAAAGTTCTTCACCTTCAAAATCTTGTCGTTGGCGATGACCAGCACCGCCGGGCCGGAGAAGGGCGCGGAGACATGGATATCGGCGGTGCTGCCTGCGGCATATTCCGCTGTGCCGCTGCGCACGGAAACCCGCTGCGGCGCCCCTGGATTGCCGCTGGTCTGCCAGCCGGAGTAGAAAATCACCGAACTGGCGGCCAGGCCGCCGTGGGCTTCAATCACTCGCAGGCGGTAACGGCCATAGTCCAGCACGGGCAGTTGCAGGGCGTAGGGCTGACCCGCCAGCAAGGTTACCTCCTTGGTCAGCACCGGATGGTTAATGTAGGTATAGCCCCAACTAGCTACTCCATGATGTAGGGAGATATTCCACTCGGAAGACTGCCGAACCACCTGGATCTGCACCGGCATAACCCTAGCCTTGCCGTCTGGGGCCACCGCCGCGATGTGGAAAACCGGCATTTTCCCTGCGGTTACGGTTTCATCCTGAAACCCGCTTTCGATGCCGATGAGGGGATGATCCGGCGTGATGGGCAGAGTGATGCGACTGTTCACCGGGCGGCCAGAGGGCTCGTTGATGGAGACCGCCACATGCGCCTCCAGAAAACGGGTGCTGTCCGGCATTTTTTGCAAATCAATGGGTACCTGAGTGAGGCCCGTAGCGTCGGTTTCCGGCAATGTGGGCTCTTGCACCTGTGCCGTAACTACCTCGCCATGCAAGCCGAATCGGTAGTGCTGCCATTGCGGATAAGGGATGGGGCCGCTGCTCAGACTGATCCGTGCCGTGCCCGATAGATGGGCGCCGGGGGCACCGTAGAGATAACGCACATGCACCGGCCACTGTACCTGCTGGCCCGCCGGAACGGCCTTGGCGTTGCCCAGTTCGACGGCTAGGGTCGGCGGTACAAAGGCGGATACTGTGAAGGTTTCCTTCGCCAGATCGGGCTCATGCACGCCAGTAGACAGGCTCACGCTCCAGTTACCATCCTGCGCCGCCAACGGCAGTTTGACGGGCACCGCGATAGCGTCGTCGTCAGACAGTTTGGGGACCTTGTCCAGGAAAACCTGCCCGCCGGGCCGACGGACGACGAGGTGCAAAGGCAAGTCCAGTGGTTTGCCGGCTGCACTGCGGTAAATGGCCGCCACATGCACCGTCTCGCCGGGACGATAAATACCGCGGTCCAGCCACAGGAAAGGGCTGACCGGCTTCAGCGCCGTCCGCCCGGAGATGCCACGTCCAGACAGATTCAGCGGCGAGCCCTGCAGGTTAAAGAGGGTGAACTCATTACCGGGTCCATAAATGTGCAGCGCCGCTGGACTCTGCCCGCCGCTGCCCTGCAGGATGGGCTTCGGGAAGACAGCAATGCCGTCGCTATTGGTCCGCACCATTTGCAGAATATCGTTGTCCTGGGCGATGAGTTCGACTTTGACACCGCTCCAGGGGCTGGCGTCGGTATAGCGACGCATCTGCACATACAAGCCATTACGCCCCTGCCAGACCGTCGGTGCTAGGTTGGTGCGTAACACCAGTTGCACGGTGTTGAGGCTGCCGTTGGCATTGGGCGTGCCGTCTCCGGGGCTGATCTCGATCGCGTAGAGCCCTGGCTTCTGAAGGATTTTGGGCAGGGGCAATCGCGTGTGCATCAACTGGTTCTGCATGAAATGCGGTATGTCTGCCGTCCCGTGCCAGACCGTCAGGCTGTTCTGGTTATCCAGGGTGGATTCGTCGCCGTCCTGATTCAGCAACGGATGATTGGCGACGAAGGCCAGCAGGGCGCGTTCCGGCACCCGATTGATCTGCAGTTTGACCCGCGAAATATTGACGCCGGAGAAGCCTACCACTGGTGGCAATGATGCCGGAATAATAAAACGTCCGGTATCGGAGATAATGCTGGGTGAGCGATTGGGCAAGGTCAACGTGACGATTTTCGCCGCCGTCATGACCGCACCGGCAATGGCGGGCAGTCCTGCCCGGATGCGCATCTGCGTGCGACTGCCCGCAGGCAAACCGGTGACGCAAATGCCGCCGTTCTCACGGACCACCACCGCATGGGGCTGTGCCGGAGAAAAGGTTACCCAGTTGCTGGCATGAAAATCCGGTGCATCGGAGAGCGGAGCGGTAAACTTCACACAGGTGCGGGTTGGGAACTGGTTGGCATCCGGGGTAACACTTTGCACCTGAAAGCCATAGGTCATCACCGCCGTTTTCAATTCCGTGGCAATCTGCGCATCCGCCGGGTAAGCGCGATACATGGCTTCCAGCAAATGAATTTCGCCCAGGTGATTACCTCGCGCCGCCAAGGTTTGCCGTAAAAGATTCAGCGCGGGAAGCAGTATGGCGACATCGGGTTTGTGCTGCTGAATGGTGCGCTCATAAGCGAGATAGGCGGTGTAAGCGATATCTTTCTCTAAGGGCGCGCCATTGTTGCGCATGGCATTGGCGAGGTGCCACCAGATCTGCGGATTGTCGTTATTGCCAAGGGCAATACGTTGCTGGTAGTCAGCGACGGCTGATGACCAATCGCCCGTAGCGTAAGCCTTTTCCGCTGTGTCCAGGGCATGGGCACGTTGCTGCTTTTTCCAGACTTCATGCTGGGCCTGGAGGCGTGTGGCCTTGGCCGAATCACCGGCTTTGAGGGCTGCGCGAATCGCCTGGTCGTTGGCCTGCCCCGCCGCACGGAAGTTGTGCCCCAGCTTGGAGGACTCCAGATCACTGGCATAAGTCTCCGCATCGTTCCCCAAGCCGGGCAGGGCGCGGGACAGGTTGACTATGGGTAGCGTGGTACCGATATTCGAGGAATTCGTCGGCGCTGTGGGCAGGACTTCGGGGATGGCCGGGGTGTTGTTGTCACGACGTAGGGTCGGAGGTAAGGGTTGTGCTGTGGTGCTACGGGTTGCCAGCGCGCCAGAATGGGGTTCTGCATTACCGGTGAATGCCCAGGCAGCAAAGCCGATGGCCACAATAATCAATGCTGCCGCTGTCAGCATAATCCGGCGACTGCTTTTACGTTGCGGCATTATCGGTTTCCTTTGGGTCGCAGCTACGGTTCATCGGGCGGAAAATTTATCTTGGCGGTTTCAATGTTGAAGCGCAACGCCAGATCGTAACTCTCTGACTTGCTGTGCCATCACTCCTTCGTGTTATAAAGGGCCATCCGATTTTGGGTGTTTCTGGATTGGTCGCATTCGGCTGCATGGTATTTTTGCTGGCTTACGCTCCCGCTCGCAATGGCAGGGCCTATAACTCAACCAAGGATATCATCGTCACCTCACCATAGGATAGGTGTTGGCGGCGCTCCTGGCTCGCAGCGGTGGACTATTTCACAATCCCCAAAAAGACCGACAAACAGCGGTCTACCTGCACCAGGTTTTCTGCATCCAGGGACCCGAAGACCAGTCCCAACTTTTCGCGCGTCACCGTCATGGCTTTGTCGATCATTACTTGTGAGGTTCGCTGCAGCCCATTATCGGTGTGCGGTTGTATCGTGACGCGCAGGAGGGGCGTATCCACCAGCGTGCTGGTGAACAGCAACACGGTCACGCGGGTATACGCACTGAACAGGTCTGACTGGATAACCAAGGCAGGACGGGTGAGTTTCTGCGCGCTCACCACCCATTCGCTTACCCAAGTCTCTACCCTCTGGAATACGGCGCAGCAAGCACAAAAAGACGGTTATGCACGCGATAATGAGGAGGCCGAGATCGGCGTTGGCTGTCTCGGCGTCCGCATTCACCGCCGCAAAGAAGAGTGCATACCACTACTACAGGAAACCGCCCAGCGCATCAATCTCAACACGCCAGCTACCCACTAATGACGCAAACCCGTAGCACAAGAAACAGAATCGTCGGCATCACCCTCAATTTCGATCGGTAAACCTGTTTGGCTCGCCAGATAATTCACACCTAGCCCCACAGCCGCCAATCCGACCATCACCCAAAACACGCCACTCCAGCCAACGGTACGAATGATCACTGACGATACGACTGGCCCGATGGCGCTCACCGAGTTGGATATCACGCCGATAGCAAAGGCACCTGCTCCCATTGTCGCAACGGGGAACATATTACACGGAGATGCCCAGTAATTCGGTGGTGTAGCCATCGTGCAGGCGACAACAAGAGCCGAAAGGAGTAATAACGGATAAGAAATCGGTGCAACATACAAAATCATCAGAGCGCCGATGATGATGAATACATTTGCCACACTGATGACCCCAAGACGTGCATTGACGAAATTTCGGTGCGTATTCTTCCTCTTTGCCCAATAATCGCCGAGCAATGCACCCAGGATTGCTGCCGCAAATCCCATCAATCCCCAAATAAACATTACGTTACCAGTTTCCTCTGGCTTGTAACCCAGATGATAGGCATATATCGGCAAAAAACCGCCGATCGTAAACAATGTCCAATTGTTTGGAATTTGGACGATACCCATGATCCAGGTCATGGGATAAGACCACAATTTGTGCTTGCGATGTTCCGCTTTGGATTTTTTGATTCCTTCGGCGTGGCTAGTAGCATCCCGGGCAAAGACAAAATAGACCACGGCGCCAGCGATCATAATCGCCGCCGTAATAAAGTATACGGCCTGCCAACCCAAAGACGACAAATCTCCCGTAATCACACCACCAACAGCACCACCCAAGGTAATGGCACCCAACATCGCTGCCAGCGATATTCCCCGCTGGCTGGAGCGAAACCAGCCCGCCAGTTGTAAGGAAAACAGGGCAATCATCATGATCATCAGACCCTGAAGAAAGCGGAATATGATCAATAAAATAAGAGATTGCGTGATGGGCATAAGAATGGGAATGAGGATCTGCGGAATAATTAGGAAAAGCTGCGCAACCAATACTCCCGATCGAATCCGCGTATCAAATATTCCACCATGACCGAGAAAAAACGCGATAAACAGACCCACAGAGAAGGCATCAATGCCATCGGTAGAAAGTGACTGCAAAGAAACATGCATCGCTGCGGCCATGGCCGGAGCCGATACACCGAACGAGGTAAGAGATATAAAACTGGTAGTCATGATGACTCCAGTGATTGCCGCCATGACCCAACGGTAAGACGAGGAATACTCCGGCATTTCTTGTATCGACATGATCAACTCTCCTGCCTGAAGACTGATTACCTCAAAAGAGGCACCATAGCCGCGAGGAAGGTAAACAAAAATTTTCTTATATTTTCATTTACTAAAAATTCTACCTACTGCGGCTATATTGGAGACTAGACCACCCATCATTATTCCGCAATAAGATATCTATTCCATAATACGGAATACCCTATAGATAAGAGCAGAAGAATAAAATAAAAAACTACAAATCCACAATTAAACCGTCATACGCGGGCGCAGCGTGTTCTGGCAGGAGAGCCAACAAGCGCTGATAATCCAACTCATGGGTCATATGCGTAAGCAGGGTTTTTTTGGCGTTGATACGCGCCGCAATGGCGAGAGATTCTTCTAGGTTGACATGGGTGGGATGCTCTTCCTCGCGCAGGCAATCGAGAATGAGCAGGTCAAGATCTTCCAGCAGCACGTAACTCTCTTCCGGGATCGTCTTCAGATCGGTAAGATACGCGGCATTGCCAAAGCGATAGCCATAAATCGGAAGCTTTCCATGCAAGACCGGTATAGGAAGAACGTCGATCACTCCCACCCGCTGTACTCGCTCGATTACCGTCATCGACAAGGATGGTTTTGCCCAAGCTGGATCGGGGGGCAGAAAACAGTAACGAAATCGGTCTTCCAATTCCCGTGCTGTGCGTGGATCGGCATAACAAGGAATGACACGCTTAGCGAGGAAATTAAAGGCGCGTAGATCATCAATCCCATTGATATGGTCGGCATGAAAGTGCGTATAAAAAACGGCATCGAGATGACAGACACCGGAACGCAGCATTTGCATGCGCAAATCCGGCCCAGTATCGATGAGAATCTGGGTGCCCTGCTCTTGCACCAGGATGCTCGCCCGGCTGCGCTGATTGCGCGGATTCCCTCCACGGCAAACCGGGCAATCGCAGCCGATTACCGGGGTCCCGGCGCTGGAGCCCGTACCCAGGAATTCTATGCGCATGCAGGCTCCGGCACATGAAAGAGCTGGCGAAAATTACGACTGGTTGCCGCGCTCAGACCCGCCAAATCTTCCCCGCGCAATTCGGCAAGAAAATGTGCAACATGCGCAACAAATGCGGGCTCATTGCGCTTTCCGCGCATGGGCACAGGTGCCAAAAACGGTGCATCCGTCTCTATCAAGAGCCGCTCTTGCGGGACGACTTTCGCAACTTCTTGCAGATTCTTGGCATTTTTGAAGGTGACAATGCCGGAAAACGAAATGTAAAAGCCCAGATCCAGCGCTTGGTGGGCAAAATCGAGGTTTTCGGTAAAACAGTGAATGACGCCGCCGCAATCACGGGCGCCCTCGCCGCGCAATATCGCGAGGGTATCGACAGCGGCCTCGCGGGTGTGAATGATCAGCGGCTTGCCGGTTTCGCGTCCCGCCGCAATATGCATCGCCAGGCGCTCTTGTTGCCAGGCAAGATCCCCTTCCATGCGAAAATAATCCAAGCCGGTTTCCCCAACAGCGACAATTTTTTCATGATCGAGAGCCGCGAGCAGATCTGCATATTTGGGCGTTTCTTCGGCGGGCTCATTGGGATGTACCCCTGCCGCCCCCCAAATCTCTGCCTCAGAATCGGCTAGCGCCCGCACCCGCCCCCAATCCGGCTGGCGCACCGCGGCAATCAAAATCGAGGTAACGCCAGCCTCCCGCGCGCGCTGCAGAAGTTCCGCGCGATCTTCATCGAAATCATCAAAGTCGAGATGGCAGTGGGAATCGACAAGCTTGGGGGTCATGGGGTCTCCTGTGCTTTGACTCAATTCTAGCGCGAATGCCGTGCCACCGCCTCCCCGCTCCGCTGACGATGCGCTTCGAAGAGAACGATCCCGGTGGCAACGGAGACATTCAGGCTCTCGATTTGACCGGCCATGGGAATGCGCAGAAGAAAATCACAGTGCTCGCGAATCAGGCGACGCATACCCCTTTCTTCACTGCCCATGACCAGCACCAAGGGACCACGCAGATCGGCCGCGTACATGCTCTGCTCGGCCTCACCGGCCAGACCCGCCACCCAAAATTTCCTCTCTTGCAGATCCTTCAGGCTGCGGGCCAGGTTCGTCAGAAAAAAGACAGGCACGCGCGAGGCAGCGCCAGCGGCGGCCTTGCGCACCGTGGCGGTGATGCCGCAAGCGTTGTCCTTGGGCAGTAGAACAGCATCCACACCCGCCGCCTCGGCGCTACGCAAGCAGGCCCCGAGATTATGTGGGTCGGTGACACCGTCGAGCATGAGTAAGAAGGCATTGTCTGGTAGTTGTCCAGCAAAGCTCTTCCAATCTCGCGGCGGAAGCGGCAGGGCACGCGCCAACACCCCTTGGTGCTGTTCGCTGCGACAACGTCGCCCCAGAGCCTGTGCCGGCTCCAGCACGACCGCAATACCACTCGCCGCAGCGGCCTGGCGGATTGCCAACACCCGTGCGTCAGCGGCTCGCTCTTGCGCCATCCACAATCGCTCCACCTCCCCCGCTTGGACGGCCGCCTCGACGGCGTGGATGCCATAGATCCATTCTTCTGCCACGTTTTCCTCCACAAAAAAGGCGGCCAGAGCGGCCGCCGCTTGCGCCTGCCTACTGTCACAGCACTCAGAACATGTTAAAGATATCGTCGACGATGTTGTCGGCAACGGCAAAGCCCGCGCCTAGCCCCAGGCCAGTCATCACATTGCCCATAAATCCACCACCCATACCGCCCTGCATTGGCGCATTCCACGGACGCTGCGCCATGTTAGGGTTCATTCCTGGCTGCCCCCCCATCTGCTGCATTTGCATCTCCAACTGCTGGATGCGTTGCCCCATCTGCTGCAAGAGCATGTTCACATTCTGCTGTTGACTCTGCAGATTCATCGCCATGTTGCGCAGATCCAGAATCAGGTCACGCGATTGATTGGAATCAGGAATCGCCGACTGCATCTTCTGTGCTACCTGCTGCAAGCCCTGAATATTGTTCTGGGTCGCCTGTGCAATTTGATTGTACTGCTGATCAAAGATTTGATAATCCATTCTGCACCTCCATAAACTCACGAGTTAGATCGCACTTCCCCTGTTCCGGTTCCGCGCTCGAGCAAGACCCGACGTTCCCAGGCCAGCCAAACGCCGCGCGCCATCAGTACCAAGATAGGGCCGATAATCAAACCAATCAAGCCAAAGGCGGCCGCCCCACCAAGGATACTGAAAAACACCAGGAAAAAAGGCGCCTGGCTTTGTGATCCCGTTAGCAACGGTCGGATGACTAAATCCGCCAAGGTAATGACGAAAAAGCCCCAGCCCAGCACTACCAGACCAGCAAGCCAATGGCCGCCAAAAACCAGCCAAAGAGTTGCCGCCACAACCACTACCGTGGCGCCGAACGGTATTGGAGAAAGCAGCGCCGTAACCACCATCCACAACGGCCAGGTGTTGACGCCCGCCACTGCGTAAGCAATCCCGATCAGCAGACCCTCAATCACCCCCACACCAATCAAGCCAATGAGAACGGAACGGGTTGCCTCCCGCGCCGCGAGGAGGAAGCGGTCACCACGTTCTGGTCCCCAAAGCTGACTGGCACCGAGGTGCAAAATTTCACCCAGGCGCCGGCCATGCAAACTAATGGCAAAGACCGTCAGGGCGACAAAAAAGGTATGCAAAACAAAAAACCAGAGCTGCCCGAGGGAACTGGTGATGACTGCGGCATGGTCACTGAAAAAATGTGATATGTGAGCGCCGTTCAAAAGGCGCAGATGCGCCGCCAGCCACTTGCCTAGGTAGGGAATCTGTTGCAACTCCCGCGGCACACCCAACAACGGTGCACCTGTCTGCCAGCGCGCAACCACCCTCAGCAATTCTGGCAGAATCGATTCGACAACGAGAACGGCAGGGATGATGATGACCGCCATCCACGCCAGGGCGTGCAAAAGGGACGCGAGCCAGGGTGGCAGATGAAAGGATCGTTCTAAACGTCGCTGCCACGGCCAGCCGACTGTGGCGAGTACGGCGCCCATGAGCAACGGGCCGGCATAGGGGCTCAAGGTATAGAGGGCCCCAAGATAGACAAAGACGAGAACGACCGTTCCCCAGGTAGCAAAACGAATATTTTCGCGCAGTTGGGGCATGGGAAGACGTCAGTGGGTGGCGATTGGGGTGGAATGCCCGAGACACTCCCACACCGGCTGTACCCCTTCAGGCAGCGGCGCAAGTTGCCCGATTTCGGCATGCCCGATTTCCGGACCATGGAAATCCGAACCAAGGGAAGCAGCAAGACCGAGTTGCTGTGCCAACTTGCTCAAGTGTTCCCGATCGGCAGCCCCCTGTGCGCCCGAAGAGACCTCAACAGCACCGCCACCCGCAGCGCGAAACTCTTCAAATAAGGCGCGCAGGCGCGTCGCACTCAGCTTGTAACGCCCAGGATGGGCAACCACGGCAACACCACCTGCCTGGCGAATCCAGGACACCGCCTCAGCCATGGGAATCCAGTCACTGGGCACGTAGGCCACCTGACCACGCCCAAGCCAGCGCTGAAATGCCTCGCCATTGTCGTGGCAGTGACCAGAGTCCTGCAGCCAGCGGGCGAAATGGGTGCGTCCTACCATGCGACTCCCGGCCAGTTGCCGCGCGCCTGACTCTGCACCAGAGATCCCCGCGCTTTCCAGCAGGCGACCGATTTCCGCTGCGCGCCAATCGCGAAACTCCATAATCTTATCAAGGCCAGCTTGCAGTTCCTGGTTCTCGATGTCGATACCAAGACCTACAATGTGGATGCCGATACCGTTCCATTCACTCGAAACCTCTACCCCAGGGATAAAATCGATCTCGTGGCGGGCTGCCTCCAACGCAGCTACGGCAATGCCAGCAGTGTTATCGTGATCCGTAAGTGCCATCAGCCGCACCTCGCGCTTGGCGACCCGCGCGACCAAGTCTTCCACCCGCATGCTGCCATCGGAATGCAGAGAATGCATGTGTAGATCAACCGCGGAACGAGGGGGTGTGGACTGTGGCATAAGAACTCCCAATACAACTGCTTTAGCAAAGTTTTCATGATACCATCAAAGCCCAATTTACGCACTTTGAGGAACTCGCCGTGCCTTCTCTCGCCGACATTGCCAGCGCCAAAGCTCGCTTTGAACAGCAGGTGCAATCTCTCCTCGCCAGCTTTGCGGAAAGCAACATTGCGACAGGCGAACAAATCACCCCACCGCAACTGGTTGATGCCTTGCGCCAGCTCTTTACGGTGTTAGAGAAGGACACCACCAGCTGGGACCCTTCGCTACCGGAAGACGAGGCGGAACGTATTGGCGATCTCGCCATTGGCCTGCTGATGGACCTCGCGACCTGGGCAGAGCGTTTGGGAGAGCGCAAAAGCAAGGCTGCGCTTGAGGTCGTTAGCGTGAGCATAGCCGCTTGGCTGGTACAGGAGCAGCAACCCATTCACACCCTCGACCCGGTAGTAAACGGCTTAGCCGTCTTGGCCAATGGCGAGCGTGAGCCTGTTGCGCTCGCCAGCCTCGCGCGCTTGATGGGTGCAGTGGCAGAGGCGGCCGAGGCCGATTACGCCGCCGACCTGGAGAGTAATGACCCGCAGCGCCCCTGGCGTATCCTCTTATTCAACTGGGGGATCACCGCCACGCGGGCACAAGCCCCAGAGCTCATGCGCAGCGCCTTTGCCGCCCTACAAAAATTTCTCCCTGCGGACGCGCAACTCTTTTTTCAGGAAGGTAGGCAACAGGTACTCCAAGGCGATTTCAGCCCCGAAGTGCAGCAAGTCATGCTGGAGGCGGCGGAGGGCAGTGGCCATAATCTGCATTAGATGCAGCGAGTATCCCTGCATCCAGAAAAGGAAATACTGAGACATGCCGTTACGCTGGCTTCCTTGGATCGGTCTCGCTTTACTCCTTTGGCTGATCTACCTGCTCGGCCCCATTCTCTCCCCCTTCCTCATTGCTGGCGTGCTGGCCTATCTCGGGAATCCACTGGTCACACGCCTGCAGCGTGGGCGCATGGGGAGAACTTTGGGTACGACACTGGTTTTTCTGCTTGCGGTTCTGCTTGCCGCCGCGATCATTATTGCCCTGCTGCCCGTTGTGCGCGCCCAGACGCTTATCGCCATCAACTACATTCGCCAATATGCCGACTTGCTGCAGACGCAATTCTTGCCAGAGATTTCCCAGCGCCTGGGAATCCCTCTCGATAGTCACACCCTGACTACCTATGCCAGCAAAAACGCCAGTAAGCTTGCCCACTGGGCCAGCAGCAGTCTACAAGTAGCCCTCATTTCTGGCTCTGGCGTGCTCTCCATCTTAATGAATTTCTTTCTAATTCCCGTTATCACGTTCTACCTGTTGCGCGATTGGCCACGCTTGCTACAGCGCCTCGATGAACTCATCCCGCGCCAGCGCCTCGCTTTGGTCCGCCAATTGGCCATTGATTCCGACCGCATGCTCATGGCATTCCTACGCGGGCAACTCCTGGACATGCTCGCGTTGGGTGCCACCTATGCCATCGGGCTCAGTATTGTGGGCCTGAAAACCGCCCTTCTCATTGGCTTGCTATCCGGTCTCCTGAGCTTTGTCCCCTACTTAGGTTTTGCCAGCGGCATCATCCTTGCCAGTCTGGCGATGTATATCCAGGGCGGGGCTTTTCTCTCTCTGGTGGAAGTCTGGGCGGTCTATGGCGTCGGACAAATCCTGGAGAGCACTTTGTTTATTCCGGTGTTGGTCGGAGACCGCATCGGGCTGCATCCCGTATTGGTGATTTTTGCCGTTCTCGCCGGGGGCCAGCTATTTGGCTTCGTTGGTCTACTCATCGCCCTGCCGGTTACCGCCATCCTCATTGCCCTATTGCGACACGCACATCGTTGGTATCTCCACAGTCGCTCTTACGCTGCGGCGGAAGTACCGCTGGAGGACTAATCCATGAAATCGCTGCCCTATCTCATCGTCGGCGCGGGAATCACTGGCCTGAGCCTGGCGTTGAGCCTGCAAGAACAGGGCAAGGAATTCCTGTTGCTCGAGGCCCGCGACCAGGCCGGTGGCAACATTCGTAGTCACAGCGAGGAGGGCTTCACCTACGACCTAGGCCCCAACACCTTGCTCGTTCGCGACCCTCTGGTTGCGGAACTGTTGCATAATCTTTCCCTTGCGGGTATCGCGGCAAACCCGATTGCGCGGCGCCGCTTCGTCCTCAACCGACAAAACCGGCTCGTCGCTCTCGGTCCTGGGGCCTTGCTGGGAGGCAAGCTATTATCCTTGCGCGCACGCCTGCATCTCTTAGGCGAGCCCTTTCGCGCTCGCGCGCATAGCGAGGAATCCGTGGCTACTTTTGTGCGCCGCCGCCTGGGTTCGGAAGTGCTCGACTGGATGGTGGATCCCTTTGTATCCGGCGTTTTTGCAGGTGACCCGGAGCGCTTGTCGCTCAGTGCGAGTCTGCCGCGACTGGCACAGATGGAGCAGGAACACGGATCCCTGATGCTTGCCGGCTTGCGCCGCAAACGCCCCGCCGTAAAGAGCCGTCTCCTATCTTTTCCTGGAGGTATGCAGGCCCTTCCGCGTGCTTGTGCTGCGAAACTCGGCGACAAGCTGCGCTGCAATAGCGCGGTCACGGCGATTGCTCCAACAGCAAACGGGTGGCAGGTAGAAAGCACGACTGGCACCTGGGAAACACAGAAATTGATCCTCTGCCTACCTACTGATGCCATTGCCCGTATCTTGCCGTCTGCGGCGCAATTGTTGCGGGATCGGCTTGCAGCAATCGAATATCCTAGCGTGGCAACCCTGGCCCTTGGCTTTCATCGCAGGCACGTACAACATCCATTGGATGGTTTTGGTGTACTAATTCCGCGGCGACTGGGCATTTCCACGCTCGGGGCACTATTCTCTTCTACCCTCTTTCCCAACCGCGCGCCGGAGGGACAGGTATTACTCACGATATTTCTCGGCGGCGCACGCGAGCCGCTCTCCGGCGAGGAAGCGCTCGTTCCTCAGGCGTTGCATGATCTTTCCCCCATCTTGGGCATCGAGGGTGAGCCAAGCTTCCAACGGGTACAGATTTGGTCTCGCGCCATCCCGCAGTACAACCTCGGGCATGCACAGCGCATCAATGCAATTGATAATGCTCTGCGAGACTGGCCTGGCTTGTCACTACTAGGGAATTGGCGCGGCGGCGTGGCATTGGGGGATTGTATCCGCAACGGAATAACAGCAGGACAATCATAATATTAAAGAATTCTCGCTTGGCGGTTGACTATCAGGAATGAGAATCACGATAATCCTCACAAGGATGTCGGGCGAACAGTCAACCAGACTACACACCAGGGAGGCGGGGAAGGGGCATGGGAGACGAGATCACCCCGGTGCGGATTTCATCGCTCACTATCGAAGAATGTGCGGCGTTTGACTTTCTTCCAACAGCAGTCGTTGTCTTCGAATCTGATACAATTCTCTATGCCAACGCCGTTGCACGCAAAATTTTTGAGGCCGACAACACTGATCAAGTCCTTGGACATTCCGTACATGAATTTATCTACCCCCTCGATCAAGAGCGAGTCGTCGCCCGCATCCGCCGAGCAGAAACGGATAATGTCCTCAATCCACCCACTGAGTTTCGCATTTATACCTGCCGGCATCATGTCCGAGTTATCGCCCTGACGAGTCAAACTTTTCTGGTGAACAGTCGCATTGGTCTGATTGCCACATTTCTCGACATGACCGAGCGTTGTGCCATGGAAGAGCGGTTACGCAAGAGTGATGAACAGTTTCAGCATCTGATGAACACCATGCAAGACGTCTTTTACCGCACCGATGCCGAGGGTATTACGCGGTATGTCAGTCCGTCGGTTCTCAATATTCTCGGCTATCAGCCAAATGAGATCATTGGCCTGCCAGCAGCCGTGTTTTATCCCTGCGAGGAAGATCGTAAAGCACTTGTGGAAACCATAAAAACGCAAGGCTATGTGCGCGATTTTCCGGGGCAAATGCAATGTCGTGATGGGAGGGTCATCGATATCTCCATCAGCAGCACAATCCTGCTCGATGAAATGGGTCAGTATGCCGGTGTAGAAGGCATCTGGCGTGACATTACCCAGCGACGCGTGTTAGAGCGAAAACTGGAGCAACTCGCCAGCAGGGACGAACTCACGGGAATTGCCAACCGCCGCTATAGCTTAGAGGAACTGGAGAAGAGGCTCTCGCGCTATCAACGCCACGGGCGCGAGACCATGGTATGCATCTTGGATCTGGATCATTTTAAAAAAATCAATGACCAACATGGTCATTTGGCAGGAGATCAAGTTCTACGGGAATTCTCTCAACTTGTCCAAAGTGAGCTACGCAGCACTGATCACTTTGGTCGCCTCGGAGGAGAGGAATTTTTATTGGTTTGTGAGGACTCTTCTGTTGCGAATACGACATTATTGGCCAACCGTATTCTACAAAAAGTAGGCAGTCACCCCGTACACGTTAATGCGCAAACCATCACCTATGTCACCGTCAGCATTGGCGCAACCACGATGGAAGCACGAGACACATCAAGCTCGAACATCTTGTCTCGCGCCGACGACGCCCTATATAAAGCGAAAACAGCAGGCCGAAACCGCATTTGCTGGTTTGCAGAAATACCTGTTCGTAGTGAGGTCTAACACATCACTCTGTCTGGGGTTTTTGGACAACGTCCCTATCTGTAGATGTACTAGGGCCTAGGCCACTATCCGCTACATGGCGGTACTGAAAAGCCAAACGCCTACTTTCACCAATCTGCTGACCGTAACTCCCCACTTTACCGACAATCTCTACTGGGGTACCGGGTTCCACTATGCCAGCGAGATTTTGCGCATCATGATTGGACAGGGCGACACAGCCAGCGGTCCAGCGACCAGGGAAGACTGTCGCAGAGCGGCTATAGGAAAAACCAGGCCCCATGCCGTGGATGCCAATATAGCCACCTAAAGGAGTATTCTGCGGCGGCACTTGCCCATTATCGATGGCGTACACAATCGCTTGATACTGACTCTGCGTGATGACCCCCTCACGCAAACCCCACTCTGCATCGCGTCGATTGGGGTAGGTAAGGAGCATAAAGGGCCCATACTGGGTTCCCCAGCGCACATAGCCAATATGATAATGCCCAACGGGTGTTTTATCATCCCCACGGATGCGGCGGGGAGCCGAACCGCCAAAGCCGATAGCCACCGGATACGTGGCAAGCAGCGTGGGACCACGGTAAAGATACAATTTGCGCTGTTCGGTGTTGACGACAATGTGCAATGTGACATTTTGCGGCGCGACGGATTGCGTGGGAGCGGCGGGAATCGTAGGGCTTACGGGCGGCGGCGGGATCCTCGCCGCGTAGTAGGCCACAGAGTGGACCTGGCTCGGCGGCAATTGCGAAGTGCAGCCGCCCAAAAAACCCATGCCTACAATTGCCAGAGACCAATGGTACCAACGTCCCACGCGTGCTTCCTCGCGCTAATATAGAATTTCTTGTAGAGTACCCTAAGATATCACCGAATGTCTATGATTTATTAGTTTCTTTTACCCTACTCCAGCGTAAGCAGTTGCGCTCCCCAACCAGCGGCGAATGAGCAGGTCAACGGCCTCTGGGTAGTCATACTCCAAGCGTTCGGCAAGCTGGGGAAGCAGATCAAGGAGTTCTTCATCACGAAACAAATCAGCGATACGCAATTGTCGTTCGCCACTCTGGCGCACCCCAAGAAATTCCCCCGGTCCACGCATCTCTAAATCCTTGCGCGCAATGACGAAACCGTCCTGCGATTCGCGCATGATGCGCAACCGTTCGCGCGCCTTGGCCGAGAGAGGCGCGTGGTACATCAGGATACAAATGCTGGCTTGCGCGCCACGTCCCACCCGCCCCCGCAATTGATGCAGTTGTGCCAATCCCAAGCGCTCGGCATGTTCAACCACCATTACCGAGGCATTGGGCACGTCTACACCCACTTCGATCACCGTCGTGGCCACCAAGATGCGTAGCTCGCCGCCGCGAAATGCCTCCATGATCTGCGCCTTCTCTTCGCTCCGCTGGCGCCCGTGCATCAAGCCAATTGCTGTATCCGGCAGAGCTATTTGCAAATCCGCATAGCTAGTCTCGGCGGCCTGCAACTGCAGCAGTTCCGATTCCTCGATCAACGGGCAGACCCAGTAGACCTGACGGCCTGCGGCGAGCAGGTGATGCAGACGTTGGATGAGATCCTCCCGCCGATCATCGGCCAACACCAAAGTATCAATAGGTTGTCTGCCCGGAGGCAGGGCATCGATGGTGGAAAGATCGAGATCGGCATGCAGGGTCATCGCCAGGGTGCGCGGAATAGGAGTCGCAGTCATGACCAACAGATGTGGCATGTTGCCCTTTTCCAAAAGACGCCGACGCTGATCAACGCCAAAGCGGTGCTGCTCATCGATAATGACCAGCCCAAGCCGAGAAAACTCCACGTTCTCCTGGAACAACGCCTGCGTACCGCAAACAACCGATAATTTTCCTTCTTGCAAATCTGTCATAGCGGCGCGCCTTTGGCGCAATCCTTGGCTACCCAACAACAGCCCCACGGACACATTCAGATGCGCAAGCCAGGACTGGAGACGTTCATATAACTGTACTGCGAGGATCTCGGTCGGCGCCATTACCGCCACCTGCATTCCCGCAGCCACCGCGTGCAATAGGACCGCAGTCGCAACCAGGGTCTTGCCGGAGCCGACGTCGCCTTGCACGAGGCGCCGCATAGGTCGGCTGCCAGTCAGGTCTGCCACTGCCTCGGCAATTACTTTATCCTGCGCTGCGGTAGGGAAAAACGGAAGCCCTGCACGCAATTGCTGCCACAGGCGCGCGTCAGCGGCGCACGCCACAATCTGCTGTGTAGTTTCGCGCTCGCGCTCCCGGCGCAGGGCCAAGTGATGCGCCAGGAGTTCTTCCAACGCGAGGCGCTGCCACTCGCGGTCACACGGCGTTGGCGCTCGCTCAGCCCCCCGATGCAGATAGCAGATGCTATCTGCTAGCGTCGGCCACCCGGGAAGAAGGTCCCGTATTGGGTCTGCGAGTGTTGGCAATAATGCTAATGCCGCAGCAATAAAGCGCCGCCACTGCTGCTGGTGGATACCCTGGGTGCTCGGATAAAAAGGCGTAAGATGCTCGGGAGGATGAAAATCCGCTCGATCGGCAATTTGCCACTCCGGATGCACCATCTCCAACCCATGCAGTCCAGAACGCAGTTCGCCAAAACACCAGAGCCGCCGACCGCTATGCCACTGTTGACGCAGGGCAGGACTCAGATGAAAAAAGCGCAAGGTGAGCGTGCTCGGGCCCCCGTCCCGCAGACGTAGCAGCCATTGTTCCCGTCGACCCTGCTGCCGCTGCAAATCCACAATCTCACCGAGCACTGCGCACTCCATACCCGGACGCAATACTGTGATCGGCAACATGCGCCGACGATCCTGAAAGCGCAGGGGAAGATGAAAAAGCAGGTCCTCGATTCGCTCCAGCCCCAGGTTCGCCATCCGCTCGGCAAGCGCTGGCCCGATACCAGGCAGAGCCGTCAAGGAATCCTGCGGCCAAAGCCTCGTCGCCGCTTTACCCCCGGCCATACACTTTAGTGACTGGGGCTGTTACTGCGACGCGTTTCCCAGTCCGCGAGCAACGACTGCAAATCAATGTGATGCATAGCAGCTACGCCAGCAAGGGTTTCGCGGTCGGCAATAAAACACTCGTTGCAGTGGATGCCACGCTCTTCCAGCAGACTGCGCAGTTCTGGATACTGCTGCAGCAGAACGCGCATCGGCTGCTGCAAATCAATCGGCAACATGTCCTGCCTCGGCAAGGGCCACAATGCCATCAATCTCCACCGCAGCACCGCGCGGCAAGGCGGCTACCTGCAATGCCGCCCGCGCCGGGTAGGGTGGCGTAAAAAACTTTTCCATGAGGGTGTTAACCGTCGCAAAGTTACTCATGTCACTGAGATATACTTGCAGTTTCACGGCCCGACGCAGGTCCGTGCCGGCCGCCACGCAGACTGCCTGCAGATTATCCAGCACCTGCTGCATCTGCGCCGCAAAGTCTCCTTGCACCAATTCCCCCGTGCCCGGGTGGATGGGGATTTGCCCGGACAGGTACAAAAGATCTCCATGGATCATAGCCTGACTGTACGCACCAATGGCCTTTGGGGCGTCTGCACTGTGGACTGGTTTGGGCATAGGAATCTCCTGACAATTTACCCTTTCACACGCTGTACCCGCGATACCGACGGCAGGGAGCGCAAATTCCGTACCACCTGGGCTAGGTGATCGCGGTCACGGACAGTAATGGTAAAGGTAATCCCGGTGTACAGGCCATCCTGGGGCTCAATATCAACATGATCAATATTGGCATCAGCTTGCGCAATATGGGTTGCCACCCGGGCCAGAACACCGCGCCCACTCTCCGCCACTACCCGCACCAGGACAGGGAATTCGGCATGTACCTGGGGATCCCATTGCACGTCGACCCAGCGGTCGCGACGCTTACGCCATTCACGAATATTGTGGCAATCGTGGGTGTGCACGACGATGCCCTTACCCGCCGTAATGAAGCCGAGAATCGGGTCGCCGGGGATGGGACGGCAACAACGCGCAAGGGTTACCGGCATCCCTTCGGTACCGCGGATCAGCAGCGGCTGGTTATGTTCGCCGTCGCGCCCGGGCCGCCCAGGAAGCAAAGAACTGACCGCCTGCCCCAGACGCCTTGCGGTCTGCGCCAGACGTCCGCGCTCTTCTTCGGGCACCAACTTCTGCGCCACCACTAAAGGAATCACCTGACCAATGCCAATCGCCACCAACAGGGCGCTGCGGTCCTGTACCTGGAAAGTCGGGTAGACGCGTTGGAAATCTTCTTCCCCCAGCGCCTCAATAGCAGTTCCAAGACTGCGCAAGGCCTTGTCCAGCAGATTGTGTCCAAGTTGTTCCGCGTCCCCGCGTTGAATGGTCTTGAGATAAGAGCGAATGTTCGCGCGCGCCTTGGCGGTAACCACCACCTCCAGCCAGCCTGCCTGGGGATGCGCCGACTCGGCGGTGATGACCTCCACCTTGTCACCATTGTCGAGGATACTACGCAGTGGCACATAGATCTCATTGATTTTGGCCGCTACTGCCCGGTTGCCAATATCGCTGTGCACGGCGTAGGCGAAATCAATAGCTGTTGCGCCACGCGGCAAACCAAGAATTTTCCCCTTGGGCGTAAAAACATAGACCTCATCGGGGAAGAGATCCATCTTGAGGCTTTCGAGGAACTCTTGGGAATCTCCACCCTGCGCCTGCAACTCCAAGAGGCGCTGAATCCACGCTCGCGCCTGCGCCTCAGCATGCGCCCTCTGAATGCCACTTTTATAAAGCCAATGCGCCGCCACCCCGGCTTCCGCCACACGATGCATATCCTCAGTACGAATCTGAATCTCTACGGGATGACCAAAAGGCCCGAGCAGGATGGTATGTAGAGACTGATAGCCATTGGATTTCGGGATGGCGATGTAGTCCTTGAAACGTCCGGGAATGGGGCGAAACAGACTGTGTACAATACCAAGGACCCGATAACAGGTATCGACATCATCAACAATAATACGAAAAGCGTGCAGATCGTGGATGGCGGAAAAGGGCAAACCCTTACGCTGCATCTTGCGGTAAATACTGTAGACATTTTTCTCGCGCCCGCTCACTTGGGCATGAATCGCCTCCTGCCGCAGGCGTTCGGCAATCAGCTGCCCAATTTTTTGCACGCCCTCCTTGCGATTGCCGCGGGCCGATTTTATGGCTTGGTTCAGTGCATGCCAGCGCTTAGGATAGAGGTGCGAAAATGCCAACTCTTCCAGCTCGATACGCACTGCATGAATACCCAGACGCTGGGCAATCGGCGCATAAATATCGAGAGTCTCACGCGAGATACGTCGGCGCTTTTCCGCGGCCATCACGCCCATCGTACGCATATTGTGCAGACGGTCGGCAAGTTTGATCAGCACCACGCGAATATCGCGCGACATCGCCAAAAACATCTTGCGGAAGTTTTCCGCCTGCGCCTCTTCCCGAGTCTCGAAACGCACCTGACCAAGCTTGCTAACACCATCCACCATCTCGGTGACTTCGGCGCCAAACCTTTCCGTCAGCTCATCCTTGCTGATGCCACAGTCTTCGATCACATCATGCAGCAGGGCCGCTTGAATAGTGGCTACGTCTAATTGCAGCTCAGCGAGAATACAGGCAACGGCAACCGGGTGATGTATGTAAGGCTCACCACTGCGGCGCTTTTGCTCCCGATGCGCAGCAGCTGCCAACTCGTAGGCATCCCGCGCCTTCTGCACATCTTCTGGCGGCAAATAATGCTGCAGCAAAAGGCGCAACGGCGCGCAGGGGTCGTCGAGGGACGGTGATACCGGCGAAAGTTGCAAAACCTCAGCGGCCTCCATAAGAAAAACGGAGTCCGCCGGGCTACTGAGCTCAGTCGCTGCCGACATCCTCGGCACCTGCAGGTTCGCGCCGCGAGGCACCAGGGAAGCTGGCCAAGGGCGGCGGTGCTGGTTCATCAAGGATGGCGCGCGTTACCGCACCAGCCGCAATTTCGCGCAGCGCCACTACGGTATCTTTGTGCCGCCCCGCCGGGAGCGATGGCTGCGCGCCACTCGCCAACTGGCGGGCCCGCCTCGCTGCCACCAGGGTCAGCTCAAAACGGTTATCAACCTTCGACAAACAATCTTCTACGGTAATACGGGCCATAACGGCATTTCCTCTCTGTAAAACAAATCACGCCAAGAGATCGCGCAGACGCGCGTGCTCGCTATGCTGCTGGCGACTACGCCGCAGATGCTCGGCACGCACAATGGAGCGCAAATCCTCTAAGGCGCGCTGAAAATCCTCATTCACTACCAAGTAGTCGAACTCATCATAATGTAGCAGTTCTTCCCGCGCTGCCGCCAGTCTTCCAGCAATCACCTCGTCGCTGTCCTGCCCCCGGCCGCACAAACGTTCGGCAAGCGCCGCCAGGGAAGGAGGGAGAATGAAGACGCTAACAATGTGCTCCGGTAAACGTTCACGTACCAGGCGTGCCCCCTGCCAATCAATTTCCAAGAGGCAGTCGGTACCGGCAAACAACTGTTTTTTCACCCAGGACTCGCCCGTACCATAGCGATTGCCATGCACCAGGGCATGCTCTAAAAACTCGCCTCGCTCCGCCATTGCGGCAAATTGCGCAACCGATATAAAGTGATAATCTTGGCCGTCCACTTCCCCAGGTCGAGGCGCACGCGTGGTGTAAGACACCGAAGTGCGCAGAGCAGCGGCTTCCTGCACGAGGGCGCGGGAAAGACTCGTTTTGCCCGCCCCACTCGGCGCCGACACAATCCATAGAATACCCGCATGATGGGCTCGATCACTCATGTCTACTCCACATTCTGGATTTGTTCGCGTAGCTGCTCAATCAGCACCTTGAGCTCAATGGCCGCTTGGCTGACCTGTTGATCTCCTGCCTTGGAGCCCAGGGTATTGGCCTCTCGATTGCATTCCTGCACCAGGAAGTCCAGGCGTCGCCCAATCGCTTCGTCACGCTGCAGCACTTGCCGTATTTCTGCAAGATGCGTACTAAGTCGCTCCATTTCCTCTGCCACATCCTGCCGGTGTAGATAGAACACCAGTTCCTGTTCCCAGCGACCCGGCTCCACTTGTTGTTGCAAATCCCCTAATCGTCGCGCCAAGCGTTCTGCCAACCTGGCCTCAATAGCTGGCAGCTGCGCGCGCAGGGTCTGCAATATTTCTTCCATCGCCTGCAGTTTCTGCCCGAGAATATCTGCCAGTGCTGCGCCCTCGCGGCCGCGCGAATCCTGCAGCTCTTGTAGCGCGACATCGAGAAGTGCGAGAAACGGTTCTGGTTGCAGTTCTCGCACACTTCCCTGGAGAACCCCTGGCCAACGCAATAATTCGAGAGGATCGGGTGCCGGAAGCGGGCCATCCCATAGCTCGGCAGCTTCCGCCACCGCTCCGCGCAAATCATCCAATAGAAGGGGATTGATACGAATGCTGCTCTCATCTTCCTGGGGACGCTGGCGCAACCAGAGTTCCACTCTTCCCCGCTTAACGATCTGGCCGACCCGCCGACGCAGCTCATTCTCGATTGCCAAGAGACTGTCTGGGATGTGCAAGACAACTTCCAAAAACCGATGGTTGACCGCGCGGATCTCCCAAGATCTCCCGTCTTCTGCCTCGCTCCCCGTAACCCGGGCGTAACCCGTCATACTTCGAATCATTTGCGAACCGCCGACAAAGGAAAAAGTCTAGCACGCGGACGCGCGCAGGACACGCTCTACGCTACCAGGGATACGCCCAGCCAAAACCTGGACCAAAGGAGCCATAATAGCCCGGCCAACCCCAACCCCAGGCGCCACCCACGATCACGGTGCTCACCCGCGGTTCCGGCTCCGGTAGCGGCCACAAATACACGCGGCTGGCACTGAGACGCGGATAGGGATAGACGAAGCCGCCCACTTTTTTGCTCACGATGCCTTGCACAGTCCCAATGAAGGTCATCTCTCGCCCCGCCGCATAAAGCGTCGGGTCGTAGAATCCGGGCGCACAGGCAATGAAGCGACCGACGTCGGCGGCCTCCCGGCCAAGCATCGGGCGACCATCACGATTCAGGGGAAAGCCCAGCATGGTAAAGCAGGTCTGTTGCGCCTCGGGCTCGGTCTGGATCAGTTCTCCCCCCCAGCGCACCAGCTTGCCGTTTTCGGCCCCTGTCTGGGCCTGGTGCGGGGTGATGGGAGGAAAGTTGCCAGCTACCGGCGACATCGTGGCACAGGCAGAAAGGGTGAGAGGTAAGAACATCGCGAGAACAGGTTTCCAGTATCGCATGACTAGAACCCTCCACAGAAATGAGTCACAACAGTAGGATAGCTCAATTCTGTGAGGGCGGACAGGAAGAGAGCACGACTTCACAAAACGGTAACGGCGGATTCCTGAATTATTGCTCTGTGTTGGTTAACAGCAAGGAAATAGGGCTGAACTAAGATGATATCTGACCCGGCTCAAAACGGTAACCAACCCCGCGTTCGGTAAGCAAAAAGCGCGGCTGCTTGGGGTTATCTTCGATAATCTTGCGCAGCCGGGTCACCCGTACATCGATACTGCGATCAAAACGGCCATCCTCCTCGCCGCCTAGCACCTGCAACAAAAGATCACGACTGAGAATACGCCTTGGCCGCTGCGCAAAAACTGTTAGCAGTTCAATTTCGGCGGGGGTCAGATCTAACTCTTCGTCGCCGGCATAGAGGCGCCGCATGGCGAGATCAAGGCGAAAGCGACCGAACGTGACGCTCGAGCTTTGCTCGTCACGCCCGTGCCGACGCAGCAACGCGCGCAAGCGCGCCAACAATTCGCGGGCATTGAAAGGTTTGGCCAAGTAGTCATCGACGCCACTTTCCAAGCCAATGATACGGTCGTCGTCATCACCTCGCGCCGAGAGCATCAGCGCTGGCGGGGCATTCTTGGCGCGCAGCTCTTTGATCAAGGCTATTCCGTCTTTGCCGCCGGGGAGCATCCAGTCGAGGACAATCACATCCACCGAGCCGTCGCCGAGTTGCTGCCACATCTCCTTGCCATTGCCCGCCAACAGCACAGCAAAGCCTTCTTTCTCCAAGAAGCCTTTCAGCATTTGCGCCAGGCGTAAGTCATCGTCGACGATTAGGACTACCGCCATAAATCGCTCCCCGCAAGAGATCAGGAAATAATTCTGAAACAATTTACCTGCAGAATCTACACCGTTGAATGCAGACGCCCATCGCGTTTGTAGTTCAGGCGGTTGTTTTGCGGCTATTAGACGGGCACCTCGCCCGTCTTTTTTTATCCCAAGCTCAGCCGCTGTCTCGCGGAAAACCACACCCTACACCCGGAAATATTCTCGAAACATTACCTAGGCATTCTAGATCTTAAGGAAGGCGATCTACCCAAGCCTCGATCGAGATGGAGCGTATGATTACCGGCAAACAGGCCAAGACCTGCCAGCCAACAAGTTTGTAGCGGTTGTTTTGCGGCTATTAGACGGGCACCTCGCCCGTCTTTTTTTATCCGGGCGTTGCCATGCTACCATGCTCAGGTAGCCATGAGGAGAGCCGATGGACCCGAAGAGTCAGCGCCTAGTCTGGATCGACCTGGAGATGACGGGTCTCCATCCCCAACAGGATCATATCCTCGAAATCGCCACTATTGTTACCGACAATCAGCTCCGTGTCATTTGCGAGGGTCCCGTACTCGCAGTACACCACGAAGAAGACGTGTTGCGTGCCATGGACGACTGGAATCAGCGTACCCACGGGGCGTCCGGCCTGATCAATCGGGTGCGCGCCAGCCGCTTGGACCTCGCTGCCGTCGAGACGCAAACCCTGGATTTTCTGAATGCGCATGTCACTCCTGGCAGTTCGCCGCTCTGTGGCAACAGCGTCTGCCAAGACCGTCGTTTTTTGGCACAGCACATGCCGCGCTTGGAACGCTTTTTTCACTACCGTTTGATTGATGTCTCGACTTTGAAGGAGTTGAGCGCACGTTGGTATCGCAAACTTCCTCGCTTCCAGAAATCCGAGCGTCATGAGGCCTTGAGCGACATCCGCGAGTCCATCGAAGAGTTGCGCTACTATCGGCAGACCCTGTTTCGGGAATCGGATTGGGAGGAAGAGCGTCCCGACTTCGTTTAGGGCTACTTTACCGGAGCTGGCAGGTTTTGGATGAGGTCAACGCGCACACGAATCTCGAGATTGTCTTCGAGGACGCGGCAATGCAGATAATCGGCAGCATCTCCCTCCTCCAGAGCCAAGGGTAGAACAACGGTCATATAATGGGTCTGATCTTTGTCGTCGACCCAGTGCAGGCGCATCTGCTCTGATGTTAGGATGGCGATTTCCAGACGCTCGGCAATCTGTCGTGGCGTATGTGTTGACATGGAGTCTCCCGAATCATGCAGGTGGATCTCTTCTACGAACTGGCGGTACCCGCCCATCTTTCGCGTAGCGAGACACAAGTCTATCACGAAACCTTGGAGGAACTCGCTCTAGCCGACAAACTCGGCTTCCACGGCGCGTGGTTGGTCGAGCACCACTTCATGCGCGAATATTCGCATTCCAGCGCCCCCGAGATCTTTCTCGCTGCCGCCAGTCAACGTACCCAGCGCTTGCGCCTGGGCCATGCCGTCATCGCCCTACCCTACAATCATGTGGTACGGGTTGCCGAGCGCGTTGCCGTTCTGGATCTGCTCAGCAATGGTCGTCTGGATGTGGGGATTGGGCGCGGCTTCTCACCCCGAGAATATGCGATCTTTGGCGCGGAGATGGGCGACAGTCGCGCCCATCTGCAGGAGGGCCTAGCGATTTTGCGTGCCGCTGGCGGAGGTCCGGTGCAGCATCAAGGCAAGCTGTACCAGCTCGATGAGATCGACATCCTGCCCAAGCCAGTGCAGCAACCGCACCCGCCGCTCTGGGTTGCCGCCGTCAGCCCGCAAACTTTCCGCTGGGCGGCACAAGAAGGCATCGGTGTGTTGAGTGGCCCGTTCAAGCCGTGGTTCATGATCAAGCAAGATCTCAAGGCCTATCGCCGCGCGGTTCCCGATAGCCCGCACGCCAATACGCCGGGCTTCAACCCGCGCTTTGCCATGACCATTGGTTGCCTGTGCCTGGAAGACGCCACCGAGGCGCGGCAGCTGGCCGAAGGTTTTACCTGGTATTACCAGCGCCTGCTCGATCAAACACGGCCGGTATTAGCGCAATTGCGGGAAAGCTATGAATACTATCACCGCCTGGCCTTTCTCGAGCCGCTCTTGCGCAAGGGCTTGAGCCTGCGCCTGCTGGAGACCATGGGTATGGTGGTGGTGGGGAATCCCGAACAATGCCGGAAAGGACTCGCTCGCTACGCTCGTGCCGGGGTAGATCGTCTGCTTTTGGCGCTGGGTGCCGGCATGGTGCCAGCTGATGTCACGCGGCGTTCTTTGGAACTCTTGGCCAAAGAGGTCTTGCCCTCCTTCAGCGACGATAGCGCCAACGCGGCATGAGCCGCATCCTGCTCACCGGGGCTGCGGGGCATACCGCGAGTGTCTTGCTTCCACGCCTCCTGGAGCATTCAAGCCAGCCCGATGTCATCGCCTTTGATCGCCTGCCCGGCAGTCTGCAGCATCCTCGCCTGCGCTGGATACAAGGCGATCTGCGCAACGCGGATTGGCACGCCCTCCTTACAGAGGTAGACAGTGTCATCCATCTTGCCTTTGTCGTGCTCAGCCCGCGCCTGGGTCCACAGCATCGCTGGCGGGCCGAAATGGCTGAGATCAATCGCCGCGGCACGCTGCGTCTGTTGCAGGCCGCTACGTCGGCAGGCGTGGAACGCTTCGTATATAGCAGTAGTGTGGCGGTTTATGGTGCCTGGCCCGATAACCCGGTAAGAATCACAGAGGACCAGCTACTGCGCCCACCCCCGGGCTTCGCCTACGCAGAAGACAAAGCGGCAGTAGAACGGCTAATGCAGGAACACAGCGCGCGCCATGCACAGATGCGACTGAGCCGGTTACGCCTGCACGCTATTGTCGGCCAGCATGCCCAGCCTCTGGTCAACGCCATCGCCTGTTCGCCGATCGGTCTGCGTCTTCCTGACAGCAACCTGCCCATTCAGTGCCTGCACGAAGACGATGCGGCGACGGCAGTCCTGACGGCCTGGGAACAAGGGGCGGTCGGGGCCTTTAATATTGCCGCGCCCAACCCCATCGCTTGGTCGCAAATTCCACGCCGCCTGCCAGCACCCATTAGCCCACGCCAACTCCACTGGCTACACCAGCGTTTGCGTCCTTTTACCCGTCGCTTGGGAGATCCTGGCTGGCTTCTGGGTCTACAGTACCCTTTGGTGGTGGACTGTAGTCGCGCAGAGAGGGAGCTTGCGTGGCGGGCACGTTACTCCGTAGCAGAGGCACTGGCGTCACTACCTTGTGGCAAGTCTGCGTAAGTTTGCAACGCCAATTTGAGGTCCTCCCAGACCTTGCGTTTTTCGATGGGATTGCGCAACAGATAGGCAGGATGATAAGTCACAATCAACGGAATCTCGCCATAATGTTGCAAGGCGCCGCGCAAGTTGGCCAAGGGTTCCGTGCTCTGCAACAGACTCTGGGCAGCGAATCGCCCCATGGCAACGATAATGCGCGGCTGCAGCAAGGCAATCTGGCGCTGCAAAAATGGCAGGCAAGAGCGCACCTCGGGCCCGAGCGGGTCGCGATTCTGTGGTGGCCGGCACTTGAGCACGTTGGCAATGTAGACCTGCTCGTTCCGGCTCAGCCCCATCGCTCCCAGCATAGCATCGAGCAATTGCCCGCCACGGCCGACGAAGGCCTCGCCACGGCGGTCCTCTTCTGCACCCGGCGCCTCGCCAACAAAGAGCCAGGGGCTAGGGCGCGTGCCGGCGCCGACGACGGCGTTTTTGCGCGTTTCCCCTAAACTGCAGGCACGACAGGCATGGATGCTCGTCTCTAGCAGGGACCAGTCCATGCGGGTAATGCGCTCGATTCGCTCATTTGTTATTGGGGTGGTGGGCGCAACTGACTGTGCTGATTTTTTCTCTTCTGCCGAATGCACCGGTATGGGACTTTCATCGGCCAGGGGTTCTTCCGCAGAGAGTTCGGGAATTTCTTCTGCGGCCACCACAGATGGGCTTGGGCGGGGGATTGCTTTGACGTTACTGACGTCATCGGGATTTTCTTCCCGCATTTCTAGTGTTTCGATGCCTGCTGGAACTGCAATCTCGAGGGCTTGCAGATAGGCGATTTGTGCGGGGCTGAAAATCTTGCTGACCATTTCTGGATGATAGCCCCTCTGCCAATCACAAAGAAGCCTGCCAACAAAAGATAGACAAGAAGTTCTGCTAACCCTATAATTTTACAGGATTACATAAAGGGAACGTCACATGCCTGAATCTACAGTTATAGCACCGGAAAGTCCCAAGGAAGATCGTAATATTGCCACGCTCGTGCACGCGGGTGGCATCCTCTTCGGTTTCTTGCCATCACTCATCGTCTACCTGCTCAAAAAAGAAGAAGCAAACGCCTGGCTGCTGGGGCAACTGAAAGAGGCCCTGAATTTTCAGATCACCATGCTGATTGGCTATGTGGTCGCCACCATTCTCAGCTCCTTACTGATCGGTTTCGTCATATTCCCGATTCTCCTCGTCGTGAATCTGGTTTTCTGCATACTGGCCGCGGTGAAAACCAGCAGCGGTGAGGCCTATCGCTACCCACTGACCCTGCGCCTGGTGAATTGAGCCCAGCAAAGCCCTTGCCGGGCCCTACCGCCCTCCCCTAAGCTTGCCAACCAGGATTGTGAGAGGGAGGGCGGGATCTTGCCGGTTTTAGAGTTACGCGAGGGTCTCATCGAGTGGGGCGGCAGAGTATTACTCGATCACGCCGACTTACGCGCCGAAGCCGGCGAGCGCATCGGCCTGATTGGCCGCAATGGCGAGGGCAAATCCACCCTGCTTGCGGCACTCGCCGGTCAGTATCCCCTGGATGGTGGAGAGCTGTGGATTGACCCGGCCCTGCGTCGCGCCTTTCTGACCCAGGAGCCAGAGCTTCCGGCCGAGCAGATCGTTTTCGACTATTTGCTGGCCAGTCCGCAGGACAGTGCCAGTGCCGAAGTCCTGCACGACGACTCGCCAGAGCGTTGGACCCTGCCCGCACGCGCGGAGGCCCTCTGTGAAAGTCTGGATATTCCACGTGAGCGCCAGATTGCCGGACTGTCGGGGGGGCAGAAAAAACGTCTGGCCATTGCCAGCACCCTGATTCACGGGGCAGAGCTGCTTTTTCTCGATGAACCCACTAACCACATGGATCTGGCGGGTATCGAGGCCCTGGAAAAGACCCTGCTCCGTTATCGCGGCACGCTCTTTTTCGTGACCCACGACCGGCGCTTTCTCGAATCCTTGTGTACCCGCATCGTCGAACTTGATCGCGGTCAGTTACGCAGTTTTCCTGGGCATTTTTCTGCCTACCAAAAACGCAAAGAGGAATTGTTGAATGCCGAGGCGGCCGACCTCGACCGTCTCGAACAACAACTGGCAACGGAAGAAGCCTGGCTGCGCCAAGGTGTCAAGGCGCGTGCCAAACGCAATCAGGGCCGCCTGCGCCGACTCGAACAACTGCGCGAGGAGCGCAAGAGCCGCAGTGGACGGGTGGGTGAGGCACAGATCCGCATCCAGCAATCCGAGCGTTCGGGCAATCTCATTGCCGAGTTGGACAATGTGCATCTGCGCCTGGGTGAGCAACAAATTTTGCACGGCTTCTCTACTCGCATCGAACGTGGTGATCGGGTTGGCATCATCGGCCCAAATGGTGCCGGCAAAACGACGCTCCTCCGTCTGCTGCTGGGCGAGCTGGAACCGGATGCAGGAAGCATCCGCCGCGGTACTCGCCAATCCATCGCCTATTTTGATCAGTTGCGCGAGCAGCTCGATCCGGAGATGCGCGTAGTCGACGTCATCGCCGATGGCAACGACTTTATCGACGTCGATGGCGAGCGCCGCCATGTACTTGGCTATTTGCAGGACTTTCTCTTCGCGCCAGACCGTGCGCGCGGCTTGGTGAAGGGGCTGTCCGGTGGCGAACGGGCGCGCCTGCTCCTCGCCCGTCTTTTTGCCAAACCCGCTAATATCCTGGTCCTCGATGAACCCACCAACGACCTTGATCTGGAAAGCCTAGAGGTCCTGGAAGATCGTCTGCTCGCCTTTCCGGGCACCGTTCTGCTCGTCTCCCATGATCGCGACTTTCTCGACCATGTAGTGACGCAGAGCATCATCAGCCTGGGCGATGGGAACTGGTTAAACACCGCCGGTGGGCATCAGGAGTTCCTCGCCTGGCAGGCGGCGCAGCAGGTTGCAACGACAGGCTTAAAAGGGAAAAGCAAAGACCTCCCGCAGCGCAATAAGACGGCACGGCGACCCAAAGCCCTCAGCATGCGCGAACGCAAGGAGCTGGACATGTTTCCGGCATACATTGAAGCGCTCGAAGTCGAACAGGCCGTGCTGGCGGAAGCCTTGGGCCAAGCAGAAACCTATCAGAACGCGGAAAAGGCCATGTCCTTACAGGAGCAGGCGGCACGGATCAGCGCCGACCTGGAGGCCGCCTATATGCGCTGGGAGGAGTTGGAGGCGAAGGATGCGGGACTTAGTAGTGCTGAGTGATCAGGGCAGCCGCAGTACGCGCAGAGCAAGATAATCGACTAGCGCTGGAACCAAACTGGCCAGCAACGCCAGCCCCATAGCTACCCACGGGGTAGGGATTTGTACCGGGCTCGGTACCCAGCCACTCCACTGCCATGCCGTACCAGTGATGACGTAGGCCAGCAGTAGACCGGGGACTAACAGCAATACATCGACTAGCAGTCCCAACAATACCGCGACGAGGACAGCAACGACCCCCAGTAAGCCGCGCAGGTAAGGAACTAGCCGCGGTAGACCCATAACAGCACATCCCTACGCGGCAAGTTCACCGTTTTGTTGGAAGAAAGAAACAATTTAGCCGTGGAAGTGAACGCGGCATTGCTTGCCTCTGCGTTCACCCGATAAGCACCCGGCCAATCCGGGGCGGTCTGCGCAGAGATACCCGCTTGGCGCAGTAAGCGCGCTCCGCTGGCATCAACATATAAATGCGAAACGGGCAGACGCGTAAACAGTGCGACGAGTAGGATCGCGAGTAGGATAATGCCCACGCCAGCGGCCAAAACCCCCGCCACCCAGCGATCCGCTGCATCCATTGCCAATCTCATTGCCCACCTCCTTCCGCCCAGATTTCCGCCTGCGCCTGGGTGACCTGATTACTCGCCGAGGCGCAAGGATGATTACCACACCAGCGCGGGGCGATCCCCAGCTGCTGTAGTGCATGGTGCATGGTCACGCGAAACACCGGCGCCGACTCTACCCCGCCAAAGTTCCAGTAGCGCGTGCTGCCGCGCAAGGATACCGCCATCACCAGATCGGGCGCAAAACCCGGCGCAAAACCGACGAAGGTAGCGTTGGTCTTGTTTTTCTGGAAACCATCCTTACCGTTGGCGAGATTGGCGGTACCGGTCTTGCCTGCCACGGCGTAGCCAGGAATGGCAGCGAGAATGCCAGTGCCATTCGCGGAACAGACGCCTTCCAACCAGCGGCGTAGATGCGTGGAGATTCCAGTCGACATAATGCGATCACTACGCCCGGGTTGCCCGGCAATCAGGGTCGGCTGCACATGCACTCCACCATTGGCAATGGCGGCATAGCCTTCGGCTAGTTGCAAGGTGGTTACCGATACCCCATAACCCAGGGCGATGGTAGCATGGCGCGCCTTGTCCCAGGTATTTGGTGGCGGCAAGACACCACTGGTACCCCCATCGAAGCCGAGCTCAGGATCACGCCCGAAGCCGGCCTTTTGATACATGTCATAGATGGCGTCCGGTGCCGTACGCAGGGCAATTTTGGCCGCGCCGATATCACTGGAATACTTGAGGATATGCGCGACATTGAGCTCCTGGTGGACGACATCATCGCGAAGACAAAACCCACCAATCGGCAGACAGTGCGAAACATTAAAACTCTGGTCTGGCTGAATACTTCCCGTGCCAAGAGCTGCAGCCACCACGAATGGTTTCATCACCGAGCCGGGCTCGAAGGCCTGATGCACGGCGTTATTAACGTAATCGTTGGGACTGGTGCAGCCATTTTGGGTATTCGGATTGCACGAAGGCACACTAACCATAGCGAGGATCTGGCCGGTATGCACATTGATCACCACCGCCGAGCCGTTTTCGGCGCCAAAATGCCGTTGTGCAGCCTGCAGAGTCATGTAGGCCCAGTACTGGATTTGCGGCTGGATGGTCAAATGCAGGTCATGGCCATTCTGCGCTGGCTGCATCTGCAACACGCGTAAGACGTCGCCCTTGCCATCTACTAGCACTTTTTCGCGCCCGGGCTTGCCCTGCAACCAAGTGTCGAAGCCTCGTTCCAGGCCAGCAGCGCCATGGTGATCAAGATGCACAAGACCGAGGAGCGGCGTAGTGACAGGCCCCAAAGGATAGTAACTGCGGCTGGTCTTTTCTATATAGATGCCGGGCACGTGGAGTTTTTCCAGGGCCTGCCCCAACTGCGGATGTACCTGGCGCAGCAAATAGACAAATTGCGCGCCGCCGCCATGTACACGATGCTGCAAACTCGACTCAGAAATGCCGAGGGCCTGAGCCACCGCCGGCCATTCTTTTTGATAGCGTTGAAAGATCCGCGGATCGGCCCAGATAGTGACGGCGGGCACGTTGACCGCGAGGGCCTGGCCATTGGCCGCATAGATAATTCCACGCTGCGCCGGTAGCGGGCGCTCTTGCAGGTAGCGCATATCGCCCTGCCCGCGCAGCAAATGCTGTTGCAAGAACTGTAACTCGGCGTCGCGCCCCAGGACCAGAGCAAGGCCGACAAGGATAAGCAAAATCAGGAGTCCGGCGCGCCACCCCGGAAGTTTACGAAAACGCGAACTGGTGTCTTCGTTCATGGCTGACGCGGGCACTGAGGATCGTTACAGGAGTTGATGTCTTTCGGTGCGCAGTAGCGCGCACAGCGGGAACACTGCCGCAGCTCTTGCAAAGGGGGCTGTCTTCGCTGCGCATTACGTTGCCTTACCTGTCGCCAGTGCCAAGCGGCGTACACAGCAACAGCGATCAGGATGAGAAATTTCCACATCCGATCAACGGCCTCCCTTATAGAAAAAACGCCCGCTTTGCTAGCAGGCGCTGTTGTTGGTCGGGGCGAGAGGATTCGAACCTCCGACATCCGCCTCCCGAAGGCGGCGCTCTACCAGGCTGAGCCACGCCCCGATACGTTAGTGGTCACGATGGACCGCAAAATCCGCCAAAAACAACAATGCATTTCTCTCGGCACAGTCGGCAAAACCTTGCAGATAGGAACGCGCTTGCAGTGCTATCTCTTCAGCAGAGCGCAAAGTGTATGCAATGGCGTCGGTCTTGGCAATGATTTCGAGAACCTGGGGGAGATGCTGCCGGGTTTCGTCTGCCAGCGCCGCACGCAAAACGATCTGTTCCGCAGGGGTCGCATGCCGCATCGCGTGGATGAAAGGCAGCGTTGCCTTGCCATCCGCCAGGTCATCACCACGATTTTTGCCCATACGCTCGGCCGCTGCCTCGTAATCGAGGGCGTCATCCATGAGCTGGAAGGCGGTGCCGAGCAAACGCCCATATTCGGCAAGCGAATGTTCCTGATCTGGGCTCATCTGGTTGACGATAGCGGCAAGGCGGGTCGCCGCTTCGAAGAGCTTGGCGGTCTTGGCGGCGATCACGGCGTAGTAATTTTCTGGGTCGAGGTCGGCATCGTTGGCATTTTCGAGTTGTGCCACCTCGCCCTGGGCAATAACACTGGTGGCCTCGGCCATGGTCGCCATGACGCGCATGTCACCGTCTTTTACCATCATCTCGAAGGAGCGGGCATAGAGAAAATCACCAACCAGGATCGCCGCAGCATTGCCCCAGAGCTGATTGGCAGTAGCGTTGCTGCGCCGCAGTTCCGAACCGTCGACCACGTCATCGTGCAGCAGCGTCGCGGTGTGAATGAACTCCACCACCGCCGCCAAAGGAATGGGCCGCGCACTACGATTCCCGCCCAGGCGCGCGGCCAACAAAAGGATGATCGGGCGCAGGCGCTTGCCTCCAGCATTGATCAAATACGCGCCCATGGCGGGGATGGTGGGAACACCGGATTGTAGCTGTTCTTGGATGACGCGGTTGACTGCCAGCATGTCGGCCTGGACCAGCTCTTTGACGCCATCGAAATCCATTTTTCACTCTCTCTCGCTACGGCGCTAACCCCATGGTCTGCGCAAAGTCTGGCGATTGTCGATAGCCGGGCGCGCCTTTGTCAAGGCAATCCGCGCCGTCATCACCTACACTTTTATACAGATTTAGAGAAAGAAGGAGAGTCAGCCATGTCGCACGCGCCATCCCCATCCTGGAGTCATCCCGTCTGGGCTAGTGCCCAAAAAAGCTGCGTAGGGGTGGCCCCGAACCGCAGTCGGGTGTGGTTTACCATGGCTCGGGGCATCCTGACGGAAGTTTTTTATCCCCGCATCGACATCCCCCAAATCCGCGACTTGGGCTTTATCATTGCTGACGACCAAGGCTTTTGGGTGGAGCTCAAAACCCTGCCAGAGCCCGAGTTGCATCTGGAAGACGCGCAAATCCCGCTACCGCAGATTACCCATCATCACGAGCGCTTCAGCTTTTCTTTGCGCCTTTGTCCCGATTCCCGACGCGATGTTTTGCTACTGGAATACAGCTTGGAGGGCGATGCAAAGCTGCGTCCCTATCTGCTTTGTGCTGCGCGGCTGGGCGGGGATGCGACACAGAATGAAGCGTGGTGTGGCAGTTGGGAGGGGCGCGATCTGCTCTGGGCCGAACAGGGGCCCTTTGGCCTCGCCCTGCTTTGTGCAAACGAGGCGGGGCTACCGGGCTTTGCGCGCCGCTCTGTGGGCGAGATTGGTGCCAGCGATCTTTGGCAGGATTTCCATCAGCACCGGCGGATGCGCTGGGACTATGACAGCGCCGGCCCCGGTGAGGTCGCGTTGTCCGGCGAGTTGCCGCGCCAGGGGCATCTGGCTCTGGGTTTGGGCAGTAGTAAAGAGGCGGCGGCCACCAATGCCTGGGCCACGTTGGCCTGTGGCTTCGCGCAGATCGAAGCCGAATACCAGGCGGCATGGCGCGATTGGCACCGTGGGCATCCACCCCCGCGCAATTTTCGCAACAGGATTCCTGACGACCTGCACACGCTCTACGCGCGTTCCATCAATGTGCTCAAAGTACACGAGGACCACACCTTTCCCGGCGCGCGGGTAGCCAGCCTCTCGGTGCCCTGGGGCGAGGCCAGCGACAGCCGCGGTGGGTATCACCTGGTCTGGTCCCGTGACCTGGTGGAAAGCGCCGGGGCCTTGGTGGCCATCGGCGCCCTGGCCGAGGCACGCCAGGTACTCGCCTATTTGATCAGCACCCAGCAGGCCGACGGTCACTGGCTGCAAAACCAATGGCTCGGTGGCAAACCCTTCTGGCAGGGGATTCAGCTCGACGAAGCGGGCTTCCCGGTGCTACTCGCCAGCCTTCTGGAGGAACGCAAGGCACTGAACGGGATGTCAGTCAGGGACATGATAGAACGTGCCCTGCACTTCATTGTTTGTGAAGGGCCGGTCACCGGTCAGGATCGCTGGGAGGAAGATGGTGGGATCAATGCCTTTACCCTGACGGTGGCCATTGCCGCACTGGTCGAAGGCGCCTCCTTTCTGCAGGGCAAAGCCGCGGATTGCGCCCTGATGCTGGCAGACTACTGGAATGCCCATATGGAGGACTGGACCTTCGTGCGCAATACCGATCTGGCACAGCGTTTTCATGTGTCTGGCTACTATCTGCGCATTGCCCCCGCCGATGTGCTGACCCAGGAGGGTGCCAAAGACGAATGGATATTGGTCAAGAATCGCGCTCAGGATCCGCACTGGGCCGCCAGCGAGCAGGTGGCCACCGATTTTCTCCAGTTGGTGCGCTACGGCCTGCGCGCCGCTGACGACCCACAGATCCAGGATTCGGTGGCGGTCATGGATGGGCTACTCAAGACCGACACGCCCAAGGGTTCGGTCTGGCATCGCTACAACGGCGATGGCTATGGCGAGCATCCCGATGGCAACCCCTTCGATGGCTGCGGCATTGGCCGTGGCTGGCCCTTGCTCACCGGCGAACGCGGTCACTACGCCCTGGCCGCCGGCGAAGACCCTCTGCCCTATCTGCGCGCCATGGCGGCGATGACCGGCAAAGGCGGGTTGTTGCCGGAGCAGGTCTGGGACAGCGACCCGATCCCCGAGAAGGGCTTGTATCCGGGGCAACCCAGCGGCTCAGCCATGCCCCTGGTCTGGACCCACGGGGAGTTTCTCAAACTTTGCCACAGCACGCTCCAGGGGCACGCGGTGGATCGGCCGGCGCAGACCTGGAAACGCTATGGCGGCCAGCGCCCCCAGCTCGACTATCGCATCTGGCGCCTGCGCCACCGGCTGCGGGAATTGATGGTCGGACAGGAACTACGCATCCTCCTTGGGGCGCCGTTTCGCGTGCATTGGGGCATTGACGATTGGCAGGACGTGCAAGATCTCCGCGCAGAAGATTGGGAGTTGGGATATCTGGCCTGCTTGCCGACCCGCAAATTGCGCCCTGGGCAAAGCGTCCAGTTCACCCTGTACTGGCCAGAGAGCAATAGCTGGCAGGGAGAGAATTTTACCGTGCAGATTATTGGAGGTGAGACATGATCCAAATTGACCTAAGCGGAAGAACGGCCTTGGTAACCGGCGGTAGCGGTGGGCTGGGGCGTGCCATGAGCGAGACCCTGGCAGCAGCCGGGGCACAGGTTGCAGTGCACTATCGCAAGGGGCAGGAAGAGGCGGAAGCGGTCGTGCGCGGGATTGAGCAGGCGGGCGGCAAGGCCCAAGCCTTTGCTGCCGATGTCTCCGACCCGCAAGCGGTGGAGCGCCTGCTACAGGATGTGGAAGGCGCCTTTGGCGGCCTCGATATTCTGGTGAACAATGCTGGAATGGATGGACCCCACGCACTGGTCGGTGATGATGATCCACAAACCTGGGAAAAGGTGATTGCCGTCGACTTGCTCGGGCCGTATTACTGCGCCCGTGCTGCCATCCCCCGCATGGAAAAGAAACAGCATGGTGTCATCCTCAACGTCACCTCGGTACACGAATTCATCCCCTGGGAAGGCTACAGTGCCTACACCAGCGCCAAAGCGGGCCTGTCGATGTTCACCAAAACCCTGGCCCAGGAGACCGCCGACAAGGGGATTCGCGTCGTCGCCCTCGCCCCCGGTGCCATCAAGACACCCATCAACCAGGCGGTATGGGACGACCCAACATCTCTCAAGGATCTCGACAAAAAGATCTCCATGGGAAGGCTGGGCAAGCCGGAAGAGGTCGCCCAAGTCGTCGCCTTTCTGGTCAGTGATCTGGCCAGCTACATCACCGGCACCACCCTAGCGGTGGATGGCGGCATGCTCATCTATCCCGATTTTCGTCACGGAGGCTAAACCATGGATGCCGATGTCCTGATCATCGGTAGTGGCGCGGGTGGCGGTACCCTGGCCCGCGCCCTGGCCGATAGTGGTTTGCGCATTCTGATCTTGGAGCGGGGCGATTTCTTGCCGCGCGAGTGGGGCAACTGGGACCCGCAGACGGTCTTCGCCAGCTATCGCTATCACAGCGACGAGAGCTGGCTCGATGCTGATGGCCAGCCCTTTCACCCGGTCACCGGCTATCACGTGGGCGGCAACACCAAGTTTTACGGGGCTGCGGTTCTGCGCCGGCGGCCCACGGACTTCAAGGCACGCAAGCACGTTGATGGAGTTACGCCAGACTGGCCGCTTACCCACGAAGATTTTGCGCCGTACTACGACCAGGCGGAGGCGTGGTACTTTGCCCACGGTGAAGCGGGCAGCGATCCCACCGAGGGGCCACGAAATCCCTACCCCTTTCCTCCGCTCGCCCACGATGCAGCTGTGGCCTCGGTCGAGCAGGCCCTGCGCGATCAAGGACATCACCCCTTCCCCCTGCCCCTGGCCCTGCACCGCCTGGAAGACGATCCTGCCCACAGCCCCTGTGTGCGCTGCCCCCAATGTGATGGTTTCCCGTGTATGGTCCACGCCAAGGGCGATGCCGAGGTCTGCGGGGTGCGTCCAGCGCTGGAGCACAACAATGTGAACCTGCGCTGTAACGAGCGGGTGCGGAAGATCCTGCTCGCCAACGACGGTAAGACGGTGTCCGGGGTCGAGACGGACCACGGGCGTTTCACTGCCCGGGTCGTGGTCCTTGCCGCGGGCGCGGTAAACAGTGCCGCCCTGCTGTTGGCGTCCCGCAGCGAGGTCTTCCCGAATGGTCTGGCCAACCGCAGCGATCAGGTCGGGCGCAACTATATGTGCCATCTCAACAGCGCCTGCATGGCGATCGATCCGCTGCGGGAAAACCGCAGCATCTTTCAAAAGACCCTCGCGTTAAATGACTTCTATGAGGACTCTGGTGATCCCGATTACCCCTACCCCCTCGGGCATATCCAGGGCCTGGGCAAGGTGACGCCAGCACTGTTGCACGCCCAGCGGCCGCGCTGGCCGATCCCCATGACCGCCTGGGCGGCGAGCCATTCCGTCGACTGGTGGCTGACCACCGAAGACTTGCCGCTACCCGAGAATCGCGTCACCGTCGATGAGCACAACACGATTCACCTGCATTGGCAGCCCAAGAACCGCGAAAGCCACCGGCGTCTTTGTGAAAAATGGCGCGGCCTGTTGCAAAAAGCCGGCTTTCCCTTGGTATTCTTTCAGGCCATGGACATCTCCGCGACGGCGCATCAGGTGGGCACCTGCCGCTTTGGTGATGATCCGCAAACGAGTGTTCTCGACCCCAATTGCAAAGCCCATGACCTCGACAATCTGTATGTGGTAGACGCGAGCTTCATGCCCTCCATCAGCGCCGTCAATCCGTCGCTGACCATTATGGCCAACGCCATACGCGTCGCTGATGTACTGCGGAAACGGCTGGATAGGACGTAGATGAAAAAAGGCACGACCGCGGTATTCGCTGCGGGATTTTTGCAGGGCTCGGCCTTTGTGCTGATCCCGGCCCTGGGTAGCATTCTGCGCAGCGCCCCCTACGCCATGGGCAATGGCACCTACGGCATGCTCTACTTCCCCGAGATTATCGGCGCCATCATTGCGGCCTTGGCCGCCGGTAGCATCCACAAGCGCTTTGGTGCCCATGGACTTTTTCGTATTGGGGTCCTGGCCAATGCCATCGCCATGGTTCTGTTGGTGCTGGCATTTTTCAGTGGCCAGGGCCTCGTGGTGGTCATTTTGCTGGCCGAAACCCTCTTGCTCGGCGTCGGTTTTGGTCTCACCAATGCCGCGATCAATCGCGCCTCCACCTTGATCTTTGCCGGCAGTGCCACCGCCGCGGTCACCATCCTCAATGGGGTAATCGGTGCGGCCACGTCGATCTCGCCCATGCTCCTGCACCTATCGACTGTCTGGCTGACCTGGGTGCTGTGGCCGGCCGCGCTGCTCCTGCTTTGGCTGCTCACCTTGCTCTTGCCACAGGCGCTTGAGGAGAACCAAGGACAGGAGATCGGCGGTCTGCGTGCCTGGAAAAAGTCCATGATCCCCTTCGCGGCAGCCGTTGTTATCTATGCGATCTGCGAGGGCAGCTTCGGTAGCTGGGCGAACATTCTGGTCAGCGTCGATCATCATCTAGCCAGAGCAACAGGCGCCGCGGCGCTTTCACTATTCTGGGGGGGGATGACGGTTGCGCGCTTTGTACTCGGTGCCATCCCCGACCCATGGTTGTCGCGGCGCTGGGTCTACCGTGCTGCGCCCCTGGGCATGGCCGCCTGTTTTCTGATCATCCCGCAACTGCATAGCGCCACTGCACTATTGCTGTGCTTTGCCTTGGCGGGTGCCGCCTGTGGCATTTACTACCCCTACAGTATGGCCTTTGGCGTTGCCCGGCACGGCAAGGAAGGCACACAAATGGCGGGACTCATGGTGGGGGCATTGATGGTGGGCGAAGGCATCGGTTCGGCAGGCCTCGGGCCGTTACAGGCTTTACTGTCACTGAATCACATCTATCTGTTCTCTGCGCTCTGGGCCATACCGCTGATATGGCTCGCCTGGGGCAACAGCTCATAGCGAATACCATGGCAACAACGATGCTGCGTACCTTGCACTGATGGCAGCGCCGGCGTACTTTGCTTGCCATGAAAGCCCTGCAAATGAGCCTACTAGCCGCTGCTGCCTTTGTTGTCCTTTTTGCCGCAGGGGGGTATCTACCCCTGGTCCCGTATATTTCTGGTGGGGTAGGTGTTAACACCCTGTATGGAATGTGGGGGCAGGCGGATTTTTTTGCGGCCATGGGTATTGCCTTTTTGCTTTTACCCGAATTGGAGCGAGTGCTAGGGGAGCGATACAGCCTGGCGTTGGCCTTAGCTACGGTGGTGATTACTGCCGTGCTGGCGGCTACGGCTAGCACGTTGGCGCAGTTGCTGCCGGCCCGAGTGCTGATGGGCTGGGGGGCGGGAACTGCGCTGCCCTTGGCCCTGCGGCAATTCCAACGTCTCATCCATGGGCCGGGGGGGCAGGGGCAGCGGTTGGCGTGGTCTTATTTGGGGATGACGCCCTTTTTTCTGGCGCCCTTGCTGGCTGGGGCGTTGATACGCTATGGCCACTGGCCGGTTTTTTTCTGGCTGGAAGCGCTGGTGGCCGCTGTGGCGGTGGGGGGACTGTGGTGCTTTCCCGTTGCCGGTGCGCCACAGCGCGCGTCGGGCCACACGACGGATTTGCCGGCACTCCTGCTGCTGGTGCTTGGTATTGGTGTCTTGCAGGCAGTAGCTGATTCCGGGCAGATCTTGGACTGGTGGCGGGCCTCTGCCATCCGCATGGGCCTGATGCTGGCGTTAGGCGTGGCGCTTTTGCTTTTGGGACGAGGTCTTTGGACCCGGCGCTCGCCCTTGCCGGCGGTCTTGCTTCGCAGTCCGCGCTTTTGCGTAGCGGGCCTGGGAGTGTTGCTGGCAACGGCTGTCCTCCAGGGGCTGTTTGCCCTCTTTTTGGTCCAGTACCAGGTATTGCTGGGGTACAGTACCTGGCAGGTGGGGCTGCTATTCATTGGTATGGCGCCAACAGTGTTGCTCGGTCTGCTGGGGAGTGCCTGGTGGCTGCGTCGGGCATATTCGTCGCGCCTGCTTTTGGTGTTGTGCCTGGGGGGTACCGCCCTGAGTGCTGTCTGGGTGGCTCATTACGCCAGGGATGCCACGCCGACGAGTCTGATCTGGCCGCCGCTATTCTTTGGCCTATTTTTGGGTGGATTCTTTTCGGGTTTCATGGACTTGGGCAGCCGTGCTGCAGCGGTCCTGGGCCATGAGGCTGATGCAAACCGCTGGCTCAATGCCCTGCGCACCTTGGGTCAGGGCTTGGGGATTCCGCTGGTGACATCGCTTTGGCTCCGGCGCGAAGACCTCTACCATCATTTTTTGGCTGAGCTGCCCGCAGGGAGCCGGGCGGCTTATCAGACCGTGTTGCAGACCCTGGGGACGCAAGGGCTATCGCACCCGGCAGCGGCGCAGGTCATGGCGGGGGAGTATCAGCGGTTGGCCGGGATGCTGGCCTTCAATGAGGTCTTTGCCGAAGCTGCCGGGGTCTTCGGATTGCTGGCCTTAGGCCTTTTGGTCTGGGTGTTGGTGGATAGCGCCGTATCGCCTTGGGCACGAGAAATCAGGCACCACTAATTTTTTACCAAGGTATGCCGAATTGGTATAGAGACAAGGACAATTGCGATACGCAGAAAATAGTCAAGAGCCAATTAAGGGCGAGCAAGGCTTCTGCGAGAGTAAACAGCATGGGGAGATCTTCACCATGCACTAAAAACGCCAAAGCGGAACTCAGCACAGCCAAGCCAAGGGGAATCGTATGGATACCGATATGCTCATCTGCTGAGCCAATGACAAAATACGCCACCCCGCCCGTAGCCATCATCACGGCATAGGGCATGCCACGACACGGTGGGCTCTGGACTGCATCCTATTTTGCGTGCAGGGATCAATCATTGTTGTAATATTATAACAAATGCAGCGCATATCGTGATGAGAAAGCCCTCCTTCGGCCGGCAATTCGGCCGGCAAGGATTTGACAAATTTGATTACTTTGCCGTTCACTGAGGCATTCGAATTTCCTTCTAGAGATTCTTATGCGCGAAACGCAGGAACAATCTCGCCATTTGCTCAGACAAGTAAAGTGGATTGCATGAAATAACAAAATATTTTTTTCCGAATATGCGTTCAACATATTCCTCAGAATACGTATCCAGGCTGATACAGAAAACATAGATACCACGATGACGCGCCTGAATCACTGCATGACGTGTGTCCAGCATTAGATGCTCTGGATCAAAGACGTCAATATCAGAAGGTTCACCGTCGGTCACGATCAGCATTATCCGGTTGTATGAGCCCCGCGTGAGCAATGCCTCGCTCGCATGCCGGATCGCCGCTCCCATCCGAGTGGAGTAACGCCCTTTAAACCCGGCAAGGCGCGACTTGGCCGCCGTATCGAAAGGCTCATCAAAGCGCTTGGCGCTCTGGTAATCTACTAGATGACGTCCTTGAGAGTGAAACCCGGCCAAAGACAGTTCGGAGCCAAGATCCGTCGCGGTCTCGGCCAACAGAAGAACGGCTTCGCGGGCCAAATCCAGAATGGGACGACCGCTGACGGGATCGGGGTTGTTCACCGATTCGGAAAGATCGAGCAACAGCGACAACGCCAGAACCTGATCGTCCTGCGGTCGTGTGCGAATGAACACGCGCGGGTCCGGCTCCTGCCCGTTACGGATATCCGCCATCGCCCTCAGCGCCGCATCCAGATCCAGCTCATCCCCCGTTCCTGTTTGCGCAACAACACACGGTGCCGACTGCGCAAGGCACCGACAACACGGCGCAGGTTGGACAGCAACGGGCGATTGGCCGCAATCACCGCGGGCGCCCAGTCCATGTCGCCCTCTTCCGCATTTCGTTCGTGCACGGCGCACCAGTTTTCCCGTTCGACACCGAATCGGGCGAACCATTCCGGGTAGCGTGATGGATGCATTTCCTCGTCTTCGCTGGTCTGGAAGAACGTCAGTTGTGCGTCTTCCGTCACCTCTTCGATTCGATAGCCAGCCTCGGCATCACTCGACACCTGAGGAACTTCGGTGAAGGCCAATTGCCGTCCCTCGGCGGCTTCCTCGAACTGCGCGCCGGCTTGCACGCCTTCTGTCGCCTGATCGGCGGCCTTCGTCTCTTCGGGCAACGGGTGCTCTTCATACCAGAGATGCTGGTTGTCATCCCGGTAGACGGCCATTGGCGGCACGCTGCCCTCGTCCATCGACAGGCGCATCTGGCCGATATCGTGGGCCAAACGCAATCCGATTTCACGGGCCGTCCTTGCGTCATCGATTTCGGAAATTCGTTCCTGAAACAGAGAGATGGCCTTACGAACCATGAAGTCGTCGTCCGTGGACTGTTCCAGTTCCAGCAAACCACGGGAAAGACGCCACATCAGTGTCGCAAAGGGCGTGGGGTCCGGTGACACCGGAGGATGCAGATCCAGCCAGAGCCGACGCAATCCCGGGAAGTGCGAAAAGGCGAGGTACTCGACCCGAGCGTCCTCGACCAGTTCAACCAGATGTCGCTGACGCGCGTTCAGTGACTCGGGGTTCAACGGTTGGCTGTACATGCGATGGGCGGCCGCATGGACCGCTGCTGCAATATAGACTCGCCGCGCGGTCACCTCCCCTTGCCGGGGCAGTGAAGACGGCAGTCGAATATGGGTCTGATCAATACGGGGGCGAACGGCTGCCGATCCCGACGCGGCCGGAATGCCAGCCAGATCGAAAGAATGTCCCCAGAGTGCGATCAGATACAGATTTAATAGATGTCGCACGTCCTCGAAGGACTGAGATGACACAACAGGTTCCGCTTCCAATTGTTGAGGTATGAGATTAGCCATAGGAGTCTTCATGGAAACGGACATAAGAATTTGGGGCTACCGCAATGATGCGGCAACCAGAACATCGTTCCGCAAGGGCTTTATGACGACCGGACAATCCATCCGGAGCCGCAGGCAGCGCCGGACGGAGATGACTGCCCGGATTAGCGAGCCAACAGTTCCTTCAAGGCATCGTCGATGAACTTCACGTCCACCTTGTTCATGCCCGGGCCGCCGGCAAAGTGTCCCCAGATCGATGGGATCGGACGGAACTCGGCGTCCGGCATCTTGCTGACTTCGTACTCGTTATCTTCCGGCGGGAAGTACAGATCGGTCTGCCCCGGCATAACGATGGCCTTGGCCTTGATCGCGCCCAACGCCTTCTCGAAGTCGCCGCCGTACAGCGGGTTGTTGCTGATGTCGCCCTGTTGCCAGGTCCACAGCATGGCCAGCAGGTTGTTGGCGTCACGCGCAAGGAAGAAGCCCTCCCAGAACGCGACCAGGAAGTCTTCCAGCGAAGAGTAGCCGTATTGGAGGTACAGCTTCTCGCGGTAGAACGCCTGGGAGAAACCCCAACCGGCGTACACACGTGCCATGGCGCGCAAGCCCTTGGTCGGCGGCTTCTCGTACCAGCCGTTGTTCCAGGCGGCATCGGCGGTCAGAGCGGCCTTGACGCTTTCGAGGAACACGAAGTTGTGCACGGAGGTCTTCGCCGAACCGCAGAACGGCAGGATGCGCTCGACCATATCCGGGTAGGACGCGCCCCATTGGAAAGTCTGTTGCGCGCCCATGGACCAACCGGTCACCAGCGCGATTTTCTCGATGCCGAATACCTCGGTCACCAGGCGGTGCTGGAAGCTGACGTTATCGTAGGAAGTAACACCCGGGAAACGAGACTGGTTGTAGGGTTCCGGGGTATTGCTTGGCGAAGACGACAGACCGTTGCCGAACATGTTCGGAATGATGATGAAGTACTTTTCAGGATCCAGCGCCATACCGGGGCCGACCAGCCACTCGTTGTCGTAGTGTTGACCGGAATACCAGGTCGGATACACGATGACGTTGTCTTTCGCCGCGTTCAGCGTACCGAAGGTCTTGTATGCCAGTTTGGCGTCACGAATGGTGGCGCCGGACTGCAGAACCACGTCACCCATTTCAAAAATCTTGTAATCACTCATTTCATATTCCTCAAGGTTTAATAAAGATCGTTCGATTCGAACGATTGAATGACCGTATCCGTACGCATTGCCGCCGCTCGATCACCGAGCAGCACCTTCAGGACGTCCGAATGGAGTGAACGAGCTGAAGGCCAAGGCGCAGAGCGCATATGTACTGGTGGATAAACACTCATGCCGCGCCGTACTTTCGAACGGGTTTGGGGAAGCCGCAGGACGTGCCGTCCGTGACCTCCACCTGATCTTCCCAAGGCAACCGGTAGGTACCGGCGACCAGGTCCTGCATGAAGGTGTACGGGCAGTCTTTTGCCCCACCGTCGACGGCGACGTAACCGCGGTGTCCGAGCTGGTAGATGTTGTTCTCCACCCCCCACAGACGCCGCGCTTCACGTGCCAGGGCCGGTCGGACCTCGGCCGTGATGATCTGGTCCGGTACGCCGCTACCCTCGACCAGGGTTGTCCCGTCGAAATTGACCACCATTCCTTCACCCATCGAGTTGAACGTCCCGTCCGTGCCCGCCATGCAAACGCTTGCGGTGTACATGAGGTTGCAGAAGGCATTCGCCTGATTGGTGATCTTCCAGGAATGACGGATCGGTGCGGTGTAGCCCGCTGTACGCAACATGATGTCGGCCCCGCGATAGGCGCATTCCCGCGCCATTTCGGGGAACATCCCGTCGTGACAGATAATCAATGCCAGGGTGCTGCCGTTCGGTCCTTCGCACACGGGAATGCCCATGTCACCCGGTTCCCAGGGTTCCACCGGCACCCATGGATGGAGCTTGCGATACTTCAGGCGGATCACGCCTTCGGCATCGATGATCAGCCCCGTGTTGTACGGGTAGCCATCCGGGTTGTATTCCATGATGGAGAAACAGCCCCAAACGGCGTGCTCCACGCAGGCAGCCTGCAGCGCGGCAACCTCAGGCCCATCCATGCGCACCATGATTTCCGGGTTGGTATCCATCGACAGTCCATGGAGCGCATACTCCGGGAAGACCACCAGATCCAGAGTGGGCATCCCGTTCTTTGCTTTCGCCACCATGGCGCAGACCTTCTCCATCTGAAGGGTCAGATCCGCTGGCGTTTTCACGACGGGCAGTTGCAGTTGCACCAGCCCCAGAACGACGCCATCCGGAGATTTGTTCAAACCGCCCAGGCCGCTCATGCGCCCTCCCCGATCACGCCGAGGCCATTCAGGCTTCGGGCGATCTCATCAGGCTGGTCAACTACCCGGAACACCGGTTGATTCGGTGTTCCAGCAGCCGTTTTCTGTACGGCGGCCACGTTAGGCCACCGCGTTTTTCTTGGTGGCTGTAGACATAAGAATCCAGTACACCGCCCCACCGACCAACGCGGAGGAGATAGCGGTGGACAGGCCCGGGAACGCTTTCTCGACGATGAAGGCAACCACGGAGCCGGCCGCCCATGCGATGAAAGCAAGCGGACGCCAGTCGGCAGTGACCTGCGAGTTCGGACGCTTGAGGTACTGGTCGATGATGATGATGGCGCCGATTGGCGGCACGATGATACCGAGCAGGCTCAACCACTGGATGAAGAAGGCCCAGACGTTGGTCGCCGCGATGAGGATACCGATGGCACCCAGCACAACCGCCATCAAGCGCATTTCGCTGCCCAGAATACGTGACCAGCCGGTAGAGGCGTTGTACAGGCAGTGTGAGCAGACAGAACCAAGGTTAGCCAGCAGGAAGATGAAGGCAAGCACCATCAGGACACCCGAACCACTGGCCATCATGTAGCCGAACATGTTGTCCTGGCCGAATGGGTTGGCATTCGGTACGGCGAGTGCTGCGGTCATGATTCCGCCCACCAGCATCGCGATCATGTTCGCGAACGGGAAGGCACTGAAGGTCGCCACGAGGGAGCTCTTCTTGTCCTTGGCCCAGCGGTTGAAGTCTGGCGTTACGGTACCCGCGTCAACAAACAGAGCAATCACCATGGTCAACCCGACGCCGAACGGCAGCAGGTGCGTCGGATCGTTGCCGTGGTAGGACATGATCGCGTCGAAGGTTGTCTTGCTGGACGCATCAATCACGACCCACAAACCGAGCACGACAAACAATGGCGCGGAAATGATGCCGATCCAGTGCAGACCGCGAACACCAACAAAGGTGATGCCGATGAAGAGCAGACCCGCGATGATGGTCATGACGACGTAATTGATGTGATAGGCACTACTGATCAGGGAACCGGCAATACCCGTCTGAACGGCGAACCAGCCCAACAGGAGGGTCGAGAGCAAACCCGACGCCAGAGCGTAGCCCTTGCGACCGAATACGATGCTGGCGAGCAGCGCGAAGTTGAAGCCTTTCTTGGTGCCCAGCAGGCCCAGCAGACCAACGTAGCCGAGCATGATCAGGTTACCGATCAGCATGGCCCACAAGGCACTGGTGAAGCCCATGCCGAGTACGAGGAGCGAACCGGTCATCGCGCCGGTAATGATCATCGGGAACCCCATCCAGACCATGCTCACAGAGAACATGCTGCGACGGGCGGACATGGGAACGGCGGTATGCTCGTATTCCTTGCCCAGGGTATGTTCAACTTCTTCTTCGATGTGCTTGACCTCTTCGACCAAATGCTCACCGTAGTGATGTTCGCCGCCTTTTTTCAGGCTGGCATCATGTTCTTGGCTCATTTGATTATTCCTTACTTAATCCTTGTTCGATTCAGGGTGCTCGGTTGTGGCAACGTCGCACCCGCCATGCTCAAGTGTCGGAGGTGAGTTGCCTTATTTGTGGCCGCCCAGATCCTGCTCGTTCGGAATGCCCTGGATCGGGCATTCGGCCGTGCCGGGTGTCGAGCGCGTGATCTTCTCGACGTTTTCACGTGCCTTCGCTGGATCGGTGATCCAGGTCTTGTAGAACTCGTAAGGGCATTCGCCAGCGCCGTTCATGTCGTCGCCGGAATTGATCATGCCGGTGTAACCGCGGTGCAGCAGCTTGTAGAGGTGGTTCTGGCTCTGCCAGTTTTTGCGCGCGTCGCGAATCTGGGAAACGGACAATTCGGCGTACTGGATGCCGTATTCCTCTTCACCGCACTCACCGAGTGTGCGACCGTCGAAACCGACGATGGCCGAATGGCCGAAATAGGAGTACACGCCATCGAAGCCCGTCGCATTGGCGACGGCAACATAGGTGTTGTTCATCCAGGCCATGGCTTTTGCGACCAGCACCTGCTGGTCTTTGGCCGGATACATGTACCCTTGGCAACGAACGATCAGTTCGGCGCCCTTCATGGCGCAATCGCGCCAGATTTCAGGATAGTTGCCGTCGTCACAGATGATCAGGCTGACCATCATTCCCTTGGGGCCTTCGCTCACGTAGGTCTTGCCGCCGGGATACCAGCCTTCGATCGGGCACCATGGCATGATCTTGCGGTACTTCTGCACGATTTCACCCTGATCGTTGATCAGGGTCAGCGTGTTGTACGGTGCCTTGTTCGGGTGCTCCTCGTGACACTCGCCCGTCAGGGAGAACACGCCCCAGGTCTTCGCCTTACGGCAGGCGGCAGAAAAGATTTCGGTCTCTTCGCCCGGAACGGTTGAGGCTGTTTCGTACATTTCTTTCGGGTCGTACATGATCCCATGGGTGCTATACTCGGGGAAAATGACAAGGTCCATGCCCGGCAGGCCCTGCTTCATACCCACGACCATGTCTGCGATCTTGCGGGCATTGTCCAGAACGTCGGCCTTGGTATGCAGACGCGGCATCTTGTAGTTGACGACGGCAACGCCGACGGTATCTGCACTGGACGAAATATCACCATGACGCATTGAGGCTCCTTTATTTAAATACTGTGCAATAAGTTGGATTACTTGGCGTATCTAATATACGAATCATGGCCTAAGACGGACATCCACACTGCGCGTCCCAGCGCAACACATGATTCGCAGGGACTAATTTTTGCAACTGAGGCATGACGGCATTTACGGTCTCCGGCTCGTCAAAAAACTCGAGCACCAGAGGCAGGTGTACGTTCAGGCGCAAGATATCATCAGCACGCACGATCCCTTTGCTACCAAACCCGGCGATACCACGAAACACCGTTACGCCATGCACTTTATATTCGTCATGCAGAATACGAAAGATCTCTTCCATAAGATTGTGCCCGTCGTACTTGTCACCCTCTTTGATATAAATGCGTACTACCGATACGGTCGTCATCCTCCACCTCTCAAATACTGCGCGAGATCCAGGCACCGGCAAAAGCCGCTACTACACAAAGAAACAATGAAGCAAACATATATAGCAGGCCCTTCACTGGCTCGCCATTTTCAAAGAGCACCAGAGTTTCTAGGGAAAAAGTGGAAAACGTGGTATAGGCGCCGAGTCCTCCAGTGAGCATTCCTGTGCGTAGCTCTGGACTGAGGGAAATACGTTCCAGAGTTTCAAAGAATAAAAACCCCATGATAAAACAACCCATGACATTAATGCTCAAGGTAGCCCAGGGAAAATTTCTACCGAGCACCGTCTGTACCAACAACGTCTGCCCGTACCGGGCCCATGCTCCAAGTATGGCGAACAAACCTATGTAAGCAAATGTTCCAATCATAATTCCATCTGTCATCAATCTTCTATATGTGACTATTCAAAAAAATTAGATTAGGCATTTAGTGACTAATCATCCACGGCCTCTTACCAGGAAATCCTTTAGGAGAGTCGGACTGAATAGGTGACAACAAACTCTTCTTACCATTGCAACAACCACAACCTGTAGGGTGTCTTGAACGCGTCTGAATATCTGCCGACATCGATGGCTCGTGCCGTGATTTCTCATTAGTGGCGTGCGCGCTACGTTGCTGCTTGGACAGCAAAGAAAGTGCTGGTGCGGAGATTGCTATGCGGGAAACAAGATTTCCACAAGATGGGCATGAGCAATTTTCGTTCCGTTCATTCATAGGGCGTAGCAATTGAAATGAGCCGCAACGAGTACATTCAAATTCATATAGAGGCATACGCAGTTCTCCGAAATGGGGCGCAATCCACATCCCTACTGAAAGCACCCCGAAAGCGAGTTAGTCAACTGACAATGGCAAATCTACATCGCCGGATACCTGTTTCACTGGGCCATTGGCACACGGATTTATATCGAAATCAAAGATTTCCGTCGGTAGCCACAATGTCGCGCAGGCATTGGGAATATCGACGACCCCGCTAATGTGTCCCTGCACAGGTGCAGTGCCAAGTATGGAATATGCCTGCGCCCCCGAGTAACCAAATTTTTTAAGGTACTCGATTGCATTCAAGCAAGCCTGTCGATACGCCACATGGACGTCGAGATAATGCTGCTTTCCAGACTCATCTACGGATATTCCTTCAAATATCAAATAGTCTTTATATGTTGGAGTAATTGGGCTAGGCTTGAATATAGGATTCCTTATCCCGTATTTTTTCATTCCGCCCTTTACAAGATTGACACGCATGTGAATCCACCCGGCCATCTCAATCGCACCACAGAAAGTAATTTCCCCGTCGCCCTGACTGAAGTGCAGGTCACCAACCGAGAGGCCAGCACCATCTACGTATACAGGAAAAAATACCCGAGCACCGCGAGACAGATCCTTGATATCGCAATTTCCTCCATGCTCTCGCGGAGGAACTGTACGCGCTCCTTCCGCAGCTGCCTTATCCCGAGCTTCACCAGTCAACTTTCCCATGTGCGCAGTCTTGGCAAATGGTGGATTCGCCAGCGGGGGAACACGCTCTGGATCACTCGCAATAAAATCTACCTCTCTTTCATTCCACATATCCAAGGTTGGCTGGTCGGGCAAACAGCCTATTAAGCCAGGATGGATAAGACCGGCGAAATTTACGCCAGGAATATGGCGCGAGCTAGTGAACATCCCATGAAAGTCCCAAATGGACTTTTGTGCGCTGGGAAAGTGCTCAGTGAGAAAACCACCACCGTTTTTCTTACTGAAGAATCCATTAAATCCCCAAAGACTGTCACTTTTGGCACCAATATCGAGAATATCGACCATTAGAAGGTCACCAGCCTCTGCACCCTCTACGCCCACAGGTCCAGAAAGAAAATGTACGGTACTCAAATCAATATCACGCACATCATCAGCGCAATCATTGTTTTTGATGTAGCCGCCAGTCCAATCGTACGTCTCCAAAACAAACTCGTCTCCCGGCTTGACCCAGACCGCCATTGGAATGTCTGGATGCCATCGGTTATGAACCATTTCATTCTCGTATGGCGATTGTTCAAGATCAACTTTTACAAGTGTTTCGGGCATTTGCAATCCTCCAAATAACGCCAGTTTACACGTTCACGCACATTTCACAGGGATGTCTTTCAGCATACCGACATCTTTGCACATATCATGGCAAGTGGTGTCCAAAGAGCAACACAGCGAGCAGATTGGTCCGTCGTGGGCCGGGCAGCAAGCCATATCTTCTTTTTCGTACTCATAGCCACAACTCGTGCAGCTTAGTACGTCATGGTGTGTTCCGGCGTGGTAATGGCGATCACGAGCTATGTAGTACTTTCCCTTGGTGATTACGGCAATGATTGGAGAGAGTGTAAAGGCTATGAACAATGCAATGAATGCACTGAAAGACTCTCCCCAAGGGCCGAATGCTCCGAAAAATGCAGCTACAGAGATAGCAGACGCAATCACCATGGCACCAAAACCAACTGGGTTGAAGTTGTACAAATGTGCCCTTTTGAATTCTAGATAGGAAGGACTAAGTTTCAGCAGGGGCTTATTGATAACCAAATCAGCCACCACAGCCCCTATCCACGCTACCGCGACGTTTGAATAGAAGCCAAGTATCGTACCCAGTATGGAGAACATGTTGCCTTCCATCAACGCTAAGGCGATGCCGACGTTGAAGAAGATATATACCACGCGCCCTGGGTGACGGTGGGTCACGCGCGAGAAGAAATTTGACCACGAAAGAGATCCCGAATACGCATTCGTAACATTGATTTTGATCTGGGAAAGAAAAATGAATAGTGCTGCGACGGTCAAAGCCAAGCCAGCATAGGGAAACACATACTGAAAGGCCGCAATGTACATATGCACAGGTTGATTAGCATCAGCAAGGGCGGTACCGTGTGATACAGCGAGAGACGAGAAGAATGAACCCATCAGCTGTTTGCTAGCCCCCAACACCACCCATCCAGGACCAGCAGCCATTACCGCGAGCCACCAAATCCAACGACGACCGCTTTTTTGCGCCGGCATAAAACGTAGATAATCTGCCTGCTCGCCAATCTGAGCGATAAGTGAAAGCGCTATTCCTGCCGCAGACCCATACAACAGTGGGTTGAAACCTGATCCGCTCGGAGATTTTCCAGCAAAACTGGTCCACGCTGCTACCGAAGAGGGATCCTTAATCAACACAGCAACCACGGGAATGATCAGCAATGAAATCCACAACGGTTGTGTCCACTTCTGCAACACCGACAATAATGTCATTCCGAAAACAACCAATGGGATGATTATGAGCGAAGAAATAGCATATGCAGCAGCCAAAGGCACGCCGAAAAACACATTCATCGCCTGAGACATAACTGACCCTTCCAAGGCGAAAAAGATAAATGTAAATGACGCATAGATTACCGATGTGATCGTAGAGCCAAGGTATCCGAACCCTGCACCACGCGTCAACAAATCAACATCAACGTTGTATTTTGCGGAGTAATATGCAATTGGTATTCCCGTCAAAAATATGATAAGCGCTGCTGTAAGAATGCCCCAAAAGGCGTTGGTAAAGCCGAACTGTATCGCGAGTGACCCACCGATAGCCTGGTCCGCCATGTAGGCAATTCCGCCAAGCGCAGCCATGGCAACTGCATACTCTGACCATTTGCGGAAGCTAGATGGGGCATAACGCAAAGAGTAGTCTTCGAGAACCGGGTTATTTACCAAACCACCGAAGGTTCTTTTTTCGGATTTTTTCACAACGGATTGAACTGTGCTCACCATTTTGTCCTCCAAAGTTGGTAACCCTTAGATTCAAGCATGTTTCGTGCCATTGTTTCTTTGATCTGTTTTTATCAAATCAGCACCACGCTGGTGAGAAGCGCGCACTGGCATAGGGCAGGACGCACATGTTTGGTGCACAACATAGCGGATCAGCATCGGACTTAAAAGCAAAAATTATTTACAACATCTTGTAGTAAAGGCGCAACGAGCATCTTTGTATTGTTGGCACAATATGTTTAATGTCTTGCCTGAACAACTAGCCAAGGAGGCTTCTACATGTCACTTCGCAATACAACCAAGTTACTCACCAAACTTTCAGCTACCACGGTTTTCGCGGTATCCAGTACGGCTTTTGCCGCCGGCTTTTCTATTCCTGCACCAATTAAAGTAGATGCTGGCCCTGTCGGTACCATAGATGTGCAAGGTGTAGCATCCGTTATGGGTTTCGCACAGACAAACCCGTCTGCGCCAGGGAGTGGTTTAAACAGCAAGAACTTCGGAGCAGGCATCACCAATGGTCTCGTAATGATCAATAAGTCCACTGGATTAGTTCAGTTCAACCTTATTGCGGGTGCCTACAATTTCCCCAATCTTGGACAGCCTTTCCACTCGGCTAGCACAGCGATCAAGGACTTTACCGCGCTCCCCGAGGCCTATGTTTCGGTAGTACCAAGCTCCGATTTTTCGATCAGCATCGGGCAGCTCCCTACGCTTCTTGGCTACACGGGCACGCTTGACTTCAACCGCATGAATATTGAGGGTGGATTTCCCTGGACCATTCAACCCTCTTATAGTCGAGGCGTTCAGGTGAATTACTCGATGGGGCCAGTCTCAGCTTCTCTTTCTTGGAATGACGGATATTTCTCCAATCGTTACAACGTCATTTCTGGATTGCTAACCTACGCAATCAATACAGATAACTCATTGTCAATTTATGCCGCCGGAAATACTGGACATACCGGGACTGTGAGCGATCTTACGTCCTTAGCCTTCTCCAAGAATGGCTATGTTGATGGTTCTCTAGTTTACGACAATAGTGACTTGTACGGCGCATATTATACTTACAGCGGTAGCAGCTTCACGGTAACACCGGAAGTGCAATATATGTACACACCCAAGAACGCACAGTTTGGTACCACACAGAGCTCCTATGATATTAGTGCCATGATCCACGGGGCATATTATATCACACCCAATTGGTCAATCGCTGGCGGTGTTGATTATGAGAAGTCCGGCGCATCTGGTGAAGGAAGTACCGCAACCGGTGGATATTTTGGTTATGGCCCACCCGAGTTCGACAGTTCAACGGCAAAAATCGTCAAATTCGTAATGCCACCCCAGCATTCATAGGGGTTTCAGCGCCTATTTTCGAAAACGTCTGTGGTGGC
>NZ_JBFRXP010000003.1:0-186734 GCF_041146875.1 Acidithiobacillus sp. IBUN Pt1247-S3 | reverse complement strand
GCTGTACGCTGTAAGCATAGTACGAAAATACGACAAACTGGAAAAGGCGAAACCACCGTTCCTTCTCAAGGACGTTCCAGGACATGGACGTAGACTTTTCTAATGAGCCTTCCATGAGCTCCCACAACACTATTGTTGTGTGGGTGCATGCGTTTCTCGGACCGCGATGGCAATCCAGACTCCGGAAATGGCGACGATGCCAGCCGTCAACCAGATCGTCGGCAAAGCGGCATCCGTCCACTGGGCTGCGCCACCCAAAAGCAGTCCGCCAATGGCATATCCGGTATCACGCCAGTAGCGATAGATCCCCAACGTCTTGCCACGTGCCGCCGCAGGCGCCACATCTGCCATCGCCGCGATCAGGTTGGGATAGAGCAGCGCCATACCGATGCCCATGACTGCGGCCGCCAGTATCCAGGCGGCAAAGTGGTGGACCAGGGCAACGCCTACTAGTCCAAGCGTCAACAAGAAGAACCCAGACAGGATGGGCGCCTTGCGCCCCACACGATCCGCTAGATGCCCAGTCCAAAACTGACATAGGCCCCAGACCATAGCGTAGATACCGGTAATCCAGCCGATGTGTACGACCCCTTGGCCATGAAAACGAAAGTACACTGGCAGCATCACCCACACCAGCGTATCCGCAACCTTATTGGCAACCCCACCCTGGCAGAGCGCACGATAGGTGCGATCCCGAAATGAGACTCGGACAAAGCTCTGCCAGCGGCTTTCTTGTGGTGTTTTGACGGTGTCAGAAGCGGTTGGATTTTGGGGACTCTGCTCCCGAGATTCGGTTTGTGCCCAAGGCAGGGTATCGCGCACCCAAGGAAGCAAAAGCAAGGCTAATGCAACGACCAACAAGGCAAAGCCGAGGAGCGCCCAGCGCGGGCCAACAGCCAACGCTAGATATCCCGTCACCAAGCCGGCCAGTCCTACGGCAATATAGCCCATGGCTTCGTTGATACCTACGGCGAGGCCGCGTTGTCGAGTCCCCGCCAGATCGATCTGGCTGGTCACCGTCATGGTCCAAGTGAACGCCTGATTAATACCCAAAAAGACGTTGGCGGCGATGATCCACCACCAGTTCGGGGCAAAGAAAATCAGCAAGGGAATGGGGATGCCAGCCAGCCAACCCCAGAACAACACGTGTTTCCGGCCTACTCGATCGGAGAGGTCGCCAGCAACAAAGTTGAGGGCGCCTTTCACCAAGCCAAAAGAAATGACGAAACTCGCCAGAAAGAAAAAGGCATGACTGCCTAGCCCAAAGTCTTGGCGCATGGTAGGCAAGACGTTGCGTTCCATGCCAATGATGAGTCCGACAAAAAATACCTGCACCGTCTGTAGGACGAATTGTTGTGAGTTTTGCGCAATGCCCCGCGGATACTGCGCGGTGGCCGCAGGAGGCACGGCGCTCACGCCGAATCTTTCTGCGGGAGCTGTACCAGTTCCGCGCGTTGCTGCGTGGTGATTTCCATTTGCTCCAGAATCAGTCCACGCACGAGCTGGCAGGTCTCCAATACCTTGGGGCTGGTCAAGCGGTAATGACAGAAGGTGCCACATTTTTCGCAGTGGACCAGGCCCCGCGCCTTGAGAATGTTGAGGTGCTGGGAGAGATTGGCCTTTGAGAGTCCGGTCCGTTCTGCCAGTTCTCCGGCACTGTGTTGCTCTTGGCCCAAAAAGTGGATGATCTCCAAGCGCTTGGGGTGAGCAAGGGCAGCGAAGACCTCAGCAAAGAGGGCGAAGCGTACCGTTTTTGCGCTCATGCCCCACGTCCCAGATTGGCCGCCACGATCTGGTCCATCTGCGCGGGCCGGGGGGGGATGCTGGCGACCAGCTCGCGCACAAAGGTTGCGCGATCCATCTGCAAATAGGGGTCCCAGCGTTTCTCGAAGGCCAGAGTGGAACTGGCCTTGCCTGACAGCCCCGCACCACAAACGCTGCCTGCCGCGTGTCCGGGGTAGATTTCGAGGGTATCTGCCAAGGGAAGGATTTTTTTCTGTAGGCTCTCATAGAGCAGGGCCGCCATTTCTTCCGGCGTTCCCCCCAGATCAGGCCGCCCGACGGCGCCGACGAAGAGGGTGTCTCCTGTCAGTAAAAACCAGGGCTCGGGTCCGCGCCGCCGGTCGGTCACCAAGAGACAGACACTGTCTCGCGTGTGTCCTGGCGTATGCAGAATTTGGGTGTGGACGTTCCCGGTTTCTAGCACTTCGCCATCGTGCAGGGCATGAATCGGAAAACTGACCTGATCCTGATCACTCTCATGCATGCAGTAGGGCGCCTCGACTTGCTGCGCCAACTGCCGCCCGCCGGAAAGATGGTCGGCATGGAGGTGGGTGTCGATAACATAGGAGATGCGCACACCCTTTTGCTCTGCTTGTCGCACAAACCAATCCTCGTCCCCAGCGACGACATCAACCGCCACAGCGAATCCCTTGCCGCCACAACCATAGAAATAGGACTGCGTGCCATCGGCGCCGCCGCGCTGCTGAAAAAACATGGTTCACCTATTCGTTAGTTTCGATATTTGTAAACTATAAGGGGCGTCAACCAGTTGTCAAGCACAAGTAACCGGTCCAGAGATGTCTGGCGCACGTACTCTGTTCCTGCAGAGATCAATGCTTGTGGCGATGGTGAATATCGGGGTAGTGAGCGTGACTGTGGCCGAGGGGTGCGTGCTCGTGCCAATGGTTATGGCGGGTGCCGGGAGTGACGGGGAAATCATGTGCATGTTGGTGGTGGGCATCATGGACATGGGTATGACTATGCGCCATGAATTGGTGCTGATGAAAGTGAACGTGTTGTTCTGTGAGATGAAGCCAAACCCCGAGGCCCATCAGTGCGCCGGCGGCAAGTAAAGGAAAAGTCACTGGCGCCCCGAGTCCTACTGCCAATGCGGCGCCAATGAACGGGGCAATAGAAAAATAAGCGCCAGTACGTGCGCTGCCCAAATGCCGCAATGCGACGACAAACAAGGCAAGACTTACCCCGTATGCCAATATGCCTACCCCCATCGCGCTGGCGACGTTGGGCCAGGCAGGGAGATGTTCCCCCAAGACAAACGCGAGCCCGAGGTTCACCGGCGCCGCCAACAAACCCTTGACCTCGGCAATCCAGGTGGCGTCGGCAAAGGAGATCTTGCGCGTGAGATTGTTATCGAGTCCCCAAGCGAAACACGCAGCCAAGATGGAGAGGCTTGGCCAGAGTTGACCGAAGCCAGCGCGTCCTGGCCAGCTCAGAATCAAAGCCCCGACGACGATGGCGCCCATGCCCAGAGCAATCCGGCGATCGAAATTCTCGCGGAAGACAAACCAGGCCAGCAGGGCGGTGAATACCCCTTCTGCATTTAACAGCAGAGAAGCATTGGAGGCGGGTATGCCGGTAAGGCCCCACATCAAGAACACAGGACCCGCGACCCCACCAGCGAGGATAGCTCCCCCTAGCCAGGGCCATTCACTGCGGGGGAGGCGCACCGTTTTAGCGCCAGAAAGCATTCGCCAGATCCATAGGGCCAACCCGGACCCGAGATACAGCAGCCCCGCCATGAGCCATGGGCTGACGGAGTGCAAGAGAATTTTGGCGATTGGCGTTCCGGCGCCAAAGAGCAAAGCGGCCCCCAAGGCAGCGAGCACGCCGGGATGGCGTAGACTTTCTCGTAGCCCAGAGGTCACGAGCAAGCCTCGCGTCTTCGTTCTAGCCATTTGCGCAAGGCGATGAAAAGCAGGGTATACCAGATTGCCGTCACCGATACCGCGCCAAAAGCCGTTAGCCAGGTTTCGTGCATGAAAACCCCATTATCGTTTGACGATCTGTCAGATCATGCCGGGATCATCGCAGCCAGGGTAGAAAACGTCCATAGCATCTGGTCAGTTACACAAGGCAACGCCAAGAATTTGTGCAAGGCCTGCTGTTCCGGGCAACATCTAATTGTTGTCAAAGAATTCCATGCCATACTCTGTACCCATGTTCCGCAAAACATCATATTTTTTCGTCTGCCGGCATTTGGTGATGCCCAGTACCTGCGTCGGCATTTTTCTGCTCTTCCTTGCGCCTGCCGCGCGGGGGTCGTCTTGGACCCTTTCTCAGGCTGTTCAACGCGGTGTAGCTGTACAGGCGCAGGTAGCGGCCAGCAAAGAACGGGCAAGTGCCAGCCAGGACTTGGCCAAGGCCGCACAGGCGAGTCGTTTGCCACAATTATCCTTGCGCGCGGGAAGTATCTGGTCGGCGAGCCGTGAAAATCAGCCACTCTTTGTCTCTGCCAATGGCAGGCAGGAGACGATTGGCCAACTTGCGATCACGGCGCCGGTGATTGATGCACAATTGCAAGCGTTGGCGCAGGCGGCGCGGGATAGTGCCGCGGCTGCGCAGATTCAAATTGCGCTGACACGATTGCAAACCGCGGCAAGTATTACCAATGTTTGGTTTCAACTCGCATTAGCGCAGGAGCAGACTACGCTTTGGCAGCGTACTGCAGGCTATGACAAGAGACTCTTTGCCCGCACCCAGGAAGCCTTTCATGCCGGCGCGCTCGCCCGCATCGATGTCGTGCAGACCGAACTCTTGTTGACTCAGGCGCGTAGTCAACTGGCCCTGGCCAAGGTGCAGCAGCAGACCGAGCGGCGTGCGCTCAATTTGCAGTTGGGGCTTGGCGTCAACGCCAATACGACGATTCGCGGGAATCGCCCGCCATCACCAGCTCCGTCTGTTTCCCTGTCGCAACTATGGCAGCAGATGCAGGCTAGTCAGCCCCTTTTGCGGCTTGCCGAGAAAGAGATTGTCGTGGCGCGCGCAGAAAAGGCGGTGCAAAAAGCCGCTTATCTCCCGGTGCTCAATGCCCAACTTGCCTATGGAATCGATAACAATGGTATACCACATCGGCGGGATTTGGGTTGGCAGGTCGGGCTGGGTCTGAGCATGCCTCTTTTTGGTTTTGGTCGACGCCAAGCCCAGGTGGCGGCGGCAGATGCCAACCTTGGGGCAGTGCGTGCCGATCGAGAGGCGCTACTGTTGCAGATGCATGCGCGCCTCAATCAAGATTGGGGCGTATATCGACGTGCCCAGGAAAATGCCCGTCATGCGGGAAAAATTGCCAACGACGCCGAAGCGGTCTATCGCATGACGCGAAAAGGTTTTCACGCCGGTGCCATCAATGCCCTGAATCTTGCGCAGGCACAGAATACCTGGATTCAAGCTCGCCTGACCGATGTACAAGCCCGTTTGCGGGTGGAGTTGGCGTTCAAACAACTACTCCTGGACACGGGGCAATTGCCATGATCATTGTGCGACGCTGTTGCTTCTGGCCATTTCTGATTTTTCTCCTGACCCAGACGCCCGCCGCATTCGCTGCCGGGATACCCGTACAGGTGGCAAGGGTGCAGTCGGCACTATCGCAAACGACCATGTCGGCGCTGGGGGAGGTACGTAGTCGTGCCGAAGTTACCTTGGCGGCACCCGTGACGGGTCGGGTGCTCGGACCACTGCGCCAGGATGGCCCGGTTCGTCGCGGGACGTTGCTGGCACAGATTCAGGCCGCAGGTTTTTCCGCCCGCATTGCCGCCGCCCAGGCGCAACAGGGTTACGCCAAAGACGCCCTGCAACGCGATCAAAAACTGTTTCGTGATGGAGTTATTGCTCGCGCGCAAGTGGATTCCGCTCGTCTGGCGGCGCGCCAGGCACAGGATGCCCTTGCCGCGCTACAACAGCAGTCTGCACAAATGCAGATTCAGGCACCTATCTCGGGGATGCTCCAATACCTGGTACCGGTTGGTGCTACGGTTGCGGCAGGAACGCCAATCGCCCGCATTGATGGGCGTGGCAGGCCCTGGATACAGGCCCTGGTGCCACCGCGTTTGGCACAGGCGTTGACCGTTGGTGAACCAGTGATGATCAATGATAATGGCAGCGACCTGACCGGCACCGTGCGCAGCGTCGGACAAAGCGCGCGGCAGTCTGGTTTGGTAGCAGTGCTCGTTGATCTGCCTACGCAGAGCCGTTTGCTTCCGGGAGAATGGGTAACGCTGCACTTGCCTGGCAAGGTGTCGAAAAAGGCGCATTTGGAGGTGCCTGTAGATGCCATCGTCATGCACGGTGCCCAGAGTTTTGTCTGGCGCATCGAAAAAGGCCGTGCGCAACAGGTGCCGGTGCAGGTGATCGCGAAGAATGGAGATATGGTCGTCATTCATGCGCTATTACGTGCCGGAGAACAGGTGGTTACCCGTGGCAATATCCGCCTCAGCCCAGGCTCTGCGGTAACGTCACTACCATGATCCGCCGCTATCTGCAATTTCTCTGGGAGACGCGCAGTACGCTCTTCCTGCTGATATTGCTCTTGCTGGCTTCCGGAATCTACGCCTTTTTCCAGATGCCCGAGAGCGTATTTCCTCCGGTCGATTTCCCCAAGGTGGCGGTGCTGGTGCATACGCATGACCTGCCGGTAAAGTTTATGTTGCTGCAGGTGACGCGCCCCTTGGAAGACGCGGCCAAGGGGGAGCCCGGTGTCACCCTGGTTCGCGCCCAGACCGGTAACGGCTTAAGCAAGCTACATATCTATTTTCGCCAGGGGACCTCTCCAGAACAAGCCTATCTCCTGTTGCAAGCCCGCCTTTCGCAGATTTCATTGCCGCCCGGGTCCAGCATGAGTGTGCGCTTGATGACCCCCAACATCTATCCCTTGGTGGAATACGCTCTGGTCTCCCATCACCTGGATAGCTCTGCCATGATGGCGACCTTTGCCTTCACTATCCGACCAGCGCTTTTGGCCATTCCCGATGTGTACCACGTCGACGCGACAGGGCGGGGATGGCCGGAAGTTCGGGTAACGCTCAATCCACGTCGGTTGGCCCAATATCATCTTACCAGTGCTGATGTCGTTAGCGCGTTGCGCGCCTATCAGGGGCCTTATTTTTCCGGGGTGCTGCATGCTTACCATGAGCAATTTTTGCTGGGCACGACGCCGCGGCCTGAGAGTATCGCTGCCCTGGCCGCGCTCAATTTACCCATTGGTCCTGCAAATGCGCAGGGTATTCGTACCCCGCTTGCTCTGGGCACCTTGGGGAGCATTCACGTTGCCCCGCCGCCGCGCCTGCGGGAGGCCGCCGTGGCCGGATGGCCGCACGCATTGCTCTTGGACGTTTCGGCGCAGCAGGGCGCAAACCAGACGCAAGTAGCAACCGATATACAGCAAAAACTGCAAGATCTCGCTCAGCATTTACCGCCAGACACGCATCTGGTTCCCATCTACGACCTCAGTCATCTGGTCAGTTCTAGCTTGAGAGATGTCTGGATCGCGCTGGCCTTGGGCACCGCGCTTGCCTTTCTGGTGGTGTTGCTCTTTCTCGGTCGTTTGGATGCTGCCATCTCGACTTTGACGGTGGTCCCCCTCGCTCTCGCAGCAACCTTGCTCACCCTGCACGCTCTGGGCTTTGGCATCGACATCATGACCTTGGGAGGGATTACCGCGGCCATCGGGGCGCTAGTGGACCATGCCATTGTCATTGTCGAGCGCGGCATTCATGGCCTGCACGAAGAAGACGCTGAAGCCCGGCGCGAGCGCGCCCTGCAACGTATTCACGACATCTTGCCGCTAATGACCTTTGCCACGCTCACCGCATGTGTTGTGTTCTTGCCCTTGGTTTTCCTCTCGGGAACCGTAGGGTTGTTGTTCCGTAGCATGGCGCTAGCTATCGTTATCGCTTTGGTCACTTCGCAAATTATTGCGCTGACGGTGACGCCGATTTTTGCGCTGTGGGTAGCCGGACGTGCCCGACGCCATCACCGACTTTGGGGCGAGCGATGGTTGCGGCGGCAGTATGGGCGCCTGCTCATCCGTGGCATGCGCCGCCCGTGGCTTGCGGCGCCGCTGGTGGTCTTGCTTCTGCTGCTCGCTGGCGTGGTGGGCACCCAGTTGCCAACTGCCTTTTTGCCCCATTGGGATGAAGGAATATTTGTGGTTCCCTTCCGTACTCCGGTAGGGAGCAGTATTCGCGAAACCTTGCATGTCGGTAGAAAACTTATGGCGATCGCGCAGCACAATCCCAACGTAGAGCATGTTTCGCTCGTTGTTGGGCGGGGTTTGGGAAACGCCTACGCCACGCCCAACAAGGGTGGTTTGACGATCCTGCTCAAGGATCAACGCACAGAAACCACCGAGCAGGTCATGCGTAATCTGCGCCACGACTTTCGCGCGGCAGAGCCCAATCTGACTACCCTGGAAACGCAACAAGTCATGATCAATCGCCTGGGGAATATGTCTGGTTCTCACGCCCCGTTGGTGATTCAGTTATTCGGCAGTGACCCCCGCCATTTGCAGGCGGTAGCCGCGACCCTTACCCAGAAATTAACGACCAGCCACGAGTTCCACTCCATTGTTCTCAAGGCGCCATCTGCCGGGCCGGAGATTCAGATACGACCGAACGCGCTCGCTACTATGGAAGGATTTACGCCGCAAGCCATTGCAAGTGCGCTGAAAGCTCGCTTTTGGGGGCAGACCGCTGGCTTCCTCTTGCATGGCGAGCAGATCCTCCCCATCGACATCCACGTCGCGCCGCATCCCGGTACCACACCGCAAACGATGGGCGACACGCTCCTAACATTGCCCAATGGGACCATGGCACCACTGTCGCTAAGTGCGGATACCCATCTGCAGGGTGTCGTGCCCTATGTTACTTACCAGAATCTGGTGCCCGATGCGGAAATCAAATTAAGCCCGCGTGCCGGCGAAGGCCTGGCCACGGCTGCAAGACGGGCGCAATCCATCATTGCGCAGATGCAGTTACCAGTCGGTGTTACGAGCCAAATCGTGGGCTACTATCAGGAGCAGCAGAAGAGCTTTCGGCAAATGTTGATCATCCTGGGCGCCGCCTTGCTCATCCTTCTCGTCTTGCTGGGATTTCAGTTTGGCAGCCAGCGGGCGGCCGGGGTGGCGCTGTTTTCGGTGGCACTATCCGCTCCTGGCGCGCTGCTGCTCTTGCTAGTGAGTGGAACGGACCTCGATAGCACCGCTTTTTTGGGCATATTGCTGGTCTTCGCCATTGCGGTGAACAACGTCATTCTGATCTTTGCGCGGGCACGACAGTTGGGGGGCAATCACCCGCGACCATCCTTGGTCGCCTTGGCCGCGCGGCAACGGCTGCGCCCCATCCTGATGACCATGTTGGCCGATGTTTTTGGTTTTCTGCCCTTGGCCGTTGGCATCGGGCATGGCACCGATCTTCTCCAACCCCTTGCGCTCTCGGTTATGGGTGGATTGTTCATCGCAACCCTGATGAGCCTGTGGCTTGCGCCCGTTCTTTATGCAGGTTTTTCAAACCGTTCAGGGAGAAAGGTATGGAAGAGAGTAATTGGCCTAAGCAACTGAAATGGCTGCATATCGCCTTCGCCGTCCTAGTGACGTTTCAGCTCTTCAGTCAGCTCAAAATGCACGCAATCTGGAAGCATGTGAATGTAGCGCCCTATCAGCACGTGTTGTATTGGGCGCACATGATCCTGGGCACGGCGACCTTCCTAGTCGTTTTGCTATTTTGGCGACAGATTTATCTGTCCCGCGAGCTGCGTCTGCATCTGTTTCCCTATGTGGGAATCCACCGCAGTCGTATCTGGACCGATATTACCCATGCCTGTCGCGGCAATTTGCCGGAGGGAGGCATGCGTGGTGGTTTGCCAGGATTTGTGCATGGATTGGGGATTTTGGTGGTAACGACCATGGGACTGAGCGGAATCTTGATGTTTTATTTGATTCTCTCGGCCCATGGAGTCAAGCCTGCCGCTACGTATTATGAGTTTCCCAAGAGTATTCATTCTCTGGTAGCGAATTTGCTCTGGGCGTATTGGGGTGGGCATATCACCATGGCGCTATTACATGCCCGGAGGAATCCGAGAATTTTACGGGTTTTTGTACCTGAAATATAAACGCCTCAATCCGGCTCATGGTTATAGCTCCTCCGTTTTGAATTCAGCAGACGGGCGTCGCTGCCCAGCTTTTCGGTGACTCGTTCGAGTTTCTTCCGGTTATCTCGATCAATATTCCCTATACGCCGGGCTTGCCATTCTCCAGCCCTGGGGTCATGGTGACCGCCCATTGGCGTCAGACCCGCATGCTGTTGGGTATCTTTGACGCCGACGGCTACCGTCCTTTTCGCAGCCCCATAGGGCAGGATGGTTTTCTGTATTATGCCGAGTTGGACCATGTCATCCCGCTTGGTGACGGTCATTTCACCTGGAAGCTGGGAGGCTATGTCAACGCCGTTTCGGGCAATTACCTGACGCAATACACCACGATAGGAGCGGCGGGAGCGCAATCAGGGCTGTACGGAATTGCCGAATATCGCTGGCAGGGCAAGGGCGCCGACTGGGGGCTATTTATGCAGGCAGCCGGCACCCCTGCCAGCGCTGCATCGGTAGCGACCTACTTCGGGACGGGGCTGCGTGTGCGCCATTTTCTGCGCAGATCGGAGGGCACCACGTTGAGCATCGGTATGGCACGAGTGTCGCAACGATCCAGCGGGTCCGAAACCCTTCTGGAGATGAATCTACGCCAGCCCCTATTCGATCACGTGTTCCTGTCCCCGGATATCCAGTACGTCATCAACCCTGGCGCCAATGCGGCATCCTATGCCATTCCTGACGCCTGGGTGGGCATGCTGCGTATCGGCTGGCGTGGTCGGATCTAGCTGGCGAAGCCAAAGACGGCTGTTTCATCCCCACTAGTTAGTAAGCTACAGCCAGTGGCGCAAAATTATTTTGGAATTTCTGGTTAAAACGGCAATTTGATTCATATGGATGGTGGAGGCATTGATCAAATAGGGATTGCCCCAAAAAATCGCAACCACCTACTTCAGGTTAGACAGAATGAAAAAAGGCACCTAGCAAGTTGTGCTAAGTGCCTGATTCTTTTGGCTCCCCGGGACAGGCTCGAACTGCCGACCTAGTGATTAACAGTCACCCGCTCTACCGACTGAGCTACCGGGGAAAAGTTCGCGTAGGATACCGATAGTGTCTGCAGGCGTCAATGCGCAAAATCTGCAATGTGTTGGTGCGAACCGGTGACGCCAAAGCGCCAATCCAGGTGACCAAAGCATTGTGCACGGTAACGATGCCCGGGTTGACGACGTGCTGAAAGACGGCTTGGCGTTTTCGGGTGCTGATAGTTTTGCCGTGGCCAAATGCAGCGCAAGCTTTGTGATGCGGCAATGCTGTTTGCTACCATGCGAGCGGGGAATGAGGATAAGGACAATGACAGACGCACTTTTGGTACTTTGCCCGATGAGCGACGCCGCAACGGCCGAAGAAATCGCGCAAACCCATTGTGTCGGTGTTGCCGGAATATGCGCAATGGCTGGCAAACAGTCTCACAAGCCCAGAAGATCTGGCCTGACTATTGCTGCAGATTGGTAGAGATGATCCTGATGCAAATCGAGGGGAGTGTATGAAGTTCGAAAGATCAGGTGCTTACGAGTATCTGATGCGGATTCACGCGGGGCGTAGCCTAGTTTCCATCTTGGGCCTGTTGGGACTTTGTTGGCTCCTCCTGGGCAGTGCCCTGGGAAGTTCTTTCTTATCGCCAGACCAAGCATTCCAGTTTTCCGCCCACTCTGCTGGGGCAGGGAAACTGTCGCTGCAGTGGAAGGTGGCTCCCGGTTACCACTTGTATCGCTCCAAGGTGCAGGTGCAATTGGCGCCGAGCAATGTGCACATGGGCAAACTCCAGCTGCCACCAGGAAAACTGCTAGATGATCCCGCCTTTGGTAAGGTGCAGGTGCTTGAGGGTGACAACAGTGTTCTACTGCCCTACACCATTACGGGTACGGCACCAAAAATGATTGAGGTCACCAGCACCTTCCAGGGCTGTGCCAACGCCGGCGTTTGTTACCCGCAGCAGAAAAAGACCATTGCTGTTTCCCCGGCCCCCAGATTATTGGCAGAGACCGCGCCGCTGGTACTAAGCAGTGCTGCCGTGCAGACCTCTCCGACTGTCAGCGCGCCGACACCAGTTGCCCCCCAAAGTAATGCTGCTACCCTCGCCAAGGCACTGCAGAAAAGCTTTGGCTGGACCCTGGTTCTGTTTTTTGTGTCAGGGCTGGGCCTGGCCTTTACACCCTGTGTTTTCCCCATGATCCCTATTCTTTCCGGCATTATTGTTGGGCAGAAAGAGCGGCCTAGTCGTACCCGTGCCTTTGCCCTGTCGCTGGCTTACGTCTTGGGTATGGCCCTGACCTATACCATTGCTGGCATTGCAGCGGCGCTGACGGGTGCCTATCTGCAGGCGTTTTTTCAGAGCCCTTGGGTGATTAGTGCTTTTGCTCTCATCTTTGTCCTACTTGCCCTGTCGATGTTCGGTTTCTACGATTTGCAGATGCCCAGTGCCATACAGACGCGCCTGTCTCGTGTGGGTAAAGGTGGGCACCTGTTCAGCAGCTTTGTGATGGGGATTTTGTCGGCACTGATCGTCGGGCCCTGTGTGGCCGCCCCCCTGGCAGGTGGCTTGCTCTTTGTTTCGCAAACGGGAAACGTGTTGCTCGGTGCCCTGGCATTGTTTGCCCTCAGCATCGGGATGGGAATTCCGCTGTTGGTGATTGGCACCTCTGCCGGACATTTTCTGCCCAAAGCGGGCCCGTGGATGGATGGCATCAAGGCAGTGTTTGGAGTCTTGATGCTGGGAGTGGCCATCTGGTTTCTCAGCCGTATCTTGCCCGGTTCCGTTACCTTGCTGCTCTGGGCCTTGCTCGCGATCTTTTCCGGGGTGTATTTACGCGCGCTGGAGCCTGCTGCGGCTGGTGGTTGGAATCTCATCCGTAAGGCCCTGGGGGTGGCCCTGCTCGCCTATGGTCTGGTGATGGGAGTTGGCGCCCTGCAGGGGCAGACCGACCCGCTACATCCGTTGGCCGTGAGCACAACGAGCTCTTCCCCCAGCGTGAATCCTACGGAGCTATCTTTTCAAGTCGTCAAAAGTCCCGCGGCCCTGGATGCCGCACTGCAGGCCGCGCACGGTAGGCCAGTACTGGTGGACTACTGGGCGAAATGGTGTGTGGAATGTGCGCGTATGGACCAGACCGCCTTCCGCGATCCCCAGGTGGAGCAGGCGCTTGCCGGATACACGCTTATTCGCGTGGATGTGACAGCCAATAATGCCAGCAGCCAAGCGCTGCTCAAACGCTATCGTTTGGCGGGGCCACCGGCCTTTATTCACATTGCCAGCAATGGACAGGTGGCGGCAGTACAAGAGGGGTATCTCGGACCGGATGCCTTTCTACACTGGCTGGGCACGTCGTCCAAGTAAAAACAAGAAGGCAGTCAGTGCCCGCTTTTTTGCAGCGGGCCGCCCTTGAGTAGGTAGAGCGTGCCGCAGTAGGGGCAACGCGCCTCGCCCGTTTCCTCAATCTTCAAAAATACGCGTGGATGCCCGTTCCAGGCCCCGCCCAGGGGGCGGGGACAGGCCAAGGGTAACTCGTGCGGGTCGATCTCGACGAATCCTTGCGCACAGCATTGGATGTTCTGCGGGCCACTATTCACGGTTTCAGTCGACATAATGCAGCCATTCCGGATGGTCGTCGCGGCGTCCGGCTACGGTATCGAAGTAGCGCTGCTGCAGGGCCTCGGTGATGGGACCACGACGCCCGTTGCCGATTTTCCGGTCATCGATCTCGCGAATCGGCGTCACCTCTGCTGCAGTACCGGTAAAGAAGGCCTCGTCGGCAATGTAGAACTCGTCGCGGGTAAGCTGCTTCTCGACAATGGGGATGCCGGCGTCGCGCGCAAAGCGCAGAATCGTGTCGCGGGTGATGCCTTCCAGGGCGCTGGTAAGGGTAGGGGTATAGAGAATCCCGTCGCGCACCATAAAGATGTTTTCCCCGGAACCCTCGGCCACATAGCCCTCGCGATCGAGCAACAGGGCCTCATCATAGCCGCCGTTGTGGGCCTCACGATGGGCCAGCATGGAGTTCATGTAATTGCCACTGGCTTTGGCTTTGCACAAATGGATGTTGACGTGGTGGCGGCTGAAGGAGCTGATTTTGACACGAATGCCGCGCTCCAGAGCTTCTTGTCCGAGGTAGCTGCCCCAGGACCATGCGGCGATCAAAGCGTGCACTTTCAGACCCTTGGCGGCCAGTCCCATGCCCTCCGCACCGTAGAAGAACAGAGGACGAATGTAGGCAGACTCCAGGCCGTTGGCATGAATGACTTCTTTCGTTGCCGCGTTGATCTCCTCTGGCGTAAAGGGCGCATCCATTTGCAGGATCTTGGCGCTGTTGAAGAGGCGTTTGGTGTGTTCCGGTAACCGGAAAATGGCGGGGCCACGTTCGGTAGCGTAGGCGCGCTCGCCCTCAAAGCAACCAAGCCCGTAATGCAGGCTGTGGGTTAAGCCATGCACTGTGGCTTCGCGCCAGGGGACGAGCTTGCCATCAAACCAGATGAAACCATCGCGATCTTCCATCGACATCGTTTACTCCTCAAGGGGCGCCAAGCCCAGTCGTGTTGTCCATTCTTGCACTTGCAGCGCGGTGTTCTGCACGGCTGCAAACTGCGGGTCGTCCTGTTCGAGTGCGGGCGCCTGCAAGCGCAGCCAACACCGGTTTTCTGCGTCGCGCAACGCCAGCCAGGCGCCCTCCAGCTCCGCCACTGCGCTTTGTTCCCACAGACCCAACTCGCCCAGTGTCAAAAGGGCCTCATGGGTGCTGGGAACGCGCAATAGATCGGGATTGTCCGCAGAAAAAGAGAGAATAGCAAACTGCACGAGAAATTCGATATCCAGTAAGGCCCCCGGACTCAGTTTCAGATGGAACTGCTCCTTGGGTACCGGTTTTTCGCGCGCAATTCGCTGGCGCATGCTCCGGATTTCCTGGGCCAGATCGGCCCGATCACGCGGACGGCAGAGAATTTCCTGCCGTAATTCGGCAAATTGTTGTCCGAGCTTGGTATCACCGGCAAGAAAGCGCGCGCGGGTCAGGGCCTGGTGCTCCCAAGTCCAGGCCGATTCGCGCTGGTATTTGCGAAAGGCAGTCAGCGAACTCACCAGAGGGCCAGACTGGCCGCTGGGACGCAGGCGCATGTCGATCTCGTACAGGGTTCCGGCGCGGGTGAGAACGCTGAGGATGTGAATCAGCTTCTGTCCCAGGCGGGCAAACCAGGCCGCGGCACTTAGGGGGATACGCCCGCTGCTCTCTAGCTCCGGCGGCGCATCATAGAGAAAGACGAGATCAAGATCGGAGGCGAGGCCCATTTCCCGACCACCGAGCTTGCCGTAGGCGATAACGGCAAAAGGTGGGTTGGCGTAACCGGGTAGGGCGCCATGCTGTTGCAGCATCGCCTCGATTGCCCAGGGTAGGGCACGCTGCAGGCAGAACCCCGCCAGGTCGCTTAGCTCCGGCAGTAATTTGGCGACGTCCTGCTTGGCCGTCCAGAACGCACTGGCCATGAGCAGCATCTCGGTATTCTTGAAGCGCCGCAGCAGGTCCATGCGTTCTTCCAGGTCGCGTTCGCGATCTTCCTTCTCGCTGAAGAGCTGGGGCCAATCCCGTGCTGCCGCGGAGCGCCCACAGAGTACATCTTCGAGCAAAGATGGAAAGCGGATCAGTTCCTGCGTGAGCCAAGGGCTTTCGAGATAGTCCTCCAGTCGTCCCAGCCAGTGGGGGTTTTCCGCTAAGAGCGCAAGATATTGCGCTTGCCCGAGTAGGGCATCGAGAAGCCGCAAGTAATTGTTGAGCAGTGTTGCAGGTGCTGATGCGTTAGCCAGCCGCCGCAGGATGCCGGGCACGAGGGTGTCGAGCCGTGCCTGTCCGCGTTGCGAAAGCTGCAGTACGCGCCGGTTGCGCGCAAAATGTCGCAGTGCCAGCCAACAGTCCTCGTGCGCATTGGGGACGAGTTGTCCCCAGGCATCTGGAATGCTGTCCTCGATGGCATTGCGGGCCGCGAGCCAGGCGATCTGCGCGGCATCATTTTCCGCACTGGTTGCTGGTACTGGTAGGGTCTGCAGAAAAATCTCGTGTACCTGCGCTCGTCCGTCTTCGATTTCTTTTTGCAGCATCTCTGGATCGGCCGCATCCAATGCGCAGGCGAGGCGTAGCCAAGCCAGATTGTCGCTTGGTAAAGTCTGGGTTTGCCGATCCTCCACCATTTGTAAAGCATGCTCCACACGACGCCACAGACGGTAATAGTGTTGCAAAGTCGCGATCACACCGTTGCTGAGCAGGCCGGCGGTGGCGATCTGATCCAGACTGCGCAGAGTGTTGCGCTCGCGCAGCGCAGGCAAGCGGCCACCGTGGATCAGTTGCAAGGACTGAACAATGAACTCAATTTCGCGGATACCACCCAGGCCCTTCTTGATGTCTTGGCTGGCTTGGCCTTGTTCCGCATCCATCAGCGCCTTGACGCGGCGCAGCCCGGCGAGGGCGGTAAAGTCCAGATAGCGACGGTAGAGAAAGGGTTGCAGGCGCTGCCATACCTCCTCAGCAAAGGCTAGATCGCCGGCGACGGGACGCGCCTTGAGCAGCGCATAGCGTTCCCAACTGCGGCCATGGCGATGGTAATACTGCTCCAGGGCATCAGCGGTGACGCACAGGGGGCCGGCATCGCCAAAGGGGCGCAGACGCATGTCCACGCGAAAGACGAAACCCTCGGCGCGCAGCTCGCTCAGGGCGCGAATCAACCATTGACCCAGTCGCTGAAAATAGCTGGGATTATCAAGGGGCATTGGGCCATCGCTCTCGCCGGATGCGCCATATACAAAGAGCAAGTCGATGTCGGAGGAAAGATTCAGCTCTTGTCCGCCCAGTTTGCCCATGCCAAAAACGACAAAGGGTACGACTGCGCCGGACTCGTCACGCGGACTACCATGGCGTTTGTGCAATAGCTGCTGGCCATAGTCCAAGGCGGCTGACAGGGATTCTTCGGCAAGTTCGCTAAGAGATTGCACCGTCTCGTCGACGGCGCCAGGCCCACGCAAATCCTGCCAGATGATTTGTAGCATGCGGGCTTGTCGGTGGCGACGCAGGGCCGCCAGGAACTTGTCTTCGGATATTTCCGGCTGCCAGACGAAGGGAGTGGGCGCTGCGGCTAGTTGATTCAGCAGTACAGGATGTTGTTCCAGAAGCCGACGTGCATAGGGGCTAGCGATGAGCATACGCCGCAGCCTGCGTTGTTCTTCGCTGCTGTAAAGAGGATTGTGCATAGCTGCCACAAATGCCTGAAAAGCACTTTCTAGTTGGGCCTTCTCATCGGGGAAATCCACGAGACCCGGTGCGCAGGAATCCTCCTCTGCCATGCCTTTCTCCATATCGTTCACGACGCTCTAAGCATCATGCCTGAAATGGCGCCCATACGCGCGCTTGAAACTCGCGCCCAGCTCTTGCTAGAATTGCCGGATAAGTAAGCCGGGATGGCGGAATTGGTAGACGCGCCGGACTCAAAATCCGGTGGTGGTGACACCGTGTCGGTTCGACTCCGACTCTCGGTACCATTTGAGAAAAAACCCGGGTAATCCGGGTTTTTTTATGGCAGTAGCGTTGATTGCGGAGAGTAAATCGTGCAAAAACTCATGCCTTATCGCTGGCTTGCCTTGGCCACCTTGTTCGCTGCCGCACCTCTGAGCGGTTGTGTAGCCCTAGTCGCAGCGGGTGCTGGAGCTGGTGCAGTCACTTATGTGGAAAATGGTGGTGTCGCCAATTACTACGCTTTCTATCCTGTGAGTGTCGCTCGCGCCAGCGCGGCCACCCAGGCGGCCTTCTCGCAAGTGGGCATCCGCTATGAGGGCATGATCCAGAAAAGTCCCAACGAGATCTTGATGGAAGGCAGCGATGCCCAGGCACAACGAGTAAAGGTGACTATCACTTCTATGGCTACCGATGTGAGTAAGGTAAACATCCGCGTTGGTACTCTCGGCGATAAGAAAGTTTCCCTCGCCCTCCAGCAAGCCCTAGCCAACCAACTAGGTATTCAGCCGACGGCACAAGCTCCCGCATCAGTATCGGCGCCAGCAGTGCCAGCCGCAACGGAACAACCTGCACCCGAAGAGCAGCAGACGATTCCGCTGCAATAGTCTGTACTCAGCGAGATTCCTGTCCCACCGCTGCGGAGATGCTAGAGAAACCATCACGGCGTAACAGCGCCGTGAGTTCCCCTGGGAATGCGTGCAGCATTGCGCTCCCCCCCCAGATCCAACCACTATACACCTGCACCAGACTGGCCCCCGCGAGGATCTTGGCATAGGCGTCTTCCGCCGAGAATATCCCGCCAACGCCGATGATAGGTAGCGCACCATGACTCTCGCGATAGAGCTTTGCTAGCACTTGCGTTGCCAGATCCCGCAGGGGCACGCCACTCAGGCCACCCGTTTGCTCGGCAGGCTGCCAATCGCTTGGGCGAGACAGTGTGGTATTGCCGGCAATGAAGCCGTCCAATAGGGGCGATTCCTCGCGCGCGAGCTCGCCCAGAGCGGCGATGTCCGCATCATCCAGATCGGGGGCGATCTTGAGTAGCAACGGTACTTGCGTGCGTTTGGTTGGTAACTCCTGACGTAGCTCTCGCAGATGCTGTAGCAGGGGGCGCAAATGCTCGAGTTGTTGGAGTTGGCGCAACCCTGGGGTGTTTGGTGAGCTGACGTTGACGACCAGATAATCGGCGTAGGGGGCCAAACAACGCAGAACCTGGGCGTAATCTTCTATCGCCTCCTCGAGTGGCGTGTCTTTGTTTTTGCCTAGATTGATCCCGAGCGGTACCGGCAGCGTCCCGGCGCCGCGCAGGTTTTTCTCGACTAGCTCCATGCCAACGCTCGGGAAGCCCAGGCGGTTGATTACGGCTCGTTCTGAAGGGTAACGAAAGAGACGCGGTTGCGGATTCCCCATCTGGGGACGCGGAGTCACCGTGCCGATCTCCAGGAAGCCAAAACCCATCGCAGAGAGGGCAGGCAGGGCGCGGGCGTCCTTGTCGAAGCCAGCGGCCAGGCCAAGGGGATGGGCAAAATCCAGACCCCAGAGTGTCTGCCGAAGCAGGGGGTCCAGGGGCGCCGCCGGCCAGAGATGAGCGCGCGTGCGCGGCATCCGGCTCAATAGCTCCAGCGCCTGCAAGCTCCACTCATGCGCACGTTCGGGGTCTTGTTGAAAGAGAATGCCGCGCAGCAATTGCTCGATCATACCCAGTCCCGCGGGGTCAGAAACTCCTCTTTCAATCGTGCTTCCGGGCTGTTTGGCTCGCCGCGCCAGTCATATTCCCAGGCGGCGATGGGTGGCAGGGACATCAGGATACTTTCCGTGCGCCCTCCGGATTGCAGTCCAAAGAGCGTGCCGCGATCGTAGACCAAGTTAAACTCCACATAACGGCCGCGGCGCAGTAACTGAAACTGGCGTTCTCGCCCCCCGTATGGCAATTCCCGGCGGCGCTCGGCAATGGGCAGATAACTGGGCAGGAAGCTTTGCGCGACATCTTCCCAAAATGCTTGAAGCTGTTTGCCGTCGCCCTGCAGGTCATCAAAAAAAATCCCGCCTACGCCACGCATTTCATCACGATGACGGATGGTGAAGTATTCATCACACCAGGTCTTGAAACGTGGATAATAATCAGGATGATGGCGATCACAGGCATTCTTCAGAGTGCGATGGAAATGCTCGGCATCTTCGACAAAACCATAGATAGGTGTGAGATCGGCGCCGCCGCCAAACCACCAGGTATCCCCCGCCTGAAAGAAGCGGTAGTTCATGTGCACGATGGGCACGTATGGGTTGCGCGGATGCAGAACCAGAGAGACTCCCAAGGCATGAAATGGCTTTCCGGCAATCTGCGGGCGTTTCGCTGTCGCGGATGGCGGCAACTGCGTACCGTACACGCGAGAAAAGTTTACCCCACCTTTCTCGAAGAGATCGCCCTCGGCGATCACCCGCGTGCGCCCACCGCCGCCTTCCGGACGGTCCCAGTGATCCTCGCGGAACTGGGCGACCCCATCGGCAGCGGCGAGCTGGGCGCAGATTTCATCCTGCAGATCCAGTAAAAAGGTTTCTAATGCATCGAGCTGGGGGATGATCATCAGCCACTCCTGAGTACTTTGCCACTGCGGGCATCGATAATTGTACTTGGGCGACGTGCACCGCCCAAACGGGCAGACAGCACGGTTACCCGACGGCCAAAATAGCGATATACCTCGCGTAAAGAACGTGCGGGACGTTTCCCAGCGGGATTAGCACTGGTAGAAACAATGGCGCCGCCAAATGCTGCGCTGAGCTGCTGCACGGCTGGGTGGGCACTAACGCGTAGTGCAATACCGCTATGCCGACCGCGAATCCAACGCGGACACTGGGCGCATGCAGGGAGTACCAAGGTCGTGCCAGGCCAATAGTCGGCGGGATTCAGGGCCAGTGGCGCGTCCCGTTCACAATATCTGTGGGTATGTTGATCTTGGCCGGTAATCAGCAGAACGCCTTTTTTCTGTGCGCGTCCCTTGAGGCGCAAGATTTTGCGAAAAGCCGGTAATTGTTTTGGGTCGCAGCCCAGGCCCCAAACGCCTTCGGTGGGATAGGCAAGGACTTCGCCACGCCGCAAACAGGCTACGGCCCGACGCAGATCAGCGCGGCGTGGGTTGCGCGGCAACATACTTTGGCCTAGCCGCGGCCCCGCGCACGCCAGCCGATGTCGCTGCGTAATTGTTTGCCTGGCCAGCGGATTTTGTCTGCCAGGGCGTAGGCGACCTGCTGGGCACTGGCGACGCTATCGCCCAGGGCCGTAACCCCCAGTACTCGGCCTCCAGCAGTCACAATACCACCATCCTGGGCGCGTGTACCGGCGTGAAAAATCTTCGCATCGGCAGGCTCTTGCTTAGGTAGACCAAGAATAGGGGCGCCGATTTGTGCCGCCTCAGGATACCCTGGGGCCGCAAGCACCACGCAGAGCGCGGTGCGCGGGTCCCAGTCGAGGCTGGCAGGCAAGGGCTCGGCGAGCGCCGCAGCATATAAGACAGGGTACAAATCAGAGCGTAGGCGGAAGAGCAGGGGCTGGGTTTCTGGATCGCCCAGACGGCAATTGAATTCCAGTACCTTCGGTCCGGCGCTGGTAACCATTACGCCTGCGTAGAGGAAGCCGCGGTAGCTCAGGCTTTCTTTTTGCAGGGCGCGCGCCATCGGCTGCATGACCTCGCGGCGAACGCGCTCACTCATCGCGGCATCAAGGATGGGCGCAGGGGAGTAGGCACCCATACCGCCGGTATTCGGCCCTTGGTCTGCATCCAGCAGGCGTTTGTGGTCCTGGGAACCGGCGAGCGGTAGCACCTGCCCGTCACTGATGATGGCAATGAAGCTGGCCTCTTCGCCTTCCAGAAACTCCTCCAGCAGCACCGGCCCCCACGCGAGAAAACGCGCCAGTGCTTCCTCTGCCTCGGCGCGGGTACTGGCAATAACGACTCCCTTGCCGCTGGCGAGGCCATCGGCCTTGACGACGATGGGCAAGGCACAACCCTGCAGGAATTCCCGCCCCGCCGCCAATGAGGTGAAACGGCCATAGGCGGCAGTGGGAATGCCGTGGCGCTCCATGAACTCCTTGGCAAAGGCCTTACTGCCTTCCAGCCGGGCCGCCGCGGCGTTCGGTCCGAAGACGGGAATGCCGCTTCGCCGCAAGGCATCGGGCACGCCAGCTACCAAGGGGGCCTCGGGGCCTATCACGACCAGGGAAACACCTTCGCCATGCGCCACAGCGACGACGGCAGCGCTGTCCAAAGGAGACACGCGGAGATTGCGGCATTTGGGTTCGTGTTCTGTGCCCGGATTGCCAGGTACGCAGAGGACTTCGCCGACCTCGTTAGACTGCGCCAGCTTCCAGGCGATAGCATGCTCGCGACCGCCGCTACCCAGTACCATGACCTTTTGCATAGCGGTCTTCTCCTTAGCCATGACGGAAGTGGCGTACACTGGTAAAGATCATGGCAATGCCATGTTCGTTGGCGCTGGCAATGACTTCCTCGTCGCGAATCGAGCCACCGGGCTGAATGATGGCCTTGACACCAGCGGTGCCAGCGGCATCGACCCCGTCGCGGAAGGGGAAAAAGGCATCCGAGGCCAGCGCCGCACCCTGTAGGGAGAAGCCCAGTTCTTCTGCCTTGGTGGCACCACAACGGGCGGCATCGACGCGACTCATTTGTCCCGCGCCGACCCCCAAGGTGCGCCCATCGGCCGCATAGACAATGGCATTGGAGCGCACGTGTTTCGCCACCTTCCAGGCAAAGCGCAGATCGCGCTGCTCCTCTGCGCTCGGGCTACGCTCACTGACCACGCGCCATTGCCCTTCGTCCTCTACCAAGTCATCAAAATCTTGCAGCAGCAAGCCTCCACGCACACGTTTGAAGTCCCAGGCCCCGGCCTGCCGCCAGCTCTCCGGGGCACCATAAGCCAGCACCCGTAGGTTTTTTTTGCGCGCCAGAATGGCCGCAGCTTCGGGTGCGATTTCCGGCGCAAGGATGACCTCGATGAAAGACTCTGTAATGGCCTGCGCTAGACCAGCATCGATAACGCGATTGCAGGCGATGACGCTGCCAAAGGCCGAAACTGGGTCTGCCGACCAGGCGCGGGCAAAGGCATCGGCGGCGTCTCTGCCAATGGCGGTGCCGCAGGGGTTACCATGCTTGATGATGGCGCAAGCCGGTTCGGCAAATTCCAGCACCAGATTGATCGCCGCGTCACTGTCGCCGAGGTTGTTGTATGATAGCTCCTTGCCTTGTAACTGCTTGGCATGGGCCAAGCCGGTGCCGCTGGCATCCGCATAAAACGCCGCGCGTTGATGCGGGTTTTCTCCATAACGCAGGTTCTGTCTTTGCTCCAGTTGCAAGGTGATGATCTGCGGGAAGTCATCGGGTTTTTCGAGATCGTCGAGATGGCGGGAGAGGTGGTCGGCAATCAAGCCATCGTAGCGCGCCGTATGAGCGAAGACCTTGGCCGCCAACCGATAACGCAGTTTTGCACCGACACCACCATGGCTCTGCTCCATTTCCTGTAGCACCAGTTCATAGTCTGCCGGATCGACTACGACCGTCACGCCCTGCCAGTTCTTGGCGCCAGCACGCAGCATGGTGGGCCCGCCAATATCGATCTGCTCAATGGCCTCGTCCAGGGTTACATCGGGTTGCGCGATGGTCGCCGCGAAGGGATAGAGATTCACGCAAAGCAGGTCGATCGGCGGGATTCCCGCGCGGCGCATGTCTTCTTCTTGCTGTGGATCGTCGCGGCGGGCCAGCAGGCCACCATGAATTTTGGGGTGCAGGGTCTTCAGACGCCCCTCGAGCATTTCCGGGAAACCGGTGTAGTCAGCGACTTCGATCACGGCCAATCCGGCTTCCCGCAACAGCCGCGCCGTACCGCCCGTGGAGAGAAGCTCTACGCCATGGGCAGAGAGCCCGCGCGCAAATTCCACCACGCCCTGTTTATCGGAAACGCTGATGAGAGCTCGTGTTATGCCGCCCATGTAATCTCTTTCCTAGCTGTCGCCCTGGCCGGGCGTCGAAATAAAAAAGGTACGATCAGGAAACCTGTCGTACCCAAACCTCCTGATGGAGGGAGCGTTGCGTACACATCGCCAGCGGCGATGGAATGAAAATATCATATACCCGGCGTGAAAAGCGTGCAATAGCCAATCTGGAATTTAGAGAATCTTGGGAAGCGCGGCCAGTCATGGCAAACTGTCACCCTTCCAAAAATGAACTGGACAGGCCCACAATGCAAAATTCCCTTCCGCAAGAGAGTCACGCCTTGCAAATTGGCGCGGTGCGGCGCGATTTGCCGCTCTTTGCCGTTAGCCCCGACTTGGCAATCGCGGTACTTAATATTCTTGGCGATACCGAACTTTGTGAAGCCGCCGCAGATGCCCTAGCAAAAGATCTTGCGACGCATGAGTATGTTGCCCTCGTAACCGCCGAGGCGAAGAGCATACCGCTGGCGTACGCTCTTTCCCTGCGGGTGAAAAAGCCCTACGTTGTGCTGCGCAAAAACTATAAATCCTATATGGGCGAGGCACTGCAGACTTCAACCCTTTCCATCACCACCGGCAGGCCGCAGACCCTCTATCTGGATGCTAAGGATCGCTCGCTTCTGCAGGGTCAACCCGTGGTTTTGGTCGATGATGTGATCAGTACCGGTTCAACTCTGGAGGCCATGCGCAGCCTGATGGGCGAGGCGCAGGCGCAGATTGCCGCAGTGGCGACGATTTGTACCGAGGGAGATATGCCACCGCAACTGCCAGAGCCATTGCTGGCACTGGCGCATCTGCCCCTGTTTCCGCTGCAAGCGTCATGAACGACATGACGGCTGTTCATGTTTTGACCGCACGTCAGCGCTGCGATCTGGAACTTTTGCTTACTGGTGCCTTTGCGCCGTTGACGGGTTTTATGGACCAGGCGACGTGGGAATCGGTGAGTACGCAAATGCGCCTACCGGATGGCAGCCTGTGGCCGCTGCCGATTACCCTGGAAGTGGCGGATCGCTTGGCCGAAGAGCTTCGCTCGGGCAGCGCGCTACGTCTGGATCGCGAAGATGGTACTCCCCTGGCGCGGCTGCGGGTGACAGAGTGTTATCGTCCAGATCGCCGGCGCGAGGCGCTGTTGGTTTATGGTAGTGATGATCGTGCGCATCCGGGGGTGGCGCAGATTCTCGACCTACCCGCATGGAACGTCGCCGGAAGCGTAGAACCCTGGGAGGAAGATGCACTGCGTCGCGCTGCTGCGGTGGAATTCCCCCCGGAGTACCGCTATCCGCAAGAGCTGCGCACGTTTGCCGCGGGGCGTCCCTTGCTGGCCTTTCAGACCCGTAATCCACTGCACCATGCACATATCGCCATTACGCAGGCAGCGATGGCTGAGCTGGGTGAGGATGCCCGCTTGCTGCTTCACCCGGCAATCGGCCCGACCAAGCCTGGAGATGTGGACGCCGCCGCGCGCATGCGTGCCTACCGTGCGGTGCTACCCCACTATCCCGTGCAGCGGGTCTTGCTCTCGCCTTTGCCTTTGGCGATGCGCATGGCGGGTCCGCGTGAGGCCCTCTGGCATGCGCTGATCCGCCGTAATCACGGCGCTACCCATTTTGTTGTGGGTCGTGCCCATGCCGATCCTGGCCATCCCGAGCGAGGCAGTTGGTATCCGCCCTTTGCCGCCCAGGAACTGCTGGAAGAACATCTTGACGAGCTCGGCATCATCCCGGTGCTCTTGCCGGAGTATGCCTATTCTTCCAAACGCCGTGCCTATGTGCCGCGCGCCGAGGCCAATGGCGAGCGCTTGGCAGAGTTATCGGGAACCGAGTTGCGGCGTCGTTTGGCGGCCAACGAAGAGATTCCCGATTGGTTCTCCCCACCGGAGGTGATTCGCATCCTACGCCAGGCCTATCGGGGTGCCGATCGCCGCGGTTTGGTGGTGTGGTTCACCGGGCTTTCCGCGAGTGGCAAAAGTACCTTGGCAGGGATGCTGGCGCGCCGCCTGGAGAGCCACGATTCTCGCGCGGTGACTCTGCTTGATGGCGATGTGGTGCGGCGTTTTCTCTCTAAGGGCTTGGGTTTTAGTCGCGAAGACCGGGACGAAAACATCCGCCGCATCGGTTTCGTGGCGAGCCTCGTAGCGAGACATGGTGGCATTGCGCTGGTCGCAGCCATTTCTCCCTATCGTGGCGCCCGCGCCGAGGCACGGCGCTTGGTAGAAGAGGCGGGTGGGCTTTTTATTGAAGTCCACGTGGCAACGCCTTTGGCGGTCTGCGCTGAGCGTGATCCGAAAGGTCTGTATGCGCGTGCGCAGCGCGGCGAAATTTCCCACTTTACCGGGGTGAGTGACCCCTATGAAGAACCGGAAGCCCCGGAGTTGCGCCTCGATACCAGCCAGTCGCCCGATGGCGAGGCCTTGGCTGCTTTGTGGCAACATCTACTTGCGGCGGGTGTGCTGCGCGCGGAGCCCTAGGGCGTGGATACCCTGCAGCTCTTTGCCGCAGCGCGTTGCCTGCAGGAAGACTTTGCCCATCAGACCCTGCGTGGAATTGGCGTAGAGCAAGGCAAAGCGACGCTGCATTTTGCCTGCGGACGCCTTTTCCTGGTAGCACAATCCGCGCCTCTGGGTCTGTTTTGGGATGAGGCTGTACGTACGGTGCCCAAGCCTGCCGGCCCGGCGGCTATTTTGGGGCAGAAGCTTGCGGGATTTCGCCTGCTTGCCATTGAGGTACCTTGGGCCGACCGGATTTTACGCCTACGCTTTGCCCACGCCGGCCTCGACCGGCAGGAACAACGCTGGAGCCTGATTGCCGAGTGTTTTGGCGGGCGTGGTGCGCTGCTCTTGGTGGATGAGAACAGGCATATTCATTGGTCCTCCCGTTGGGACAGCCTTGACCAGGACGAACCGCGAATCCTGCCGCAAGCGTTGTATCGGCCGCCCAGCTCGTCCGCATCATGGGCGACGCTGGAGAACCCGTTGTCGCTGGTGCAGGTGAAGCGCCGCACCATGCTGGGTGTGGATGCAGAGGCAAAGGTCCACTCGGTCTTGCAGGGTCCGCCCGGTGCGCAGTGGTGGCAGCTGCCGGAAGCTGAGCCTTACCCCATCACCGATAACCCCGCTGCCATAGCGATCACCGCTTTAGAAGCAACACGTTGGCGGGAAGTAAGAAATGACAAAGCGGCGCCCGAGAAAAATCCTGAAGACCTGGCGCGAAGGCAAGAAGGACAACGCTTGCGGCGACGTTTGCAGCGTCTGCAAGAGGACCTGGCACGCTGGCAGACAACTCCGGCTTCCGACCGGCGTCATGCGGCTGCGCTCTTCGCTGCGCCCGATAGACTGCATCACGGCGGCCCGGTGCGGGTACTAGAATATCGTGCCGAGGGCATAGCGGAAATCGAGATCGAGATTCCTGCCGGTAAAACCCTCCACGCCTATGCCGAGGAACTCATAAAACGCTCGCAACGGGCGCAACGGGCGCGGCAGCGCATTGCGGAGGAGATTGCCAGGGTCGAACTGGCGTTGCTGCAGCTGCCGCAACGAGAGCTTGTACCGACCGAAGCGATGATGCCGGTAAAGAAAGCGTCCAAACAGGGGGCGCAGCCGGGAATCGATCAGCGTGTGGTCGATGGCTTTACCATTCTTTGGGGCAAGAATGCGCGTGCCAACGACTATCTGAGTTTTCGTTTGGGGCAGCCGCAGGACATCTGGCTCCATGTACAGGACTTGCAGGGCAGCCATGTACTGATTCGGCGCCAGAATGCGCAGCAACCCGTGCCACCGCAAGTACTGCGTAGTGCCGCGGAAATTGCTCTACAACACAGTAATTCTCAGGCCCTGAGTGCGGAAGTAGACTGGACCGAACTGCGTCATGTAAGCCGGCATCCTCAGGGCGGCGCAGGGCGGGTAGTGTATCGCCAGTTTCAGACCCTGCGTGTGCGTCGACCCGGCAGTGCGAGGAATTGATGGATACCCGACTGCGTTTAGCCACAGCGGAAGATTTGCCCGAGATCGTCGCCATCTATAACTCGACCATTCCCTCGCGCATCGTCACTGCAGATACCGAGCCGGTGTCGGTGGAGAGTCGAGTGCCCTGGTTTCACGCCCATGACCCTTCGCGTCGACCTGTCTGGGTGCTAGAGAAAGGGACAGAAATTAGTGCTTGGTTAAGTGTTTCGGATTTTTACGGCCGTCCTGCTTATGCGGCCACGGTGGAACTCGCCATTTATGTTAAAGATGGGCAACGCGGGAAAGGACACGGGAGCATTCTATTGCAGCACGCCATTGATACCGCACCCGCTCTCGGGGTGAGCACATTGCTCGGATTTATCTTCGCTGAGAACCGTGCAAGTGTGCGCCTATTTGAAAAATTTCAGTTTATTGAGTGGGGGAATTTGCCGGCGATCGCCCAACTGGGTGGCGAAACCAGAGATTTGCTGATTCTCGGCCGAAAGTTGGGGTAGTGAGTGGCGGAGGCGGTGAGATTCGAACTCACGAGGGGCGTGAACCCCTGCCGGTTTTCAAGACCGGTGCATTCAACCGCTCTGCCACACCTCCGAGGCGTACAGTGTACGAAAAATCGCAGTGCTGGGGAATCTTGCTGTAAATCTCCTCATGAAACCCAGATTCCACGATGGCTGTGGCGATCTAGGAAACTGTGGCGATGAAGAATTGAGCCGGTGTTACTCCCCCTCGGCGCTTGTAGATTCCTGATTCACTGGTAAAAGGCCCTATTTTGGCTGGGAGATGCGTGCTAGTATCGGCGCCAATTTTCAGGGTTGGAAGGGAGATTGCGCCTTGAACCAATTGCGCAAAGGGTGGGAGCGGATCGCGCCGTGGCGGCCGTTGCGGGTTCTGGTAGCAGCGTCATTATTAGCACTGACCTCTTGTGCCCAACAGACGCCCCCCTTCAACCATCCGGTGCCAGCCCCTGTGCTCCCCCTGCAGTCGGCACTGCCCAGGCTGACGCCGCAGGCCGCCGCCGCAACCCATGCCCCGGACCGCTATCTAGACCGGATGGCCATCGTCGACGCCAAAAAAGACTTCACCCAGACCCCTGATCCAGGGTATGTGCTGGATGCCAATTCCATCATACGCTTTCCCAAAAGCGGACCGGTGGGGGTGATCATTATTGGTGACAGCATTCTGACGGGCTGGTCGGGCTATTTTGCCCATATCTTCCCCAACGCCTTAATTGACGGGCGAGTAGGGCGCCAGTTTTCGGAAGCTATTCCCATCTGGAAGGTGCTGGAGCAGACCCACGTCACCCACCGGGTGGGTTATGTGGTAGTGGAGTTAGGCACCAATGGCGAGGTCTCCCCCCAGGACATGGAGACATTCCTCCGCTTGGTTGGTGATCGTCAGGTCTTACTGGTGATGCCGGAAATGCCTCGTTTCTGGGAGCACGAAGTGCAGAACCTCTATATCCAAACCGCGCGGCAGCATGCCAATGTGCACCTGGTGTATTGGAACCTTTTGAGCCGCGATCATCCCCAGTACTTCTGGACCGACCGGGTGCACCCGGACTGGATGGGAATTCAGGTGATGGTGCGTGCCATTGCCACGACTCTGGAAAAAGTCATCCAAGCGCAGCGCTCCTAAAAAATTCCTTCTCTTCCGTGACCAATCATGTTCCTTTATTTGGACTATCTGAAGTTTCTGGCAATATTTGCGGTTATTGCTTTCCATATTCATGACACCATCAGCTTTGATAGCCCCTGGTTTTCCGGCGGGTATTTGGGAGTGGATGTCTTTTTGTTCTTATCGGGTTTTCTCATCGAAAGATCGTTGGAAAAAGCCGTTGAATCCGACTGGGCCAGCCAGGCCAAAACCTTTCTGACGCGGCGTTTTTCCCGCATCCTGATCCCAATGCTGGTGGTTACCTTACTGGTGGCCTTGTTCTGCCAATTTACCGGGGTACAGCCAGATCCTTGGCAGCCCGCTTTTTGGTCCGCGATTCTAGGCTACAATTTTTACCTGGTTTTTCACCATATTCCTTATTTTCAGATATATAGCACACCGCACCCGTTTCTGGGGATGTGGTTCATTGCCCTATTGGGGCAACTCTATATCGCCCATTTTCTGCTCCGTAGCTTGCTGGGTGGGGGCTGGTTGTGGCGTGCCCTGTTATTGATCTTGATTGGGGCATCCTTTGCCGTGGCCGTGTATTGGTTGCAAAGCGGACAATTGAATGCGGCTTACGTCCTGCCCAGCCATGGCTTTCCCTATTGGACCGGGGCTTTGCTGGCAGCTTTGGGCTGGGGTCGGCGGCGGGAGGCTCTAGGGCAGCCCTGGGCCGACGCCTTGGCGCTGGCGGCAACGGCGGCCATGGTACTGCTATGTGTCTTTGCACCCTGGGAGGGATTCGCCTGGTACTCCGGGGCAGTGACGATATTGACGGCAGTGGCGGTCGGCAGTGCCGCCAAGGGGCGCTGGCTTCCCCAATGGCGGGTGCCGGTATTGGGCAAGCTGGGGGAAATGTCCTATTCCCTGTACCTGTGGAATGTTCCGGCCATTGCCTTTGTGCATTTTTATTACCACGACGCCCCCATCCCGAGCCAATTGCTGTTGGGGGTGATGCTGGTTTTGTTGCTTGCCGTAATCAGCTATGTGGCCATGGAAATCCCCATACAGCGAGCCTTTGGCCGCGCCCTGCGCCACGATTTTCCCCCGGCTGCCTATGCCCTGGTCCTACTCTTGTTGGCGCTGGGTAGTTGGGGCTGGTGGGAGGCCAACCGTGTCGGGTTGGCCTGGTCAACGGCCCACAGCCGCAACCAACACGATGCCCTGTATCAGCAGTTTCTGGAAGCTCAGATAAAGCGCCTGTCCAAGGACTTGAAGACCCTCGCGCACACCTCTTCCCTGGGAGTAGCAGAAAGGCGTGCGGGCGATATGACTGCAGCGGAAACGGCGGAAAGCAGCTCCAGCGGGCTTTTGCAGTGGCAACCGCACCCGGGCTTTGGCTTTTTGTATAACGACAAGGAAATCCGTCAAAACCTGGCCTACCCCCACAAAAAGGTCTTGTTTATCACCGATTCCATCCTTCTGGGCTGGTCTGGCTACGTGATTCACATGGTTCCCAATGCCATCCTCAATGGCCAGGTGGGGCGCTCTTTTTTCCGCGCCCAACCGGTACTGCAGCAGATGCTGGCCGATCCCGGCGACGGTCAGATCCAATACATCGTGGTGGAGTTGGGCAGCAACGGCTATGTCCCCTGGAATGACCTGGAACAGTTCATCCAGGACGTGGGTCCGCGCAAGATCCTCCTGGTGATTCCCGCCGTTCCCCGTCCCTGGGAAAACGAGGTGCGGGAGATGTACCTGCGCGCTGCCGCCAAGTATTCTAATGTACGCCTGCTGCACTGGGATGACATCAGCAAGGGGCATGCAGGGTATTTCGTTGCTGATCAGGTCCATCTGAACTGGGACGGTGCTCAAGCCCTCATGCAGGCTATCCTGCGGGAACTGTATGTCATGGGCTATCGCCAGCCTGGCCCCGGAGAAAGCGGCATCAGTCCGGCGACTCCTCCGGCAAGCCCTGCAGTGGCCGAGGCAAGTAGTGTCTTGGTGGTTGCGCCCGCCCGTTCGGGTCATGCTGCGGCCGCCGTCGGCACGGCCCCAAGCGCCAGCGCCGCGTCTGCGGCGGTGAGCAGTGGGGCGCGGCCGGCAAAGCCCCAGATTACGGCTTCGGCCACCAGTGGCCCGGCAGGGAATGCCGCCACCCGAGGATTCGCCGCCAATGGCGTAGCAAGCATCCCCCTCACCACCGAATCCGTAAAACCTATGCGCATTGTGCCCCTGGCGGCCCCGACCGTTTCCCATCCGGGCAGCAGATCCGGCGGACCAGAGGATGATTAGGCATCTTGGGTCATGTTGCGATTGGCAGGTGTTTGTTATTTTTTGCGAAATTCGGCAGGCAGGGCGAGATAGCCCGCGTGGAAAACCATCTCCACACGAGATATGGGATTGATCGGCTTATGGACGAGGCTATTTCTGGATTCTGCAGCAGCATCGTGCGTATGATGGGCGAGCTATCAATTACTGCCCCGGGGAGGAGAAGTGTTTATTGTAAAAGTGTTGTTTTCCAGTGCAAACGACATGCAGGCAGCCCTGCAAAAAATACGCGCGCAGCTCGCAGAGCTCGATACGGCGCCGGCAGATCTGCAGTCGGCATTGCAATTGCTATTGAGTGAGAAGCCGCGCATGGAGGCGGCGGAGTTTGCCGAGAAGCCCGCTATTGCCGCGATCTACGGAGGGTTTGATCCCCAGGCGGCCGCTATTGCCGAAGCAGCCCTGCTTGAGGCCGGTGCCCTGGAAGTGATCCAGGAATAGTCCCTAGTCGGCAGGGGCGCGGGCAATGGCCCGCAGCAATGCCTTGCCACAGTCATCGGCCTGGCGGCCCGCTGCGAGGATACCGTCTTCGTGGCCGGTCATGCTGAGTACCAGCGGTAGGGTGGCCTCCCGCGCAATCTCTTGTACCGCTAGCGCCATGTCTGGTGTGCCATATTCGACGCCGGCTGGGGTGCGCGGCAGATTCAGCTCCGCCGCACGCCGCCACAACTCCGGAATGTGGACATGGAATACCCAGTCGATATCCGCCCGAATATCGTAAAGTGCAGCGTGACTCATGGACTCGGAAGAGGGAGCTACTGGCCCGCGCGCCCAGACTGTATTGGCGTCGATGTCCCAGCGTTCGACCAAGCTGTACTGCTCGGGGCCGAGAATGGCCAAGTCCCCGGTCTGCGTGCCGGTAATCCAGAAGCCTTCCGCACACCTGCGGCTGAGGTTGCCAAAACCGATACCGCCATAACGTCGCGGGTCGGCGCCGATACCACCAATGGCACGCAGCCGCCGTCGCCAGGATTCCAGATCACCCAGAAAATCCGAGGCAGGGGCGCCACTAGCCTGCCAATGGAGCTGAAACTTGATGACACCTTCTTCTTCCATGCGCTTCACTTTTTGAGAAAGATCGATTGCAGCAGACGATACCAGAATGGCGGGCGGCCGGCTGAAACGCTGGTTTTGGGTGGCGCCTTGGCGGGCGGAGTAACGTCGGCGGGGTAGAGATCGACCCAGGTTGCTCCCCAACTGCTGCGGTCTTGGGCAAGACCAAAGGCGCGCACCGCGGGTTCGTTGTTCAGGATGCTATGGACGCGCTGGCGCAAAACTCCCTTGCCCTTGCCATGGATGATGCGTAGCTGCAGAACGCCAGCAGCGCGGCAGCTGCGTAGATATTCCCGGAGCAAATCGGCGACTTCAGCCGGGCGAAATTGATGCAGATCGAGAACGCCATCGAGCGCTAAGGGAACGGCGTGCTCTTCATGCAGCTGTCTCATGCCTTCCTAAAATCCATACCAAAATCAATGCTAACCAAGGCAGATTGACTGCTAGCACCGGGCTCAGCCAGAGCAGTGCGGCGAAGAGAGCAGCCCCTGCAGCGTAGGCGAGGAGGGCGGTGAGCTGTTGCACGGTCACCCAGCCGGGTTTCTCCCATTTTCGTAGTGCATTGGTCAAACTGATCAGGATGCTGGTGAGGGTGTTAGTGAACACTACTGAGGGCACGCCGGCGACATTGACCTTGCGCGCCAGTACGCTTTGTACCCCCATGGCGGAGGCGGAGCCAAGAATCATGACTGCCAATGCCGCGCCGCCCGCGGGAAACCTCCAAAGCCACCAGCCACCAGCAAAAATCAGCAGACCGATCAGTTCTAGCAGAATGATGCGCTCGCCGCGCCAAAACTGTCGTTCGCCGAGCGCCGTGGCGATCATCGCGCCAATCACAAAGCCGCCCAAGGCCAACAGGGAATGCGTGGCGAGGGCGAGATGCCCCTGCCCCAGGGCCAGGCCGAGCAGGGCGAGATTGCCAGTCATGGCCGAGGTGAAAACCGCATGAAAACAGAGAAACGCAGTGACATCAGCCGAGGCGGCGATAGCCGACAGGAGCTGAATGCGCAGATCGGCGCGGGCAAAACCCATGCGCGTTACCCCACTCACAACAAAACACGCTCAATGCCGCCGTGGCGAGCGAGCTCGGCAAACTGTCGCGCCCAATCTGCACCTATCTGCGCCTTGGCCAGTTCAACCACGATATAGTCGGTATCCAGGCCGGTATCCAGACGGTACCGTTCTAGGCCCTGCTGGCACGCTGGGCAGGAGGTTAGCAACTTGACGTTACCTGCATGGGCCAGGGGTGCCCCGGTCAGCGCCTCGATGTCGTTATGCAAGACTTCTTCCTTGCGCGCGCGCAGTTGCGTGGCGATATCCGGGCGGCTGCTAGCCAGTGTGCCTGCTTCGCCGCAGCAGCGCTCCGAGGCGCGCACTGGCTGGCCTAGCAAGGTTTCCGCCACCGTTAAGGGTTTGTGCGTTTTCATCGGGCTGTGGCAGGGGTCATGGTAGAGATACTGCACCCCAGAAACTCCCTCCATGTGCACGCCTTTTTCCATAAGAAATTCGTGGATATCGAGCAGACGACAGCCTGGAAAAATCTGCTCAAACTGATACTTGAGCAACTGATCCATGCAGGTGCCGCAAGACAGAATCACCGTCTTGATGTCCAAATAATTCAAAGTGTTGGCAACCCGGTGAAAGAGTACCTGATTGCGCACTGAGATCTCTTGACCCTTGTCTTCCTGGCCAGCAGCGGTCTGCGGGTAGCCGCAGCAGAGATAACCGGGCGGAAGCACCGTCTGCACGCCCACGCGATAGAGCATGGCGAGGGTAGCCAGGCCAATCTGGCTGAAGAGGCGCTCACTGCCGCAGCCGGGAAAATAGAATACTGCTTCGCTGTCCGCCGACGTCTGCGGATCGCGCAGAATGGGCACGGTTTCGTGGTCGACGATACCGAGGATCTGGCGCATGGTTTGCGCGCCCATATCAGTAGGCAAAGGCTTGCGCAAAAAGTGAATGACTTCCGCACGGATGTCCGCTTTGCCAGTGGTAGCCGGTGCTTCGCCTTTGGGCAAAAGCGGCCGGACGATGCGGTGCGCCAGGGCCTGCGCCTGATAGGCCGGTTGCAGCACGCCGCGGCGGAGAAAATGCACGGTCTGCGGATCGCTGGCATTAAGGTAGCTCATGGCCAGGCGGGTGCCAGCGCTGAAGGTCTTTTCCCCGCGCGCGCGCAGCAGGTTGCGAATGTGTACCGAGACCTCACCAAAGTCAATGTCCACTGGACAGGGGGTCATACACTTATGACAGGTCGTGCAGTGGTCGGCCACATCCTCCAGGGCCTGAAAATGCTGTTGTGACACCCCGCGTCGTGTCTGTTCTTCATAGAGAAAGGCCTCGATCAAGAGCCCAGTCGCCAAAATCTTGTTGCGCGGCGAATAGAGCAGATTGGCACGCGGCACGTGGGTCATACACACCGGCTTGCACTTGCCACAGCGCAGGCAGTCCTTGATTTCGCGATTCAGGGCGTCGAGCTCGCTCGCCTCCAGAATCAGGGCCTCCTGCTCTACCAACTGCAGGGACGGAGTATAGGCGGTATCAAGGCCAGAACCCGGTAGTAGCTTGCCGGGGTTGAACACGCCCTCGGGATCTACCTGCGCCTTGTATTGTTGAAACGCGGCGATCTTCTCGGGTTCCAACCAGCGCATTTTGGTGATGCCGATACCATGCTCGCCGGAAATTACGCCACCGAGTTCTTTGGCGACATCCATGATACGGTCGACCACCCGATCTGCCTCTTGCAACATGTCGCGATCGGAAGAAAGCACGGGAATGTTGGTGTGGATGTTGCCGTCGCCAGCGTGCATGTGCAGGGCAACAAAGATGCGCGTGCGCCGCACCCGCTCGTGGATGCGGCGAACTTCCGCGAGGACGCCGGTAAAGCGTTCGCCGGAAAAGAGTTCTTCGAGCGGCTTGCCGATGTCCTGGCGGTAGCTAATGCGCAAGTCGCGCTGCAAAAGCAGGCGCAGCAGGCTCTGTTCGCGGTCGATCTTGTCTTGTTCTTCCGCAGGCAGAGTGGGCAGCAGATCTTTGGCGGACTGGTCGAGGTGGGCCAGATAGTTTTCCCAACGACTGCGAATTTCCTGCAAGAGCTGCAGCGCCGCTTTTTGCTTACTGGCGACGATAGAGCGCTCTTCGGCGCTGTCTTCAAAGTACTTCACTTGCCTCAGCTCAGGCAACGAGCCCTGAAGGTAGGCCTGTAAGGCATCAATAATGCGTAATTTATTGGCGATGGATTGCTCGATATTCAAACGCTCAACGGCGCGGGTGTATTCTCCCAAGCGATCAAGAGGAATGACCACGTCTTCGTTGATTTTGAAAGCATTCGTGTGGGCAGCGATAGCAGCAGTGCGACTGCGATCGGCCCAGAAACGACGCCGCGACTCTGGGGTGGTGGCAATGAAACCCTCGGCCCCGCGGGCATTGGCGAGGCGCACTACCGCCGAGCTTGCCGCGCCTACCGCATCGGCATCGTCGCTGGCGAGGTCGGCGAGCAACAGCATGCGCGGGCGTTCGCGTCGCGGCGCCTTGTTGCTGTATTTGACGGCCTTGATGTAGCGTTCGTCGAGATGCTCCAGGCCGGTCAGCAGTACATTCGGCAGAGACTCGACATAATTCTTGACCTCGACGATAGCTGCCACGGCGGGTTCCAGGTCCTTGCCGTAAAACTCCAGGCAGATGGTGCGCAGGTGTTTGGGCATCCGGTGCAGAATAAAGCGGCCGGAGGTAATGATGCCATCGCAACCCTCTTTCTGGATGCCTGGCAGACCGCCCAAGGCCTTGTCGGTAACGTCCTTGCCCAGACCCAGTTTGCGGAAACTGCTGCCCGGCAGCTCGAGAATTTCCGGTGCGCTCCGGGCTGCCTTGCCATCCGTCTCGTAGCGAGTAATGCGAAAACGTACGAGTTTCTGGTCGTGGATCTTGCCGAGATTGTGATCCAGACGCTCTACTTCCAGCCAACTGGCATCGGGCATGACCATGCGCCAGGAAGCAAGGTTATCGAGACAAGTACCCCAGAGCACCGCTTTCTTGCCGCCGGCATTCATGGCGATGTTGCCGCCAATGGTGGAGGCATCCAGCGAGGTCGGATCGACGGCAAAGACTAAACCCGCGTCCTCGGCGAGATCGGCAACGACCTTGGTGACCACGCCAGCACCGGCCTCGACCACGGGTACCAGAGATTCGCAGCCGGGCAGGGCGACCTCCTGGATGGTGGAGATCTGGTCGAGCTTTTCCGTGTTGATGACCGCGCTGCGCGGGGTAAGCGGAATCGCCCCCCCGGTGTATCCGGTGCCACCGCCACGCGGGATGATGGCGAGTTGTAATTCGCGACAGATACGCACCTGCTCTGCGAGTTCCGCCTCGGTCGCTGGATACAAGACCAGCAGCGGTAGTTCGACGCGCCAATCCGAGGCATCGGTCACGTGCGCCACGCGGGCATAGGGGCTGAAATCGATGTGGTCTTTGGGGCTGACTTTGGCTAGCGCGTGAGCAGCGCGTTTGCGCAGGGCCCGCTCGGCATCGAAATCGGCTATGAAGCGTTGCTTGGCCTCGCGACAGCGCGCCAAAAGCTGTAAAACCAGGGCATTGTCTTCGGCGCGCTGGACGATTTCCTCCAGGCGATGATCCAGGGCCTGCCACAGTGCCCGCCGCCGCTTGTCATCCGAAGACAAGTCTTCCTGGAGATACGGGTTGCGTGCCACTACCCACAGGTCACCCAGCACTTCAAAGAGCATCCGTGCTGAACGTCCGGTAACCCGATGCTCGCGCAGCTTTTCCAGGGTCGCCCACGCCTCCTGCCCAAGAAAACGGCCAACGATTTCCCGGTCAGAAAAGGAGGTGTAGTTGTAGGGAATTTCGCGTCTTTCGCTCACGGAATCACCATATTATCGATGAGTCTTACCGCACCCAGGCGGGCGGCGGCAAACCAGCGCGCCCCGGAGCGGGTGTTGTTGATAGTCTGTAATGTTGTACTGTCGCGCAGTTCCAAATAATCCAGCACAAAGCCCGCGGCTTGCAGGCGCTCGCCCGTCTCCTGGGCAGCCGGTAATGCCAAGCTGTTTGCCGGGAGTTGGCAAAGCTTACGCAGTTCAGTAGCGAGTTGCGGCGCGATGACGCGCTGTTCTGGCGACAGACGGCTATTGCGCGAACTCAAGGCTAGCCCATCAGTATCTCGCTCAGTAGGCCCACAGAGTAGTTGGGTGGCAAGATCAAAGTCGCTCAGCATCTGTTGCACGATGCGGAATTGTTGATAGTCCTTTTCCCCCAGCACGAGGATATCGGGTTCCGCCAAGTGCAGCAGCTTGAGGACGATGGTCGCGACGCCGCTGAAGTGTCCGGGCCGCTGTACACCGCAGAGGATATCGCTCAGCGCTAGTGGGGGTACGACGCGGGTCTGCTCCGTCGCACCTAGCGGGTAGAGATCCTGATCACTAGGCACGAAGACGGATGTGCAGCCGGCCTCAGCCAGCTTGCGCAAGTCTTCCTCTACACTGCGCGGATAGCTGCTGAAGTCCTCTCCTGGTCCAAATTGCAGGGGGTTGACGTAGATGCTGACCAGCACTTGCTCGGCACGTGCCTGAGCGAGACGCAGCAAGGCGAGGTGTCCGGCATGGAGATGGCCCATGGTGGGCACAAAGGCCAAGCTACCGCGCAGTTGCTGTCGCCACTTGCGCAGGCTGCTGGGATCACGCAAGACAGGCATCAGCGCTTTCTCGATGTTGCTGGGAAGGACTGGTCACGCACGGCTTGCGTGTAGTCGGCAAGGCCAGAACGTAGCAGTGCCGCACCGTCGACAAAGGCACGGGCAAAGGGCGGCGCCTTCCCCAATCCGAGCACGTCATGCATTACCAACACTTGCGCATCGGTATCTGGACCGGCACCAATACCAATGACGGGAATGGCACTTTGCTGTGTGATACGCGCGGCGAGATCGGCGGGAACGGCTTCCAGCAACAAAAAACGGGCACCAGATTGGGCCAGGGCAAGGGCTTCCTGCACCAGCCGTTCCGCTGTTTCGGGAGTTGCCCCTTGCCGCTGAAAGCTGCCCCATTGGCGTAAACGTTGTGGCGTCAGTCCCAGATGTACACAGACGTTCAGACCGCGCGCGGCACAGAATTCCAAGTGCTCCTTGAATTCCAGACCGCCTTCCCATTTGATGACTTCGGCGCCGGCGCGCAGCAGGGTAGTTGCGGAACGCCAACACTGCGCCGGGCTCTCCTCATAAGTTCCAAGCGGTAGATCGGCAAACACGAGGCTCTGGGTACAGGCGCGCGCCACCATCTCGGTATGGTAGGCCATCTGTTCCAGGCTTACCTGCAGGGTATCGCGATGTCCCTGCACCACCATCCCCAGAGAATCGCCTACGAGAACGCCATCAACGCCGGCCTCTTCCGCCAGTCTAGCGAAAGGGTAATCGTAGGCCGTTACCAATACGCGCTTTTCGCCGCGCTGCTTCGCGGTGTTCCAGGTATCAATCCGTTTGCTCAACTCTGCCACCCCAACTCGTGTAATTTATTCCCGACTAATTCAGTCAGGATTTTAGCATCATTCTCGCGGGCGACGAAGTCCAGACCCTGCCCGCGCAAGTCAATGTGTTCCCCTGGGTAGGCTGCGAAAAAATCTGCATAGCGCGTTTGTACTTGGGCAAGGTACGCCCGTTGCATGGCCGCGTCCCAGCGATCGCCGCGCGCAGCAATGCGGGCATAGAGTAGATCCAACGGTGCGTCGAGAAAGATCATCAGCGCCACCTGCGGTGGCTGGGGCAGGAGCTTGCTACGGATGCGTAAATAGAGGTCTCGCTCTGCCTCGTCAAGGGTCTGAGCGGTGAAGAGTAGATCTTTGCTCGGGCTGTGGTCACTGAAACACAAGCCCGCGGGTAGCGCCTGCCACTGGCGGCATCGTTGCAGCAAAAAATGCAGTTCTGTAGCCAGGGCATGACGACCATCGGCATACAGCTCTGCCAGAAAAGGATTGTCTGCGGGTGTCTCCAGGCATTCTGTGGCCTGAAAATGCCCCGCGAGTAGGTGCGTGAGGCTGGTTTTCCCTGCCCCCATGGGACCTTCGCAGACGATCAACATGAGCGCCGCAAGTCCTCGCTATCCTGCTGCACGGGCAGCGGCGACAGGCTTTGTCCGGCGACTGCAGGTAGAAGGTCGGCGATACTGCCCGCGCCAGGGATGCGCATGTTAGGGTCATAATCGGCCATGGGCCGCAGCACGAAGGCACGATTGGCAATTTCTGGATGGGGCAGATACAGGCTTGGCTCCTGACACTGCAGTTCTCCATAAAGTAATAGATCCAGATCCAGTACCCGCGGACCCCAGACCAACTCTATCGCGCGCCGCCGCCCGGCCTGCTCTTCGATGTCATGCAAAGCGCGCAGCAATTCGTTAGGCGCAAGCCAGGTTTCCAGGCGGGCCACAGCATTGACAAAAGGAGGTTGCGCCACGCCGCCAATGGGTGCCGAAAGGTAATCACCAGAAACCCAGTCGAGGCGTGACGCTGGCAGTGCTGCTAAAGCATTCCGCGCCCGCATAACTTGTAGACGGGGTTCTTGCAGATTGCTGCCGATACCTACCCAGGCAATCACGGCAGCAGGTTTTCTTGTTTCAGCCAACGCAAGGCTCCGTCTTTGTCATCAAAGGCTCCGTTCCAGGTCGCATCTTGCAGGCGCAGCAGCAATGCACCCAGTTGCGGTCCTGGGCTGATCCCCCAGTCTTGCAGGTCGCGCCCGTCTACTGGCGCTTTTTGCCAGCGCTGTACCTGCAGATAATGCCACGCCGATGTTGTCAGGTCTGGCTCATCGTGCAGGACCAAAGCACACAGAATACCTGCCGGCGTCCAGCTCTGCCAATAGCGTGCTTGCACCGCAAGTTCCAGTCCTGGCAGATGCGCGGGCAGTGCGGCAAGGTCGTGCAGCCAGTGCTTGTCCGGTTGCCACTGCCAGTGCTGCCAGTGCTGCTCGCGCAACGCTGGGGGGCTGAAAGCCGCGAGCAAGAGGAGCGCTGCGGCGGGTCGATCCACGGTATCGCCCGAAGTTTTCTGATATTGCGCGAATGCGTTCTCCAGGCGCTGCAATGCTGGCCAGAGCTCTGGCGGGGGAGAGTGTAGCGGTGGCAGAAGAGCGCCTAAGCCCCAGTCGCAAAAACTTCGCAGGTTGCTGGGTAGATCCGCTAGCTCCAACAAAAGACGCAACTCCCGGAACAGGCGGGTGCCGCTCAAGCTGGCAAAACCATTACTGTTGAGAAGACGTTGCAATTGCTGCTGGGCCTGCGGCCCGAGAGAAAAAGCGAAGCGGCGGGCAAAGCGCAGACCGCGAAGGATACGCGTGGGATCATCTTGAAAAGAGCGCGGGTGCAGCACTTCCAGGATGCCCATGCGCAGATCTTCTCGACCAGCGAAGGGGTCAAGAAGCTGAGCAAAAGACTCGGGCGTAAGCTGGAGCGCCATGGCGTTACAACGAAAATCCCGGCGCAGTAAATCCGCATGGATATCGGCAGGGAATACTTCGGGCAAGGCACCGGGCTGCGAATAGTGTTCGCCACGACAACGGGCCAGGTCCCAGCGTAGCCCCTCTGCACTCTGTAGGCTGGCAGTGCCGAATACAGAACGCTTGTCCAACTGGAAGCCAACGCTCTGCAGGGCATTGAGGAAAGGCTCTACATCACCGTCAATGGCCAGATCCCAATCCTGACTCGGTTGCGCCAGGAATAGATCGCGTACCACTCCACCGACGAGATAGAGCTGAGAGCCGAGCGCCTTGGCCTGGGCGCCAAGAAATTGGAGTTGTTGAACACGCGTGCTAGACCAGGTTTTCTGGAGGAGTTGCAGAATTTCTTTCGGGCCGCTGTCGAGGGCCAAAATACGAGCCTAGTCGGACTCTACTACAGTTACGGATTCCGACGTTTGCTTAGGATTCCGTCGCCGTCTTCGCCGCTTGCCACGTTTATTTTCGCTGGCTGGCAGTGGGCCGAGGGGAGATTCGGCATCACGATCCTCCAGACGAGCAGTCTCAATCAGTTGCTTGCGCCCTTCACCATCGGCATCCTGAAACTGTTGCCACCATTGCCCGAGAGCGGCCAGATCGGCACCGGCATCACGGCGCAGCAGCAGAAAATCGAAGGCGGCGCGAAAGCGCTCGTGGGCGAGCAGGGCGAACGGCCGACGCCCACCACGGCGGTGGAAACGGGCCTGCAAGTCCCAAATCTCGCGAATGGTAAGGGTGAAGCGGCGGGGAATGGCAATCTGCCCGCGATTTTCCTCGAGCACCGCGCTGGCGGCCTGTTGCATGGCTACGGCCTCGGGTTTGTCTTCGCTCACCAATCGCTCTTGCTCTGCAAGCAATACGGGCCAGAGCATTGCCGCAAAAAGGAAGGCGGGGTGTACGGACTTGCCTGCCGACACACGGCTATCGGTGTTACCCAGAGAGAGTTGCACCAATTCGCGGGCAGCGCCTTGGTCTTCCCGTTCGAGTACCTCTGCAAGTTGCGGGAAGAGGGCGGCAAAAAGTCCATATCGCTGCAAAGTAGCGAGACTCTGCTGGGCAAAGCCAGCGAGAAAAAGTTTGCCAACCTCCTCATACAAGCGCGCGGGGGGAACCTCGCGCAACAGTTCGCGGCAGGAGGGGGTGGCAGCCTCGATGGCAGAATCGAGTTGGAATCCCAGTTTGGCAGCAAAACGTGTGGCACGGAGCATGCGCACGGGGTCTTCGTGGAAACGTTGCTCGGCCTCGCCGATCATGCGCAACCGCTGGGTTTCGATATCGGCCCAGGCACCCCAGAAATCGACAATACTGCGGTCAGCAATGTTGTAATAGAGGGCATTGACGGTGAAGTCGCGGCGCTGTGCGTCCTCCTCTAGGGAGCCATAGACGTTGTCAGCGAGGATGCGCCCGCTGGAGCTCACCGCTTGCCGCTCATTGGCGCCACCGCGAAAGGTGGCGACCTCGATGATCTCGCGGCCAAACTGGACATGGGCGAGGATAAAGCGCCGACCAATGAGGCGGGCGTTTCGCCGAAAAAGTTTGCGTACCTCCTCAGGCCGCGCATCGGTGCAAACGTCAAAATCCTTTGGTTCTCGACCCAGCAGCAGGTCGCGCACGCTGCCGCCGACCAGATACGCTTGGTAACCGGCCCGATGCAGGCCGTTCAATACTTGCAGGGCGGCATCACTGATCTGACGCCGGGAAATATTGTGCTGCTCCCGCGGAATCGTGCGCGCGCCGGCTGGCAGAGAGGGTGCATGCACAGATGGCGCGCTGGGTGCGGCGGTGTCGTTAGCTAGCTGTGCTGCGATGAAATTTTTCAGGGAAACCAAAGTGTGATTCCAGCCCTCCGGCAAGTGGCGCGCACAGTGTATACGAAAAATCGGTAATGTTCGAAATGATTGGCAAGCCCTGTCCATTCGCCCGTAAAAATTGGCAATTTTTTCGCTGTGCGTCTATCATTGGCCATGCCTGACTGGGCTGGGTGTGCAGCAATGCCCGGCCCTTTTTCATTTTGAGGAGCTCCGATGCAACTGATTGGCGAAGCCCTGACTTTTGATGACGTTTTGCTGGTTCCTGCCCACTCGAACGTGCTGCCGCGCGACGTACAGGTTCGCACCCGCCTGAGTCGCAATCTGCACATCAACATCCCCCTCCTGTCTGCCGCCATGGATACCGTTACCGAGGCGGCGATGTCCATCTGTATGGCGCAGGAAGGCGGCATTGGCATCATCCACAAGAACATGACCGCCGAGCACCAGGCCGCACAGGTGCGCCGCGTGAAAAAATTCGAGGCGGGCGTTATCAAAGACCCTATTGTTACTCGTGCCAATGCCAGCATCCGCGAGGTCCTGCTGCTGATGGCCAGTCACGGTATCTCCGGCGTGCCGGTAGTGGGAGAGGACGGGCGTCTGGAAGGTATCGTCACTAATCGCGATCTGCGCTTCGAAACGCGCATGGATGCCCCGGTGAGCAGTGTGATGACCCCGCGCGAGCGTCTGGTGACGGTGGCCGAGGGGAGTAGCCTCGACACCACCAAGGACCTGCTGCACAAACATCGCATCGAGAAAATTCTGGTTGTGAATGATCGCTCTGAGCTGCGCGGCCTGATCACAGTCAAGGACATCAGCAAGGCCACTGCGCATCCCAATGCCTGCCGCGACAGCCTGGGCCGCCTGCTGGTAGGGGCTGCGGTTGGTGTTGGCGCCGGCACGGAAGAGCGCGTTGAGCGCCTGGTAGAGGCCGGAGTCGATCTCATCATCGTCGATACCGCCCATGGGCATAGCCAGGGGGTGCTCGACCGCGTTGCCTGGGTGAAAAAACACTTTCCGGCGGTGGATGTGATCGGTGGCAACATCGCCACGGCGGCGGCGGCCAAGGCACTCGTGGATGCTGGCGCGGATGGGGTCAAGGTGGGTATTGGTCCAGGTTCGATTTGTACCACGCGTATGGTGGCCGGGGTGGGGGTGCCGCAGGTTACGGCTATCATCGATGTCGCCGAGGCCCTGGCGGATACTGACGTGCCCCTAGTTGCCGATGGCGGCGTGCGCTTCTCCGGCGACTTTGCCAAGGCCCTGGCGGCTGGCGCCCATACGGTGATGGTCGGTGGGCTCCTGGCGGGTACCGACGAGGCCCCTGGCGAAATCGAACTCTATCAAGGGCGCAGTTTCAAGGCCTATCGTGGTATGGGCTCGCTGGGAGCCATGCAACAGGGATCGGCAGACCGTTACTTCCAGGATGCCAGTGATCCCGAGGGGCCGAAGCTGGTGCCCGAAGGGGTGGAGGGGCGGGTACCTTACAAGGGTCCAGCGGCGCAGGTCATCCATCAGCTCCTGGGCGGACTGCGTTCGAGCATGGGTTATCTGGGTGCCGCAGATCTCGCGCAGCTGGCGCGGGACGCAAAGTTTATCAAAATCACCCAGGCGGGCGTGCGCGAGAGCCACGTCCACGACGTGCACATTACCAAAGAAGCCCCCAATTATCGGGTGGAGTGATCCCCGCCATGAGTGAAGAACGCATCCTGATCCTGGACTTTGGCTCTCAGGTCACCCAACTTATTGCCCGCCGTGTGCGCGAGTCGCATGTCTACTGCGAAATCCATCCTTGCGATGTTAGCAATGATTTTGTGCGCGATTTTGCGCCCAAGGGCATCATCCTTTCCGGCAGCCACGGCAGCACCTACGAAGACCACGAGCTGCGCGCCCCGCAGGTGGTATGGGATCTGGGCGTGCCAGTTCTTGGTATTTGCTATGGCATGCAGACCATGGCGGCGCAATTGGGTGGTACGGTAAGCTGGACGGATCACCAGGAATTTGGCTATGCCGAAGTTCGTGCGCGTGGTCACACCCGCCTCTTACAGGACATCCAAGACTTTAGCACGCACGAAGGTTACGGCATGCTCAAGGTGTGGATGAGCCACGGCGATCAGGTCACCGCCCTGCCTCCTGGTTTCAAGGTGATGGCCAGCACTGGCAGTTGTCCCATTGCCGGCATGGCCGACGAGGCGCGCGGCTATTACGGCGTGCAGTTTCATCCCGAAGTGACTCATACCGTGCAGGGCAAGGCGCTACTCGGCCGTTTTGTGCACCAGATCTGCGGCTGTAGTGGCGACTGGGTGATGGGCGATTATGTGGCCGAGGCGGTGGCGCGCATCCGCGAGCAGGTGGGCGAGGAAGAAGTCATTCTCGGTCTTTCCGGAGGCGTTGATTCCAGTGTTGCCGCGGCCCTGATCCATCGCGCTATTGGTGATCAGCTCACCTGCGTTTTTGTCGATCATGGGCTGTTACGCTTGAACGAAGGCGACATGGTCATGGAGATGTTTGCCGGCAAACTGCACGCCAAGGTCGTGCGGGTAGATGCCAGTGAGCTCTTTTTGCGCGAGCTGGGCGGCGTGAGTGAGCCGGAGCAAAAGCGCAAGATTATTGGTCGCCTCTTCGTCGAGGTCTTTCAGGCGGAAGCGGAAAAACTCAAGGCTGCGCTTCCTGGCCATCGCGGGGTCAGCTTTTTGGCGCAGGGGACGATTTATCCTGACGTCATCGAGTCGGGTGGGGCAAAGAGCAAGAAGGCTGTCACCATCAAGAGCCACCATAATGTCGGCGGCCTTCCCGAGCAACTGGGCCTCAAACTGCTCGAGCCCCTACGCGAACTGTTCAAGGACGAAGTGCGCGAACTCGGCGTGGCCCTTGGCCTGGCGCGGGAGATGGTCTATCGCCATCCCTTCCCCGGCCCCGGCTTGGGCGTGCGCATCCTTGGCGAAGTCAAAAAGGAGTACGCCGACCTGCTGCGTCGCGCCGACGCCATCTTCATAGAAGAACTGCGTGCCGCTATCGATCCCGAGAGCGGCGATAGCTGGTACGACCTCACTAGCCAAGCCTTTGCCGTATTCCTGCCGGTGAAGAGCGTAGGGGTGATGGGCGATGGCCGCACCTACGATTACGTGGTCGCCCTGCGTGCCGTACAAACCAGTGACTTCATGACCGCCGACTGGGCCGAACTGCCCTATGCACTGCTCAAGAAGGTCAGTAGCCGCATCATCAACGAAGTCCGCGGCATCAACCGCGTCACTTACGACATCAGCAGCAAGCCGCCAGCAACCATCGAGTGGGAGTGATCCCGCGGCTGACACGCTGTCACCCTTAGGGAGACACGATCAAGTGTCAACTCCAGCCAGGCTACCTCCCTGCCGTGGAGTATGACGTTTGCGTGCGTGACTGCATTTATCTATGATTGCAGTCATGGAAAGCAAACCGCAGGTTGTGAATCATGGCGATTTTAACTGTAAGGAATGTGCCCGATGATGTGCATCGCGCCTTGCGGGTACGGGCAGCGCAGCACGGCCGCAGCACGGAAGCGGAGGTGCGCGAGATTCTGACGGCCGCGGTCAAGCCGGAAAAGCGTGTGCGTGTAGGGGAAGCCCTGGCGGCCATCGGCCGCAAGATCGGTTTGACCAATGAAGATTTCGCCGTGTTCGAGAGTGTGCGCGACAAGACGCCGGCCAAACCGTTGAGCTTTGACTGAAATGATCGTCTTGGATACCAACGTCGTTTCTGAGGCGATGAAGCCAGAGCCAGATGCGGCTGTAAGGGCCTGGTTGAACGACCAGGTGGCGGAAACCTTGTATCTGTCGAGCGTCACGCTCGCCGAGTTGCTGTTTGGTATCCGCACGCTGCCGGCAGGCAAGCGCAAGAATATGCTCGACGGCGCCCTGAGCGAGCTGCTGGAGCTGTTCAAAGATCGGGTGTTGCCGTTCGACACGGATGCAGCGCGCCACTACGCCGACCTGGCCGTGACGGCCAAGGACGGCGGGCGTGGCTTTCCGACGCCAGACGGTTACATCGCGGCCGTTGCAGCATCGCGGGGCTTCATTGTGGCATCGCGCGACACATCGCCCTATGAAGCGGCAGGTGTGACGGTCATTAACCCTTGGAAAGGCGTATAGGGCCGGGGACACCTTTTTTGGGCGGCTAAAACCACTATCATTCTTGCGCTGACATGGTGATATTGTCGTCTTTGGGTCGCAGGTGCTGCCAGCTTACCAGGAAAAGCGCCGAGAAGATTCCCGCCATGCCGATGGCCTCCCAGATGTTTGGGCGCTCGCCTAGCTGTAGCCAGGCGGCGAATACCCCAATGAGTGGGGCGAAGAGGGTGGCAATGCCGGCTACGCCAGAGGGTAAATGGCGCAGGGCAAAGAGCCAGAGCACGTAGGCGAGGGCGGTACCGGGGATGGCATTATAGGCAAGGGCAGCGATAAACGGCCCGGTCCACCGCACCTGCCAGCCCTCGAAAACCAGCGCGGTGATGAGCAGTACAGTGCCGCCGATGGAGGCCTGCCAAAAAGTTGCGTTGATCAGGTCTTGTCCTTTGGGCACGAAGCGTTTATGCCAAATGGCCGACGCTGCCCAGGACATGCCGGAAATAAGGGCAAAGAATGGACCCTGCCAGGGAGAGGAACCAGCCCTCCAGGGCTCCAAGATGATCACCAGACCCAGCAGGGCCAGAACCAAGGCTGGAATTTGCAGCCCGTGCAGCCGTTCCCCCAACACCGGCCAGGCCAAGAGCATTAGCCAAATCGGCATCATGTAGACGAGAATCGCCGTCTTGCCGGCCCCGGCATATTCCAGCGCCAGCAAGGTGGCGCCCACGAAACCAGTACTCTGCAGGAGCCCATAGGGCACGATGTAGCCCAAGGATGGCAGGGCTAACGAGCGTTTCTGCAGCAGCAGATACAGGAGCAGAACCGGGGCACTGAGCACCACGCGCAGAGCGGCGAATAGCAGTGGCGCACTGTTCTGCAAGGCGACTTTCATGACCACCCAGTTGTAGCCCCAGATCAGAGCGAGCAGGAGAATGGCGGCGAAAGCCAGGTAGGTTTCACGAGAACGCATCTGCGGAGAGCCTTTTTCTACAAAGCAAAACCGGGGAGGCGATCCTCCCCGGTTAGAATACCGTCGCCCTAGTGGCTTGGTTTGGCGCGATCGTACTGCTGCGGCCAGCTCCAGTCTACGCCCAGGGCGTGTGCGGCGTGCAGCGGCCAGTAAGGACTGCGCAAGAGTTCTCGCGCCAAGGCGACGGCATCAGCTTGGCCGGTAACCAGTATCTGCTCCGCCTGCATGGGTTCGGTAATCAAGCCTACCGCCACCGTCGGAATCTTCACCTCGTGCCGAATCCTCTCTGCAAAAGGCACTTGAAACCCTGGGCCCGCAGGAATTTGTGCATCAGGCGTCATGCCGCCGCTGCTGCAGTCAATGACGTCCACACCAATTTTTTGCAGCTCGCTCGCCAACACTAATGACTGCTCGATATCCCAGCCGCCGGGCACCCAGTCACTCGCCGAGATGCGTACCCAAAGTGGTAGGTTTTCGGGCCAGAGGGCACGCAAGGCACGCGCCACTTCCAGCGGGAAGCGCAGACGGTTTTCGCGGCTACCTCCGTAAGTGTCCTGACGCTGATTGCTGATTGGCGAAAGAAAACTATGCAATAGGTAGCCGTGGGCCATGTGCAGTTCGAGCACGGAGAAGCCGGCGTTTAGTGCTCGTCGCGCGGCGGCAACGAAATCGTCTCGTACGCGCTCGATCTCAGCGATACTCATCTGCGTGGGGGTGCTGTGCTGTGGGCTGAAGGGCAGGGGGCTGGCGCCAATGGGCTGCCAGCCACGCTCGGCAGAGGGTGCAATCGGAGCAGCACCGTGGAAAGGCGAGGCGGTCGACGCCTTGCGCCCAGCGTGGGCAATCTGAATGGCGGCTACGGCACCTTGCTCTTCAATAAAGCGAACGATGGGGCGCAGGGCGGCGGCTTGCGCATCGTTCCAAATGCCTAGGTCATCCGGGGAGATGCGACCCTCCGGGCTAACTGCAGAGGCCTCAACCATCACCATACCCGCACCCCCTACCGCGCGGCTGCCCAGATGTACCATGTGCCAATCTCCGGCAACGCCGTCGGGCGTTGAGTATTGGCACATGGGCGCCACGATGATGCGATTGCGCAGGGTGACACTACGCAATTGCCACGGTGCAAATAACATCTTGCTCACTTGTCTACCCCCAGATATTTGGCAAATTCTCCCAGGGCAATCTGCCACGCTTCGGCGGCAACCTCCGGCCGGTAACTGTCGCGACGATCGCTGAAGAAGCCGTGCGGCGCGCCCGGAAAGACACTGAGATTATAGCGTTTACCAGCGCGGCTGAGGGCGGCAACAATGCGGGCATGCTCGTCGGGCTGAATCGATTGATCTTCCGCTCCGTAGAGTAAGGTGAGGGGGGCACGCATGGCTGGTACATGCTCCAGCAAAGGCGGCCGACCTGCGGGGTCCGATTCTGGGGCAATCCCACCACCGTAGAAGGCTACGGCCACAGCGACCTGATTCGCCAATGCGGCGTTGGCAAGGAAGGTATAACGTCCACCCATACAAAAACCTATTATGCCAATCTTGCCTTCTGCTACCTCCGGACGCTGCTGTGCAACGGCAATGCTTGCATGGGCCTCCGCTATGACCGGCTCATCTTTCAGCGTGCGTAGGTGACCGATGGCGTTCTGGAAATCTTTGTAGTCATAGACTTTGCCATGGTAAATGTCGGGCACGATAGCGGCGTACCCCTCCCTTGCCAAACGCTGGGCGACCTCTTGGAAATGTTCGTTAACCCCAAAGGCCTCGATGAACACCAAGACTAGGGGGAAGGATCCATTACCCGTGGGACGGGAATAATAAGCACGAAGTTCGGGAGAAACTTGCAACCACTCGGACTGGATCTGCGACATCGGGCTTTGCTCCTATGCGTGGGAAAGACCGCAAAAGGATACCGACCAATCGGTATCTAGGCAAATCCCCGGTTAACTTGTGAGGGTACGGAGGTACTGCTGTAGTTGCCCGAGGCAAGTCTGGTAGCTACGTAACGACTGCGCATTCTTTCCGAGTCCGACACAGCCCTCAATGGCAGCGATCAGGAACAAGGCCACCTCGTCAGGAACGACCTCTTTGCGCACATTGCCATGCTCTTGTCCACGCGTGAGAGCTTCGGCAATGACCTGTATCCATTGATCGAGAATGCGCTGCAAACCTTGCCGGAAATTTTCGTCCAAAGGGCTCATCTCTTGGATGAGATTGTTGAGAGGGCAGCCATAGCGCAACAGGCGCTCATCCGCAGCGTCGATTTTTTCTGCCAGCAGCTGCTGTAGACAAGGGATGGGATCTATACTCTGTTGCAGAGGGACGAACCAGCGTTCGGCCAATTGCGGCGCAATGACATCTTCCACCACCGCCAATCCAAGCTCCTGCTTCGTACCAAAATGGTGGTACAGTGCGCCTTTGCTGACCGAGGTCTTGGCAAGAATGCGGTCTAGGCTGGCGGCTTGAAAACCACTCTCCAGGATTTCTGCATACGCTGCTGCGAGCAAATCAATACGGGTTTGCTCTGGATTGCGAATTTTTCGGGCTACGTGTGCACTCATAGAGGTATAAATACCTACCAATCGGTATCTTGTCAATCGCTGGGGTGTGTAATTTGCTTATCGATAGCCACTGTCATCTTGATCAGGAGAGTTTCTCCAGCGATCGCGCTGTGGTTGTAGCGCGCTCGCGCGCCGCCGGGATAGAGTCCTGGGTGGTGCCAGCCTACAGCCCGCTACAGTGGTCGTGTTTGGAGGCCTTGCGGCAAGAGGAGTCCGGCGTAGCTGCAGCATTTGGTGTACACCCAGTTTATTTGGCCGATCTGCGCGATAGCGATTGGGATCGTTTGGAAGTCCTGCTCACCAAGGCCGTGGCCCTTGGTGAGGTGGGACTGGATCGGGAAGAGGATGCGCCGGCACTGAAAGCACAGTTCCCTGTTCTGGAGCGGCAACTATCTATCGCAAACTCTCTGAATCTGCCAGTAATTTTGCACGCGCGTCGAGCGACAGAAGAGTTGCTGCAGTTCCTGCGCCACCGTGCGCCGCTGTCGGGCGTATTTCATAGTTTTTCCGGCAGCTACGAGCAGGCCTGTAAGGCGCTCGATCTTGGTTTACAGTTAGGGATTGGTGGCGCGATAACCCACCCGCGCGCAGAGCGAGTTCGACGAGTGCTACAATCTTTGCCGACAGACGCCATCTTGCTCGAAACCGACGCCCCTTTTCAGCCGCCACACGCGCATCGCGGAGAGCGCAACGAGCCAGCCTACCTTGTGGGGATTCTCGCCGTCGCAGCCGAATTGCGAAAGGAATCCCCCGAACAGCTTGCAGAAATTTGTACAGCGAATACCCTGCGCGTATTCCCCAGATTGGAACAGGTATTGATAGATGCAAGATGAAGCTTCCATAAGAACACGCATCCTCGTTGGTGACGACGGCATGGCGCGCCTTGCTGCCAGCCATGTTTTGGTCGCTGGCTTGGGCGGCGTCGGTGCCTACGTAGCGGAAAACTTGGCGCGTGGCGGCGTCGGGCGCCTGACGCTGGTGGATCACGACCGCGTGGGTGTAAGCAATCTCAATCGCCAGCTCGTAGCCCTGCACAGCACCCAGGGCATGCCCAAGGTGGAAGTCATGGCGGCGCGTATTGCCGACATGGCGCCAAACTGCCAGGTCAGCGCACACCAGACCTTTCTGCAGGCGGATAATGTCCAGGCGCTGCTGGCCGAGAGTGGTGCGACGGTGCTGGCCGACTGTATAGACGCCATTGCCTGCAAAGCGGCCTTGATCCAGGCTGCGCAGGGGTTGGGGATGCAGATTTACGCAAGCATGGGTGCTGGGAATCGTCTCGATCCGAGTCAAGTGCGTATTGCCCGCCTCAACCAGACCGAGGGTTGTCCTTTGGCGCGGGAGCTGCGTGGGCTATTGCGTCATGCCGGCGCGTCGCTCGACGTTTGGGCAGTATACTCGCGTGAGCGTCCACGACCCGCCGCGCCGCGCGAGGCACCGGGTCACGGACCCTGCGGTCGTCCCAAGACCGTCAATGGCACGATTTCCTATATGCCCGCATTTTTCGGCGTGTACTTGGCTGGGGCCATCCTGCAGCAGATATTGGCAGGAACGGAAAAATCGGCTAACTAAATGCATTAGTCAGAGCAGGAATTTATAGAGAATTATTATATTCTTATATTTCGGAGGGGCTGATGCCATCGAAATTCATGAGTGTGGAGTGGATTCGTCTGGTTGGAAAACAATGGGATACCCATCCAGAAATTCAAAAAGACTTGAAAAACTTTAATGCTACCTGGGAATATTATATTGAGGATCGCCCGGATATTCCCCATGTGATGCTATTCTGTAAAGGCGGTAAGGTAATCTACGCCGGTCCATCCGATGGGCGTCGACGGGATTTCATCATGTGGGCCAGCATGGAAAATTGGAAGAAGATACTTTCTGGGGAGGTCACAGGCAAATCCGCATTGATGAGCCGCAAGCTGAAATTCAAGGGATCAATGATGACCGCAATGAAATATATGACGCCATTTAACATTCATTTGAATATACTGGGAGAAATTCCGGTGGATTTTGATATCTGATGGGCGTCAGCGAGGGAAATACTGAAAAGTTGGTTTACGGATTTACCGTGGACCCAAATTATTCCGGAAAGAATCTTCCGGGATGGTTTTTGATGAACACCTATCTGCAGCGGCGCTTGAGCTGCAGCCTGCGCTTTGAACCCCACGACGATTTTGAGCGCGGACGGAAAGCTGTATTAGATGGTGGCTTTGATTTGGTCTATGCCAATCCCTTTGATTGGGTTCAGTATATGGCACAGAGAGGTTTTATTCCCGTAGCAAAACCAAAAGAGCACTTTGATGAAGTGTATCTGTGTTCGCGTAGTGATTCTCCTTGGGTTGATTTTTCGACCTTGCCGGAACGAATTCGTATCGCATCTGCGAGTGATGCCACTTTGGTGCATATGGTTGGATTGTTCCTCTTGGATAAGGCGGAAGTTGACCGTGTCAGACTCGATTTTACCTTTACCGGAAGCTATCAGTCGGCACTGAAAAGCCTGTTACAAGGACAGGTGGATTTTGCGTTCGTTTTTAACGAAGTTTTTGCTAGTGCCAGTCGCATTACGCAGAGTAGTTTGCGAATTGTTTCGCAGTCTGACGATGCCTTTGCGTTTCATGCCTTTTGTATTTCACCGCGCATGGCGCATTTGCAAGGACAGTTGTGCGAAATATTGTGTAGTATGGAGCAAAGCGAGGCAGGGCAAAGATTGTTGAAGGATATTGGATTTTCTGGTTTTGAAGCAGTCAACGAGGATGAAGTAGCCTGTCTGACTGCGCTCGCGGAAGAATACATCAGCGGCCACGAAGCTATCGATTTGCGTGCCACCAGTAGCCTGGCGATTGACGATAGCGCCTTCTTGGTTGCCCGCGAAGAGCCCGGGGAGGAGACAAAGTAACCATTCATCGGCTAGCATTGGCCGATGAGCTATGTTGACCTGCGCGCTTTTATAAACGATCTGGAATCTCGTGGTGAATTACGCCGCATCCGCGAGCGGGTCTCCCCCGCATTAGAAATGACAGAAATCTGTGACCGCAGCCTGCGCGCTGGCGGTCCCGCCGTGCTCTTCGAGAGCCCGACGGGTTACGATATTCCCGTGCTTGGCAATCTCTTTGGCACAACGCGGCGGGTGGCCCTCGGCATGGGCGGCGAATCCCTCGATGAGCTACGGGAAATTGGCCGCCTTCTCGCCTACCTCAAAGAGCCAGACCCGCCCAAGGGGATACGTGACCTGTGGCATAAGCTCCCCACCCTGCGCAAGGTGCTGCACATGGCGCCGACTACGGTTTCGCGCCCGCCTTGCCAAGAAGTGGTCTTGCAGGGTGACGAGATTGATCTCGAAAAATGGCCGGTGCAAACCTGCTGGCCTGGCGACGTGGGACCACTACTCACCTGGGGCCTGACGATCACCAAGGGACCGCTGAAAAAGCGCGCCAATATGGGCATCTATCGCCAGCAACGCATTGGCCGTAATCGGGTCATCATGCGCTGGCTGGCGCATCGTGGTGGGGCACAGGATCTAAAGGAATTCCAGCGGCAAAATCCTGGGCAGCCTTTTCCCGTTGCCGTGGCCTTTGGCGCCGATCCTGCTACCATTCTCGCAGCGGTTATTCCCATCCCCGATACCATCTCCGAACACCAGTTTGCCGGCCTGTTGCGTGGTGGGCGCACCGAACTGGCCAACGCGTTGAGCGTCCCCCTGCAAGTTCCGGCGCGGGCGGAGTTGATCTTGGAGGGGCATATCTATCCCGACGACTTCGCCGTGGAAGGCCCCTTTGGTGATCACACCGGCTACTATAACGAGACCGAACGTTTCCCCGTTTTCACTGTCGAGCGCCTTACCCATCGGCGCGATCCCATCTACCACAGCACCTACACCGGCCGCCCGCCAGATGAGCCGGCAATCCTGGGCGTCGCCCTCAACGAAGTCTTCGTGCCACTGCTGCAAAAGCAATATCCCGAAATCCTCGATTTTTACCTACCGCCCGAGGGTTGCTCCTATCGCTTGGCTGTGGTGCGGATTCGCAAGGGCTATCCTGGACATGCCAAGCGGGTGATGTTTGGTATTTGGGGATTTCTCCGGCAATTCATGTATACCAAATTTATCATTGTGGTGGACGAAGACGTGGACGCACGTAGCTGGCAGGATGTGATCTGGGCGATGACCACGCGCATGGACCCGGTGCGTGACACCTTGATGGTGGAAAATACGCCAATCGATTACCTGGATTTCGCCTCGCCAGTGGCCGGGTTGGGCGGCAAGATTGGGTTTGACGCCACCAACAAACTTCCCGGTGAAACGACGCGGGAATGGGGCACGCCGATCTGTATGACCGACGTCGTCAAGCAGCGCGTGGACGAAATTTTGGGGAGTCTGGAGAAGCCGCTGTATTGAAGTTGTTGCTGAAATTGGAGCGGGTGATGGGAATCGAACCCACGTCATGAGCTTGGGAAGCTCAGGTTCTACCATTGAACTACACCCGCGAATGTTCCATTCTATAGAAGATAACCGAGAAAAGGCAAGGTGAGCGGTTTGCTTTTAGGATGGATAGACCGTGGCCAGATGAACGCTGACGATTAGAGGACGAAGAATGGAAGAACTACCCACCCGCGAAGAAGATATCGAGCAGGCATCGCGCTCGCTCAAGGCCATGGCCCATCCACTGCGTCTCAAGGTGCTCTGTGTTCTGGGCTCGGAAGAGATGAGTGTGCAAGACATCGTTGCTGCCGTGGGTACCACGCAGAGCAACATCTCTCAGCATCTAGCGATCTTGCGTGAGAAAGACATTTTGAAGGCGCGTAAGGACGCCAACAAGGTGTATTACCGGGTTGGTGATCCGCGCACGCTGCGTTTGATTTCCATGATGAGCGACGTGTTCTGCAGCATTCACTGAGTCAGCGCTTTGCAGTCGAAGAATATTATAATAAACTAATTCTCTTTGGCGCTTCGGCGCCTTGTGCTCTTTTGGCGAAGATCAAAAGATCGAGAGGAGTTGCTACTGCATGAACCGCCGACGTCCTTGGGTGTCTACCATTGCCGCATTACTCGCCTTTGCTTCGGTACCGGCGGCCTACGCCATTGATTTCGCACAATGCGTGCATGATGCACAACAACGGAATCCCGAGGCACTCCTCGCAGAAGCGCAAGCAGCGGAGGCCAAGGGAGCAGTGAGTTCGGCACAGGGCAATCTGCTACCGAAGCTTTCGGCGAGTTTTTCTGGCGCGCAATCAAACAATGCCCTCACGGTGTTCGGCATGAAACTCTCCCAGCGTGTTGCCACTTTCAATGACTTTGGAGCAGGCCAGTTTAATCCGAGCAACCCAGCAGCACTGAATATCCGCCCCAACAACCTTGATCATCCTGGCGGTTATCACAATCTTGGTACGGAAATTTCTCTCGCCATACCCATCTGGAACGGTGGTGCGGTACGCAGTGGGATTAGCGAAGCGCAAGCTATGCTGCGGGCGGCACAGGCAGGCGATCAGTACGCCCAACAAAAACTGATCTTTACCGTGCTGCAGGCTTACGATGGGCTGATCGCTGCCAAGTCGGGTCAAGAGGTGGCAGAAAAGGCGTTGCACGCCGCCGATGCCTATGTAAAAACCACGCATCAATTGTTGGATCAGGGCGTCGTAGTCAAGAGCGATTTGCTCTCGGCGCAGGTTCATGAAGAAGAAGTGGCACTCGAGCTGCAGCAAGCCAAGAATACGGTCGCAAATGCGCGTGCCAACCTTGCCTTACTGGTTGCCAAGCCGATATCGACCCCCTTGGATGTGGGTGCCGCAGTGCAACCTCCCTTGCCCGCCGGCGATGCCTATGCCCTGGAACAGCAGGCGATCGCCAATAATCCGGGTATTCGTGCTCTGCAAGAAAAGGTTCATGCCGCGCAAGCCGGCATTGGCGTCGCCCATGCTGCTTATTTGCCCCATATCAACGCCATGGCCAAGCAGGAATGGAATGGCACGACCTTGGGCAATGCGGTGCCTTCTTATACCGTTGGTGGCCAGATTCAGTGGAATCTACTGGATTTTTCGCGCTCTGGGCAGATGGATACCGCACAGGCCAAGGTGCAGGCGGCACTGGCAAACCTGCAGAGGGCGCAAGATGATACCCGGCTACAAGTGCAGAAAGCACTCCTCGCCACTCAGCTTGCCGCGCAGCGCGTGAAGACGCGGGAGTTGGCGGTGCGCCAGAGTGAAGAGGCGCAGCGCCTGGTACGTCTGCGCTACGAGAATGGCGTCGAGACTCTCACCGGACTTTTGCACGGCCAGGCATTACTCGACCAGTCGCGCGCCGAGCTAGTCAAGGCTCGGTATGAAGAGGCAGTAGAGCGCGGGTCGCTCCTGCTTGCCATTGGCAAAATGGATTTGCAGACGCTGACGGGTGCGCCAGCAACGGGAGAATCGCAGTGAGAAAGCAGCTTTTGATTGCCGGAATGGTCTTGAGCCTGGGCTTGGCTGGTTGTGGCCAGAAGCCCCCGCATACTGCTGCCGCAGAGAAATCTGTGCAAGCACAGACCCTTACCTTGGCAGCGGGCAAGGGACAAGGTTATGAGACGGTACCTGGCACGGTTATGGCGAGCCAGCAGATTCAACTGGGATCGCGTTTGAGCGGCTACCTGCTTGGTTTGCAGGTACATGTCGGGCAGCAGGTGCGCGCGGGACAGTTACTCTTTCAGGTAGATCCGGCCGATGTCGACAATCAGGTGGCACAGGCGCAGGCGGGCCTAGCGCAGGCCGAGGCCAATTTTGCCGACGCGCAGTCCAATTACGATCGCTTCCACAAGCTCTATGATGCCCAGGCCATTCCCCAGAAGCAGTGGGATCAGGTTCGGAGCCAGTATCAGATGGCCAAAGCGCAGGTAGCAGCCGCACGAGCTGGCACCGGCAGCGCCGCCGCCCAGTTGCGCTATGCGCGGGTAACGGCCCCGTTTTCTGGCGTGATCACAGAAAAATATATGCAAAATGGTGACTTGGTAGCCCCTGGTCACCCCGTCCTGAGCCTGGCGAATCCGCAGCAGCTGGAGATTGATTGCAGTGTGGGTAGCGCGGCATTCGCGACGCTCCGGGTTGGCCAGCAGCTAAGCGTGATCAACGACGGCAAGACGCTGGCGGCGACAGTGCGAGACTTGGTACCGGTAGCCGATCCGATAACGCATAGTCATCTGGTGAAGCTGGTTTTGCCTGCGGAAAGCAACGTGCAGGCGGGGGCCTTCGTGCAGGTAGAGATTCCTCTGGTGGGCGTGACGACAACCCTGCGTATTCCCCGCGAGGCACTGCTGAACCGGGCGGGAATCCCTGGGGTTTTTGTGGTCAACCAGAAAGGTGTGGCCGAGTACCGCATGGTCCGGCCGGGCCAGATTGTTGGTGAGCAAATGGAAATTCTCGCGGGTTTGAGCGCTGGCGAGCGGATCGTCGTGAGCAACACCGAAGCGGTCGACAACGGCGACAAGATCGAGAGTGCCGAGGCTGCGCATGGCTGACGCGGAACCGAAGTTTAACTTAGCTGGCCGGCTCGCTAGCGGCTTTTATCGTTCCAAAATTACCGTTTTGATCATGCTTGCCATTGCCTTGTTTGGGACGATGGCGGTGTTGGTGACCCCCCGACTGTACAACCCGGAGATCGTGGTGCCGGCGGCGGAAATCTTCGTTATGCGCCCCGGCTCTAACAGTGAAGAGGTACACAACCTCGTGGTGCGCCCCTTGGAGGCGCTGATGGCCTCTCTGCCTGGGGTGCACCATACCTACGGCTACGCGGTGAACGACATGGGGATCGTTACCGTGCAGTTTCAGGTGGGGGCTAATGAGGAAAAGAGCCTGCTTGAGGTCTACAATCAACTCAGCCGTAACATTGATCGTATGCCACCAGGCACCATGCAGCCACTGGTTAAGTCGATTGGTATCAACGATGTGCCGATCCTTGATGTTACCCTGAGTTCGTCGCATTTGAGTCAGGTGCAATTGCGTGCGGTGGCCATGCGCGTCATGGATCAGTTACAGAATGTGCCAGACGTGGCCAACGCCGAGTTGATTGGTGGCGCCCGACAGGCAGTCAATATCTGGATTTCTCCACAAAAACTCGCCAGCAGCGGCGTGAGCTTGGCGCAGTTGCAGAAGGCATTACAAGGCAGCAATCTGGTAATGCCCGCTGGCCACCTTGTCGCCGACAACCTACGCATCCCCTTGCGCGTGGATGCAGCGCTTGGTTCGGCGACGGCGGTCGGTGACGTCATCATCGGCTCTCACAATGGCCGACCGATTTTTCTGCACGATGTCGCGCGGGTGGAAGAAGGGGCGGCGGAAACGGATACGCTCGTCACCAACAACACCGGCCCTGCCAATGGCTTGGGTCTGCCGGTGGGTAGCAGTATGCCAGCCGTTACCATTACCTTGGCGAAACGGCCCGGAACCAACGCGGTGGTGGTTGCCGATGCTCTGAAAGCCAAAATGCAGCGTCTGCAGGCCGAAGCGATTCCACAGGGCGTGCACGTCTCCATTACCCGCGACTATGGCGCGCGCGCTGATGATTCCGTGAGCACGCTTTTCGAGCACTTGAGTATTGCGGTCGGTGTAGTGGCCATTATCCTGCTGATCTTTTTGGGCTGGCGCGAGGCTGGCATCGTGATCCTTACGGTGCCTCTCACCCTGGGCGTGGTTCTCGGCATTGGTTGGTTACTTGGGCAAACCATCAACCGGATTACCCTTTTTGCCTTGATCCTGTCCCTTGGTCTGTTGGTGGATGGTGGCATCGTAGTAATCGAAAACATCCATCGCCACATCAGCCATGGAGGTAGCAAACGCAGCTTTGCCGACAAAGTGGTATTGGCAACCAACGAGATCGGTAATCCCACCAATATTGCCACGCTCGCGGTGATTCTGGCCTTTGTGCCGATGGCCTTCGTCACCGGCATGATGGGTCCATTCATGCTGCCCATCCCGATCTTTGTGCCTATCGCTATGATCGCCTCGGTACTGCTTGCCTATACGGTCGTACCCTGGGGCGCTTATCGCTTTTTGCAGCGCAAGGCCGAACGTCACACCCAAGAGTATCAAGCCGAAAATGGGCATGAGCAACGGGATGCATTGCAACGCTTTTACTTGCGCATCTTCACGCCCTTACTGCGTTCTGGTGGACGGCGGAATCTCTTTTTCCTGATCGTTATCATCTTGCTGCTTTTGGCCATGTTGATGCCAGCGTGGCAGTTTGTACGTCCTTCCGGCATGAATGGGCCGCTGAGTGCCCTGGGCGTCAATGTGAAGATGTTGCCAGCGGGCAATGTCAGTGATTTCATGATCCAGGTCGATACCCCGGCCGGCACGGCACTCGCGCAGACGGGTCGCGTGGTGCAGGATGTGGGGCGAGTCCTAGCGCAGAATCCCTATGTCGAGAATTTCCAGAATTATGTTGGGCGCTCGGCACCGGTCGATTTTGCCGGTTTGGTGCGCGGGGACATGATGCGCAAGGGGAGCAATTACGCGCAGATCCAGGTCAATCTGGTGCCGCGCAGTGAGCGACCCATGTCGCACGCCATCGGTGTCGATATCTACAAAAAAATTGCCAACCTCCAGCAACGCTTCCCCGGCACGGTAATCAAGCTCTTCGAGGTACCACCAGGGCCACCGGTGCGGGCGCAGGTGGTGGCGGAGCTCTACGGGCCGGATTATGACAAGCTGCGCCAATTGGCCGGCCAAGTCGAACAACGCTTCCGCAAGGTTTACGACATGGTCAATGTCGACGATACGGTCACCGGCACGGTTCCCGAATATCGCCTCCACGTACTGACGGAAAAGGCGATGCTGGCGGGTGTTGCCCCGGCGCAAGTGGCGGAGCTGGTGCACGACTATATCGCCGGAACCAAGATTGGCAGCATTGCCGTTTCCAGTGCGCGGGAGCCGGTGGACATTATTCTCCGTGTTCCTCCCGGCGAGCGTGCGTGGGAATCGCAGATTCTCAGTCTGCGCATCCGTAACCAGTCGGGCCAGCAGGTGCCGTTGTCGAGCATCGTCGAGGTCCAGAAAACGACGGCGGCCAAGCCGATCCTTGATCGCGATCAGCACGATGTAGTCTATGTGACCGGTGATCTGCTCGGCTCCAGTCCGGTTTATGCTACCTACACCCTGAACCACGAACTTAACGGCAAGATCCTTGATGGGGTGCAGCTGCACACCGGTAATCTGGGCTTTATGCCCGCGCAACCGCATGATATCACTCACTACCAAATCCTCTGGGGTGGCGATATGCGACTGACCCTGGACGTGTTTCGTGACCTCGGCGCCGCCTTCATTGTTGCGCTGGTTTTCATCTATTTGATGTTGGTAGCCTACTATCAGTCGTTTATCATGCCTATCATTGTTATGGGCGCGATTCCGATGACCTTGATTGGTGTTTTCCCCGGTCATTGGCTCTTGAACACGCCGTTTAACGCTACCTCGATGATTGGCGTCATTGCCTTGGCCGGCGTGGTGGTGCGCAACTCCTTACTGCTCATCGATTTCATTATTGAATATCGGCGCGAGGGATACCCCTTGGATGAGGCAGTGATCGAGGCAGGTGCCGTGCGTTTTCGTCCGATTTTGTTGACTGCTCTGGCGATCATGTTTGGCTCGGCGATCATGGTGAGCGATCCAGTCTTTGGCGGTTTGGCGGTGTCCTTGATTTTTGGCACTTTCGCCTCCACCATGTTGACACTGATCGTGATCCCGCTGCTCTATTTCTTGTGGGAACGACATTTGGAGCGCAAGACGCAGGGAGTTTCCTAAAATGACGACAGAAAATTGGGTTCGCGTAGTAGCCGGTACCTTCGTATTGATCAGCGTCGTGCTCGGCGCGCCCAGTAGTCCGATCTTTGTGAGCGAGTGGTTTCTGGTCTTCACTCTCTTTGTGGGCTTCAACCTGTTGCAGAGCGGCATTTCGGGTTTCTGCCCGTTGGTCAACATTCTGCATAAGTTTGGGGTGACTGATGCCCCCAGTTGCGGGAGATAATGGGTGAATATCGGTGCGGAGTTGTCTACGCATTGGCCACTGCTTTTGCTGGCCTTGGGTTTTTTTGTGCTGATCTTCAAGGGGCCTCTCAGCCGTAAACTGGCGGGAGTAGAAGAGATTACTCCGGAGCGCGCAGTGCAGCTGATCAATCAGCACGATGCCTTGGTGATCGATGTGCGTGAACAGAACGAATGGTCGCGCGGCCATTTGCCGCAAGCCAAGCACATCCCCGTTGGCGAGCTGAGCAAGTACCTAAAAGATCTGGAAAAGCACCAAGAGCATCACGTGATTTGCCAGTGCGCCAGCGGGATGCGTTCGGCACGGGCGGCGTCCATTCTGCACAAGGCGGGCTTTCAGAAGGTCTACAGCCTCAAAGGCGGAATCCAGGCTTGGCGTAGCGCGGGCCTGCCGGTAGAAAAATGATGGCCGAGGTCATTGTCTACGCGACCCATGCTTGCGGCTACTGCCGACGCGCCTTGGCGTTGCTGCAACAGAAAAATGTGGCCGCACAGGTCATCTGGGTCGACCAACAGCCGCAGCGACGTGCAGAGATGGTGCAACGAGCCGGCGGGCGGCGCACGGTGCCGCAAATCTTCATCGCCCAACGCCATGTCGGTGGCTGCGATGATCTGTTGGCCCTGGAGCGGCGCGGAGAGCTGGATCTCCTACTGCAGAGTTGAAAGGGAAGCGAGCCAATGCACATTGTTTGTCCCCATTGTGGCGCAGTAAATCAGGTCGCCAAGGAGCGCTTGGGGGAACATCCCAAGTGTGGTAAGTGTCACCAAGTGCTCTTTGCAGACCATCCCCCGGAATTGCAAGGGTCTGGTTTTCAACGCTATATCGAGCGCAATGAATTGCCAGTGCTCATCGATTTTTGGGCCCCCTGGTGCGGTCCCTGTCGTATGATGGCACCAGCCTTTGCCCAAGCTGCACAGCAGATGCAAGGGCGTTGCCTCTTTGCCAAGGTCAATACCGAAGCGGATGGGCAGACCGGGGCGCGTTATCAGATTCGTTCCATCCCGACCATGGTATTGTTCCGCGGGGGGCGCGAGGCTGCGCGCCAGAGCGGCGCTATGGGTGCTGCCGATATCCAGCGCTGGTTGGCTGGACAAGGCGTTTGAACATCAGCCAGGAGCTGCGCGGTGGCAAGTGAAAGATTGATTTGTGCAGTTATTCAGACCGTATCAAGCGCTGATCTGCAAGAAAATCTGCAAGCCGCGGCAGGCCTTATCGCCCAAGCCAGCGCTGCTGGCGCGCAGTTGCTGCTGTTACCCGAGAATTTCGCCTACATGGGGTTACGCGACACCGATAAACTTGCGCTCATGGAAGATCAGGGCAGTGGGCCGATCCAGGATTTTCTGGCAGCGCAGGCGGCCAAGTATGGGATATGGCTCTTGGGCGGTAGCATCCCTCTGCGCGCGCCTGACGGGCGCTGCTACGCCAGCCTCTTGGTCTATGACCCGCAAGGCACAGTGCAGGCGCGCTACGATAAAATCCATCTTTTCGATGTCGACCTGGCGGACGGCGAGAGCTATCGCGAATCGGCTACCATCGCGCCAGGATCAAAGCCGATACAAGTCGCCAGCCCATGGGGTTCGATTGGTCTGTCGATTTGCTATGACCTGCGTTTTCCCGAGCTTTATCGCCAGTATGCTGGTGCAACATTCTTGGTAGTGCCGAGCGCCTTTACCGTACAGACCGGCCGTGCGCATTGGGAAACCCTGTTGCGCGCCCGTGCCATCGAGAACCAAGCTTTCGTGCTGGCCGCCGACCAGGGGGGCAAACACGCCAATGGTCGGGACACCTGGGGACACAGCATGATCATCGACCCGTGGGGCCAGGTCCTGGCAATACAAGAAGAGGGCGCCAGCGTCGCGCTGGCTGAGCTGGACATGAGTCAAATAGCAGCCCTATGTGCGCGCCTGCCAGCCCTCAAGCACCGCCGCCTCTGATCCTTCCTCACCACGCGATATAGGCGTAGCCCTTCTGCTGTAGAGTGATCAGCTCGACGGCACCGCTGAACACCGGCGTTGCTTCTGAGATGAGGTCGGCGTTAGTCACCTTGATGGTCTTCATGGTTTGTTCACAGGCGGCAAAAGTGACGCCATACATGTGCAAGCTGGAAACCTGCTCACCGACGAACTTCTCGTAATGCTGGTGGTTTTTTTCCGCTTTGATTAGCAGCCAGATGCCGGGACCAAAGCAATCGATGACGATGTCGACGTCGTTGTTGTAATGCCCAAGCACTACCGCCGCACTGTGTAAAATATCCAAAATATACGCAGGGTCGGATTGGTTGAGTTGAAAGACTACCTTGTTCTTCGATGGGCCCATCATGCCCATACCCATGCCTTGGCCTTGTGCCGCTACGGCCACTGCCGATGCCGCGCCAGCGGCAACTAAGCCGCTGAGAAAGCGGCGACGTGAATGGTTTTTGTCCTCGGCCATGCTATTCTCCTCTTCGATATCGATTGGCTCCCATAGATTAGCAAATTCTGCGCCTGGGGCTGGGTTTTTGGGGATTGTGGCGGGGAGCGCATATGCGGCAGTTCAATCGCGAATTTTTTCGCGATCTTTGGCAAATCAGTAAGCCTTATTGGATAAGTTCGGATGATCGGTGGTTGGCGCGCGGAGTCTTCGCCCTGATCATTGGCCTCAATCTCTTCATGGTCTTTATCTCGTACCGTATCACCCAGTGGTATGCGGTTTTTTGGAATGCCGTGCAACACTATCAGGCGAGTTCTGCCTGGCAGCAGATCATTGTCTTTTGTGGCTTGGCTACTGCTTACATCGTTGCTGCTGTATCGCAGAGCTTCTTTACCGAGATGCTCGTCATTCGTTGGCGGCGCTGGCTGACGCACTCCTATCTTGATGCCTGGCTGGCCCGTCGTACCTACTACCACATGCAGGTGCTCGGCGATGGTACCGATAACCCCGACCAGCGTATCAGCGAGGATCTGGCCAGCTTCACCAATCAGACCTTAAACATCGTCATCGGCCTGTTTAGTTCGGTTGTGACTTTGGGCACCTTTATCTTCATGCTCTGGGAGCTGTCGGCGATGATCTGGATCCCCTTGCATGGGCAGACCTTCACAGTGCCCGGCTATCTGGTCTGGGCGGCACTCATCTACTCGGTATTTGGTACGGTGATCACGGCGCTGATTGGGCGTCCACTCATTCGGCTGAATTTTATGCAGGAGCGCTATCAAGCGGACTTTCGTTTCAGCATGATGCGCCTGCGCGAAAACAGCGAGAGTGTCGCCCTCTATGGCGGAGAGGAGCGGGAGGGCGCACATTTCCGCCAGCGTTTTGCCGAGGTCTATGCCAACTTCTGGCGCATTATCTGGCGGAGCATGCGCCTGAACTGGTGGACCTCTGCCTATGGCCAAATTGCCATTATCTTTCCGTTGATCGTTTGCCTGCCTGCCTACTTCGTCAATAAAGAGATTGGTGTTGGTGGCCTGCAGCAGATCATGGCAGCCTTTGCCCAAGTACAGGGGGCGTTATCCTTTATCGTCAGCAGTTACACGACCCTGGCCAACTGGCATGCGGTGGTCGATCGTCTACGCTTCTTTCGCCAGTCCATGGGGGAGGTGCATGAGATTCAAGACAAGCACTACCATATTGAACGAAGAGATGCCGCGCGCCTGGATGTTGCGGATCTGAATGTACGTCTGCCCGATGGACGAGATCTGGTACATGGACTCCATTTGCAGGTGGCGCCTAGTGAGCATGTCCTCATCATGGGTGCCTCCGGTAGTGGCAAGAGCACCTTGATTCGTGCCTTGGCGGGCATTTGGCCGTACGGCGATGGCTCGGTGGGTTTGCCTGCATCCCAACGGCCACTATTCCTGCCACAGCGCCCCTATCTGCCCATGGGTACGCTGCGCGATGTGTTGGTCTACCCCTATGGGCTCGCTGATAGTGGTGACCAGGTGCTCACCGAGGCACTGCAACTGGTGGGTATGGGCGCCTTGGCGGGGCAGCTAGAGGAAACGCGACTCTGGTCCCACACCCTTTCCTTGGGGGAACAGCAGCGGCTTGCCTTTGCCCGTATTTTGCTGCAAAAACCGCGCTGGATCTTTTTGGATGAGGCGAGCTCTGCCCTCGATGAGCGGGCAGAGGGGGAACTGTATCGTCTGCTCGCAGAGCGGCTACCAGACTCTGCTATCATCAGTGTGGGACACCGCTCGAGCCTCTGGCGCTATCATTCGCGTTGCTTGCGGCTACTGGGCAAGGGCGAGTGGCGTATGGAAGATGCTGCGAGCGGTGACGAGGCGCAACTGGCCTTTGGTCCTTTCTCGCCCGCATAGATTTTTACAGCAAGAGGAGACGCAAACGATGGCTATGACCGGATTGGATTTGCCCCTGGGTACCTCGTTGCCAGACTTTACGCTGCCCGTAGGTGGCAAGGAGGGCAACTGGTCGACGACGCAAGCGAGTGGCAGGCCGCTATTGGTGCTGTTTATCTGTAACCACTGCCCGTACGTGATTCACATTGCTGACAAGTTAGGGGAGTTGGCGAAGGGCTGGCAACACGAAGGACTGGCGGTGGTAGCGATCAACAGTAACGACCCCGAGACCTATCCCGATGACGCACCCGAAAAGATGCCGGCAGAAGCGACACGGGCAGGCTATGACTTTCCCTATTTGTTTGATGCTGATCAGAGCGTGGCCAAGACCTTTCGCGCTGCTTGTACGCCGGACATTTTCTTGTTCGATGCTGCGGGGAAGCTCTTTTACCATGGCCAATTTGATGCTGCTCGGCCCAAAAATGATGCGCCGGTAACTGGCAGGGATCTGGATGCCGCGGTACATGCGGTACTTGCGGGTCAAACATCACCGAGTGATGTACAGCCCTGTATGGGCTGCAGTATCAAGTGGCGGCCCGGTAACGAGCCGCAGTGAGCCTTCAGTACAGAAGCTGATGGAAAACGGCTTTGCGGAACAAGGCAAAGCCGCCGCCTCCGCGCCGCCCGGCATTGCGCAGCCTCAGCAAACGCTTCTGAAGATCGCGTTTGATGCGCTCGCGCTCTTGGGTGGCCATAAAGGAATGATAGCTCGGGTAGTTCCGTACCCGTCGTAGAGCTGCCAATAAATTCGCCCGATTGTCCATGCTTGCACCTCATTCGTATCTCTATGTAGATGGTTAGCAATTTTCGGGCCAAAATAATTACATTATTATATTCAATATGTTAAAAACAATCCCTCGCGCTAAAATCCAAGATTTGTCGTATTTGCACGACAATGTAGCGTTAGCGGCGCCGGAATGCGTCCACGATGAGCATCACTGCCCCAATACTGATGGCGCTGTCGGCAATGTTAAAATAGGGCCAGTAGAGATTGCCCCAATGCACGCCAATGAAGTCCACTACGTAGCCCAAACGGATGCGGTCAATGAGGTTGCCTAGCGCGCCGCCGAGGATCAGGGCGAGGGCAATAGCGGTCCAGTGCGCTCCGGGTTTCAGGCGTCGCATTATAGCGACGAGCACTACCGCAACGAGTACGGCAATGCCAATCAGCAGCCAACGCTGCCAACCCCCAGCACCGGCAAGAAAACTGAAGGCGGCACCGGTATTGTGTACGAGACGAAAGTTGAGGATGCCGGGGATGACGATAATCCCTTGTCCAACCCGCCAGATATGGCTGAGCCAGAGTTTCACCCCTTGATCGAGAAGGATGACTACGACGCTTAACCAGAGATAACGCAGCATCAGCAATACTCCCTCATTTCACCAGTGCCCGCGACATTCTCTGCACAGCGGGCGCAGATCTCTGGATGTTCGGCGTGGCTGCCGATGTCTTCGCGGCGGTGCCAGCAGCGGGGACATTTTGTGGCATCATACGCGGCCACGGCGATCTGCAAGCCAGGAATGATCTCTTCTGTCCCTGGAGCCAACTCTCGCAGTTGCAGGTCGGAACAGAGCAGCAGGAAGCGTAATTCGGCGGCCATAGGTTGCAGAAGCGCCTGCCAGTCGGCATTGGCATGCAATATCACTTGCGCGTCCAGGGCGGAGCCGATTTTCTTCTCTTGCCGCAAGGGCTCGAGCGCAGCATTTACCGCCTCGCGCAGGGTCAGCAGGCGCTGCCAGCGTCCGTCCAGGGCGGGATCGCTGGTTTCGGCAAAATCCGGATAGCAGGCAAAAAAGACGCTATCGGCACTACGCCAGGGTAGCTGTTGCCAAATCTCCTCAGCCGTGAAGCTGAGGATAGGTGCCATCCACACGATAAGTGCGTCGAGCATTTTGGCGAGCACCGTCTGCGCTGAGCGCCGCGCCCGCGATTGTGCCTGCGTGGTGTAGAGCCGATCCTTGAGGACATCCAGATAGAGTCCGCCGAGATCGATGGAGCAGAAATTGTGCATGGCCTGCACCACACGATGAAACTGGAATTGCTCGTAGGCCGTACGGATCTCTTGTTGCACTGCCGCACAACGCCTCAGCATCCAGCGATCCATCTCTAACAACGCGTTGGTATCCAAGGCATCGCTGCGCGGATCGAAGTCGGCGGTATTGCCGAGGATGTAGCGGGCGGTATTGCGAATCCGGCGGTAGCTCTCGCCCAAGCGCTGCAGAATACCATCAGAGATGGGGATCTCGCCGCGGTAGTCTTCCGAAGCGACCCAGAGGCGCAGGATGTCTGCGCCATAGCGATCGATGATTTCCTGCGGCGCGATGACATTGCCAACGGACTTGCTCATCTTGCGGCCTTCGCCATCCACCGTGAAGCCGTGCGTTAAGACCGCTTGGTAGGGCGCGCGCCCACGGCTGGCAACCGATTCGAGCAAGGATGACTGGAACCAGCCGCGATGCTGGTCCGCGCCTTCCAGGTACAGGTCGGCAGGGCTGTGCAGTTCCGTTCGCCGCTCGAGGACAAAGGCATGGGTGGAACCCGAGTCAAACCAGACATCGAGAATATCAGGCACTTTGTTAAATTCGCTGTGATCGCAGGCGGCACAGTGATGCTGTGTGGCACCGAGGAAATCGCTGTCTGCACCCGCAAACCAGGCATCGACGCCGCCTTTCTCTACCGCAGCGGCAATGCGCTCGAAGACGGCAGCATCGCGTAGCGGCTCGCCGCACTGTTCGCAGGCATAGAGGGCCACTGGCACGCCCCAGGCGCGTTGGCGGGAGATACACCAGTCGGGGCGCTTGCGTACCATGTCGGCAATGCGCTCTTCGCCCCAGGCAGGAATCCAGCGCGTTTGGGTGATCGCTTGCAGGGCCTGCGCGCGTAGTTCGTTGCGCTCCATGCTGATAAACCACTGCGGCGTGGCGCGAAAGAGCAGGGGAGTTTTGTGGCGCCAACAATGGGGATAGCTGTGCTCAAGTTTTTCCTGATGGACTAGGCGGCCACGCTCATGCAGCAATGCAGGTACGGCACGATTCGCCTCGGCGGTCGATAGCCCGGCAAGCCCGTCGTCCAGATCGTCGCGGTAGCGGCCATTGCCTAACAGCGGGCTGTCGATGGGCAAATGATAGGCTTGTGCGACCAGGTAATCCTCTACGCCGTGGGCTGGAGCGGTGTGCACGCAGCCAGTGCCGGCATCCAGGGTTACATGCGTACCAAGAATGACGGGAACGCTACGAGTCTGGAAGGGGTGGCGTAGGCGCAGCCCCTCCAACGCCCGGCCGCGCACTGTGGCGAGCGGATCCGTAGCGGGATGGCCGTAGCGGGCCAGGGCAGATTCCGCCAGATCTGCCGCCAGTACGAGCAAGCGAGACCCGGCCTGCAGCAGCACATATTCATAATCAGGGTGTACGGCCACCGCCTGGTTTGCCGGCAGGGTCCAGGGCGTGGTCGTCCAGATTACGATCTCCGCTTCGGCGTCGAGCCTGGTAAGGTGCAAACGCTGCGCCAAATCGTTGGCGTCTTCAACGAGGAAACCCACGTCGATGGAGGGATCACTACGATCGCGATACTCCACCTCGGCCTCGGCCAAGGCGCTGCCGCAATCCACACACCAATGCACAGGCTTGGCACCGCGATACACCTGCCCCTTGAGGGTGAGTGTGCCCAGTTCGCGGAGGATGTCGGCCTCGGCAGTGAAGTCCATGGTACGGTACGGATGCTCCCAGTCGCCAAGGATACCGAGGCGAATGAAGTCGGCCTTTTGCCCCTCGATCTGTTCTGCCGCATAGTCACGACAGGCCTGGCGGAAGGCTGCGGCACTCAATTTCTCGCCCGGACGTCCCTGGGTTTTTTCGACCTGAATCTCGATGGGCAGACCGTGGCAGTCCCAGCCGGGTACGTAAGGAACGCGCATACCTTCCACCAGGCGTGACTTATTGATGATGTCTTTGAGCACCTTGTTGACGGCATGGCCAATGTGGATCTTCCCGTTGGCGTAAGGCGGGCCATCATGAAGAATAAAGCTCGGTGCATCAGCACGAGCCTGCAGAAGACGTTGGTAAAGGTCCAGCTCCTGCCAGCGCGCCAGATGCTCCGGCTCGCGCTGGGGCAGCTTGCCCTGCATGGGGAAATCGGTTTTGGGAAGATTTAGAGTGCTTTTGTAGTCCATGGGCTTTCGATGATATGCGTTGAAAAAAATTGACGTACGTTTTGCACGTCGTTCTGTATGGCGGCAATCAAAACATCGAGATTGGGGTATTTTTCTTCATCCCGCAACTTGTGCAGCAGCTCAACGCGCACCTGTTGGCCATAGAGATTGGGGGAACCGGCATCAAGACAGTGAGCCTCCAGGACCAGGCTTTTGCCATTGACAGTCGGGCGCAGGCCAATACTGATAGCGGCATTCCAGTTACCAAGGGAACTGTAGAGTCGGCCAGCGAAGATACCGCGCAGAGGCAGGGGGCGATACTCTAACGGTAAATTTGCGGTAGGGAAGCCTAACTCGCGCCCGAGTTGATCGCCGCGACGTACTCGCCCACAGACTGCATAGGGGCGACCGAGCCAGCGCGCTGCTTGCGCAAGATCGCCCATTTCCAAAAACTGCCGGATGCCAGTACTGCTAACCCGTTGTCCATCAACGAGATATGGCGCCTGCTCATGCACGACAAAACCATGCTTGCTGCCCATCCGTTGTAGTAAGGTAAAATCGCCACGGCGCCGTGCGCCAAAACGGAAATCATGACCAACAAAGAGCTCGCGAACGTGCAGGCGTTGTACCAGGATTTGTTCGACAAAGTCCCCCGGCGACAAGGCCGCGAGAGCAGAATCAAAACGAGCGCAGATGGCTTGGTCTGCCCCGTACTGCAACAGCGCCTCGGTCTTCTCGCGCAGGCTGCTGAGGCGATTAGGCGCCTTGGTTCCGAGAAAGAGTTCGCGTGGCAGCGGTTCGAAGGTGAGAACGGCTCGCGGCAAGCCGCATCCTGCCATGCTGGCAAGGAGCTGTTGGTGCCCCAAATGGACGCCATCGAAATTACCAATGGTCACAGCCTGCGCCATTGCCATCTCTTGCCGAGGCAGCGGGTAAAGACGGAAGGGCTGGGTCATGGATGATTTCGGAATTCCGGGCCAAAAACCGCTGTAGTGTACCCGAATACCTGGTTCAGCGTCGACGTAACTGACGCAGTTCTGGTAAGCGCATTGCCCAGAGAAGAAAAAGGTAGAGTAGGGCACTGCTGCCGATGAGTGGTAACAAGTGCGCAATCCGTTCGCCTGCGGACCAGCGCAGCCATTCGCTCGTGGAACCGCGAAAGAGGAACAAGCCGAGGCCCAGAGCGAAAGCGCTGATGCTGGTTTTCAACAGAAAATTTCGCCAACCAGGGCCGGGACGATAGATCTCGTCCCGCCACAAACGACGGCCCAACAATGTGGCATTTCCTAGTGCCGCAATCGTTGTCGCGAGAGATAGGCCGAGCTGGTGTAAGGGCCAGGCGAGGATGAGACTGATGATGATATTGATCCCCACGCTAATGATTCCGAAACGCATGGGGGTTTTGGTATCTTGGCGTGCGTAAAATGCTGGCGCAAAGACGCGCGCGGCGATGATGGGGAGAATGCCCAGGCCATAGCCGAACAGGCTCAGATAGCTTTGCTCCATGTCCTGGACACTATAGGCGCCATAGCGAAACAGCGTGATCAGGAGTGGTTTTCCCAGCAGGATCAAGCCGACTGTAGCGGGCAGAGCGATGAGCCAAGTCCAGCGCAAGGCCCAATCCAGCGTGCGAGGAAACTCCGCCGTTTTGCTCTGCCGGGTGAGCGTGGGAAGGACAACGGTCCCGAGCGCTACGCCAAATACGCCCAAGGGAAATTCCACCAAACGATCAGAGTAGTAGAGATAGGAAACGACGTTGGCTCCGACCAGTGACGCCAATACGGTGTTGATGAAAAGATTGATTTGCGCAGCGGAGGCGCCCAACGCCGCTGGCCCGAGAAGACGTAAAGTGCGGGCGACTCCGGGATCGCTGCGGCGCAAACGCGGCCAGTGCAAATGGCCGACACGATAGAGGGCAGGTATTTGAAAAAGAAGTTGCGCGATGCCACCAAAGATCATTCCCCAGGCGACCGCAATTACTGGCTGTGCAATGTGGGGTGCCCAAAAAATTGCGGCGGCAATGATACCGAGATTGAGGAATACCGGGGTGAAAGCCGGTACCTGAAAGCGTCCATAAGTGTTCAGCACACCGCCAGAGAGTGCAACGAGGGAAACAAGAAGGAGATAAGGGAAGGTGATGCGGGTGAGGAGAACAGTCAGTTGGTACTTGGCCGGGTCTTGCGCGAAACCAGGAGCGAGTAGATAGACGAGAATGCCCGCACCAAAAACCCCTAACCCGGTGATTATTAGTAGTGCGAGAAGAAGCCAGCCGGCAATATCGGCGACGAAATCTTTCGTCTCTTTCTCGCTTCGTTCCCGGACATACTCTCCGAGCACCGGCACGAACGCTTGCGAGAATGCCCCTTCACCGAATAGTCGGCGAAAGAGATTGGGAAGCCGTTGGGCAACAAAGAAGGCATCGGCGGCCATGCCGGCACCAAAAAGATGCGCAAGAATCACATCTCTGGCGAAGCCGAGTAGTCGCGATAAAAAAGTGTTGCTAGCTACCCTGGCGACGTTGCGCAGCGATAAGCTCATTTTTGGGAAATGCGCATGTGACCGCCGCTAATTTGCCGACGGTCATTGGATCGTCAGTTGGCCAGGATTTGTTGGGCCTCGCCCATGGCCTCGAGAGCAGCCTTGTTGTTGCCCAATGCGCTATGGATCTTGCCAAGGGCGAGAAGCGCTGTGGCGAGCAATTCACGCATTTCAAAGCTGAACTGCTTGCCGAGCCGTTCCTGCAAGCTGCGCATGGTGGCAACGACGCCTTGTGCATTCGTAGATGCCTGCGCCAGTTTCCCCTGCTCCAGAGCTAGTTCAGATTCTTGCAGCTGCATAGAGGCGGCTAGTTGTTGTACATGGGGAGGCAGCGCGTCGCCGAACTTGTGCTCCAGCTCCTGTAATATAGGGTGTGCCGATGCCAGGACCGTTTCTGCCTGCGTATACAAGCCTAACGCGCTGAGTAGTTTGGCGTATTGCAATTGTGCAAACCCAAGTTGGGCATAATGGGCACTGGTGAACTGATCGGCCAAATGCGTGCGAATCTTTTGCCAGCTTTCAATGCCCTCTTCGGTAATTCGCTGTCCGTCTTCTTCTTTCCCCAGTTGAAAGAACATATTGCCTTTCTGGAGCAGGGCGCTGGCACTGATTACCTGCAGTGTCCACGATGCTTCTTCCGGCATACTGCGCATGGCATGGTCGCTCAACTCGTGAGCTCGCTCTAGGTGCGGCAATGACTCGGTTAGACTTCCCTCGCTCGCATACAGATTGCCGATGCAGAGGGCTAGGCGGGCACTAAGTTGCAGGAGTTCGAGTGGGGCATGTTCAGCCAATTTTTCATGTAGCCCGTTGAGTATATTGTCTGCAGACTGGTAGTCCTCAACAGCCTGGTTACTGTCTTGTCCAGCTGCGGCTAAACCACGAATCATGTAGGCCTGGGCAAGGTCCATACCCAAGCGCGGCCGACTGATTTTCCCTGCCTGCTGTATGTTTGTGAGAGCAGTGATCGCCTCGGCCGCGACATTGCTGGCATTGCTATCTCCCAGCGCGAACATTGACCGAGTCTTGCCAAGGAGGGCGCGAGCACGAATATCTAGCGCCTTTGGCGTGGCAGCATCAGCCTCCGGCAACTCATTCACCGTCGCCAGGGATTGGCTATAGTAATCAATGGCATCGCGGTATTCTTCTGTTTCGGTGAGAACCTCTGCTTTGCTGCAGAGTACCGCCGCTAGATCGATGCGCGCACTGATTCGACGTGGACTGCTAAACCGCGCAGTACTTGGCACCAATCCGGCGAGTGAAGACGAACTTTGCTGAGGCTGCTCTTCTGACATCTTGATCTCCTGGGAGAGTCCAACGCTTTGTGGGAGAAGTGGGGTAGCGGGGGCTTGTTGCTCCGTTTTTTCGGGCAAATCTTGCTCGAGTGTTGCGATAACGGCTGGAGGTGGCAGATCGGGTGGGCGTTGCTGGGTGTTGCCTTCCATCTCTAGCAGCGAAGGAGTGAGCAACTGCTCTGCCGCGTCTCCCGCAAGCCCTGGTTTGATCGTTCCCTGCTCCGCGCTTTCTTCATCTGCACTGGTGTGCGGCGAATCGGTCATGGGTTCCTCGCTAAGCTGGGTAGTTGTGTCGATCATCGCACAATTCGCCTCTGGAGCGGAGGAGAAATTTGCCTGATAGGGAGTCGTCATGCTTAAGAGAGTAGACACCCCAATTGGTAGTGCTTTAGGGTTGGATCCAACAACTTCCATAGGTTCTGAATCCCGTTCGCTCATTTCTGAATCTTCCGTGATGGTGAGGTGAAGGTGGTGGTCTTGCTCTGGATCCACGCGCCTTTCATCATGGGCGCCAAGTATAGGCGAGATCAGTTTCAGTGGGGTTGTAACCGCTTTACCTTGCGCGCAGAAATAAAGGGCTCTCACGTATTCTTCTTGTTGCCGTGTTAGGAGTAGCCGCGCCGCAACGAGAAGGCCGAATTGTCGATTTAAATGGTTTTCTCGTCTAACAATGAGGGCAGTGCTTTCTATTTCACCACAATTAGGGATAGAAAGCTCGACCAGTACGATTTCACCGACAGCAAGATCGACTTCGTTGACCAAAAAACCCAAGCCGGTGTAACTAAAGTCGCGCAGCCATCCATGGATTACTTGGAGATTTCTGCGTCGGATGAGAATTTCTGTCTGCAGATGGACGCGATCGTTAAATCTTTTTTTTCTCCAGTGTACTAGGCTTGGCGCCTGAAACAGGAATGCCCCATTTTTTATGTTTGAAAATTGAGAAAAAAAGCTAGATATAAAATTTTTACTGTCTATGCAGATTAAGCTTCTTTCATAATTTTTGCTAAGAACATCGTCTTTTGGGGTGAAGAGGATTTTTTCATCCGCACATTTTTGGAAAATAAAAATACTTCCGTTATCGCTCTCATCTTCAGAAAAAATAATGCTGGTCTTGTTCGGGTCTTTGCAAATGTCAGACGGATCGCGAAAACCGACCGAGGAAAAATCATTGATGAGGAGCTGATGGTAAAGTTGGAGTTCCAGCCCTGAGCGTGCAGGTAGCATGTTGCGCAGATCAAGCGGGCTGAAATTCGGCATGTCTATGAATTTTGGTGATGTGATTGGTCGTCAGTCGGAGATTTCCCACACTCCCTGAGGGCCGAACTTAGCATGTTCAAGTTTTCTTGGCTAGCGATTTTTATCAAGTCAGTAGCCATGTCTAGCGTGTGAGCTGCCAGTACGACAGCGAGGAGACTGAGGGCTCAGCGAGCAGCACGCGGTAGACGATTGCGTTGCTCAGTACCGCCAAAACGTAGTCGCGGGTCTGCTGGTAGGGAATATTGGCCGCAAAGATCAATCCGGCCCATTTGCTATCACTAATGGGAATCTGCGCCAACCAGCGATTTACCGCACCGGGTCCGGCATTGTAGGAGGCGGCAAGGAGCAGGGGGGAGTCGCCAAACTGGGAGCGCAGATAGGCTAAATAGGTGGTGCCAATTTGAATATTGCCGTTGCTACTGTGGAGATCGGCGTTTGCAGTTTGCGGATAGTGGCTCTGCACCCAGGCCGCCGTGCCAGGCATGACCTGCATAATGCCCTGTGCCCCTGCAGACGAGCTGATGCCCGGCGCGAATCCAGACTCTTGCCGAATCACACCGGCGACGAAGGAGGGCGCAAGGGCATTGGCCGCTGCACTCGCGACAATCTCTTGGCGATATGGGAGAGCATAACCTTGCTGCCAGTCGCCATCATCAGCGACATCTGTACTGGCATTGATGACTAATAACCACGCCTGATTCTGCGCGGCTTGGCGGGCAGCAGCGCGAATAGCGCTGGCGTCAGGTAAAGTCTCGAGATACTGCCCCCATTCCCACAAGGCATCGAAATACAGCCCTAATTGATAGAGTTTCAGTGCACGCCGCAGACCGCTATTTTGGGCGGTTACATCGACTGGTTGCGCGAATGCCTGCGCTACAAGCTGGGTAGGGCTCTGGGTGCGTGCTGGAAGACGCATAGCTTTGCCAAGGGCGGCCGTCGCTAATTGCCCATAGGCATCAAAGGGGGAGGCAATCTGGGTCCAAATCTGTTGTGCCGACCGGCTATCCCCACTTTGCTGTAGGGCTAGGGCTTTCCAGAATTGCCATTGGCTTTTTTGCGCCTCATCTGCGGGTAGGCGGTGCACGGCTGCGAGAACCAGGGGCCAATTCTGTTGCAGCAAAGCCGAGCGCACCATCCAATGGAGTGCGTCGGCGTTGGGCCGGTAGCTTGGGTCGGCGTTCACCGCAGCCTGATACCAAGCGACTGCGTTACTGGTTTGGAAACGGCGTGCCGCTTGTTGCGCCGCACTATAGCAAACAGATGCGCGCTGCGCGGGTGAAAGCCCGGGCAAGGATTCGCTTTTTGCTACAGCCAGCGCGGGATCACTGGACAATAAGCCGAGCAGAGCGAGGTGCAGCAGTTCCGCGCCCGTGCGCGTGCCATATTGCGGTACTGCGTTTACACCCTGACCTGCCAGCCAAGCAGCGGGGCTCTGCACAATGCTTGTCAAAGCCACTGCGGCGTTACCCGGAAGAAAATTGGCTAGGGAGGTGGCGCTGTGCAAATGCTGTCCACGGATCATGTCCGCCAGTTTGTGCCAGAGAAGCGTCTGCGAAATTTGGCCCTGGGCGAGGGCATTCTGTGCCATTCGATTGCAAGCGCCATTGCTCGCTGCAGCTGCCTCCCACAGAGCCGACGGATTACCTAGTTGCATTAGGGGGTTGCGTGCTGCGTAGCAACGTACGCTGATGTTTTTGGGAGCTGGCCCGGCTTGATACACCTGTGCGAAATTTTGCCAGTCCTGCCGTTTTCCTAATTCCAACAACCACTGACGGCGTAACAGGAGATACGCGGCGCCATGTGGGAATTCGTTGGCGAAGGCCTGGAATTGCGCTGCTTGCAACGTCTGCAGACGCGGCTGTAGGGACCAATAGGCGACCCACGGACCCATGTAGGTATTGGCAAGCTGCGGGAGTGCGGCCGCCGCGGGTTGGTAGTTGCCCTGCGCGAAGGCGTCGGCGGCATTCTGTAGCAACTGGTCTTGTTGTGTGCTGAGGGCGCCGTGGGCGAAGCTGGAGAGGAGTAGCAGACCTGCCCCAAGCCAATGACGCAGTCGCATGGGTTTTACTTTTGTTTGAGGTGTAACCAGCGCCCGAGGTGCTTGCTGAGCGATTCACCGCGGCGGGGATGGTCTTCGGCCAACGGTCCGACATGTAAGTTCAGAGGCTCACAGTGGTCTTTGCCATGGCAGATAACCCCGTGGGACTCGCAAGAGGCCCCCGCCTGCTGCAGGACCGCGACCATGTGTTCTTCGAGCTCTGCCCCACAACGGCCATCATATTGGATCAGGGCGAGGGCCTTTTCGGGAATATAGTCGATATGGCCGCCGAGCTTCTCGAATTCTTCCAATCTTCTGCGAGCCTCTGGGGTGACGCCATGCATGGCTCCACTGATAATGAAGCGGTCAGGTCGTTTGCTGCTCGGTGTGCTCATGACTTCCCTCGACGGCGTCTTGGTGTTCTTCCCTCAATGCGTTAGATGATGCCACTAAGCACGCTGAGAGGGAAGGCACTCAAGCGCGGGTAAAGATGCGGCTGAACAAAAAGAGTAAGGCGCCTTGCCCACCAACAAAGAAGCTCAGCGGCCAGTTGGACCAATAGGAGAGGGCGATGGACGACCAGCTCAGGAGCTCCGCCAGGGCGATAGCGAGGAGCCACGCTTGGTACGGGCGGCTCGATAGCCGTTGTGCGGCAGCAGCGGGACTTACCAAGAGGGTGAACACAAGGAGGGTGCCGACTATGGGGACAGCGGCGGCGCTCACCAGGGCCAGCAAAACGAGAAAAAACCACTCCATGCCGGTGTTGGAGATCGCGCGGGCGCTGGCGAGCTCGGCTTGACTGGATTGTAAAAGCAGTGCCGGGAAACGCCAGAGAAGCAGCAGTACAACTGCGATGGCAAGCAGGGCCAGGGGCAGGATACTGGCGGCAGAGATCCCCAATACCTCGCCAAAGAGCAGGCCGTAGACCCGCGCTGCATATTCCCGGCCCAGGCTCAGAAAGAGTCCGCCGAGGGCGAGAAAGGTGCTGAGCAGCAAACCCATGGCCACGTCGCGACGCCCAAGGCGAGCAAAGACACGAAGAAAAATTACCCCGAGGATGGCAAAGCCGCCTAGGCCCCAGAGTGGGGTAAAGCCAAACAAGGTTGCCAACGCCCCGCCGGGAAAGGCGGCCAGAGGCAGGGCGTGAGCGGCAAAGGCGCTGCGTCGCAGAACGACGAAATAGCCCAGGCTTCCGGCGGCAATGGCGAGCAAGGTGGCGGCAATCCAGGTGTGCAGGAGGTAGCTGGAAAACATCAGAACTTGGCCTTGCGCATGGGTCCGATGGCAGCACTGGCCAGATAGAAAAGTAGAATTAGGGTTACTACAAAAAAGCTCACTGGCCAGCTGGCGCCATCCGACCAGTAATAGCTGATGAAAGCGAGATAAATTCCACCAAACACGGCAATGAGCGCGATCCCTTGGGCGTAGAGGAAACTCTGCCAGGGTTTGCGGGCAAGGCGCAGGGCACTTGCCGCCGGTCCCAGCAGTAGCGCCGTGGCGAGAATGACGCCAATGGAAAGGGCCGATAAGGCAGCGGCGCTGCCCAACAGGAGCAGATACAAGAGTTCCAGGCGACGCACGGGCAAACCCGCTGCGCGTCCCAGGTCAGGATCGGCAGAAATCAGTAAAAAAGGGCGATAGAAGATGGAGATTAAAGTGATGGCGATGACAACGAGAATGACAGTTGGCCAGAGCAATTGTGGCGCCAGCGTAAAAATCGACCCAAACATGACATCGACGGTCGCGCTGCTGGCTTGGGTGCTGGTCACGTCCAGGTATAAAAAGAGGGCAGAAATGCCCAGCGCACAGCCAAGCACGATGCCGGTGGCCAGGTCGCGTTCCCGCGCCTGCCGCAGACCTAAGGCGCCCATGGCCAGGGCAGCGATCCAGGCCATCGCCAAAAATCCCCATAGGGCTGAAATGCCGAGAAATATCCCGATTGCGCCGCCAGCACTACTGCTGTCTCCCAAGGCATGGCCAGCGAAGCTGTGCTGGCGAAGCACCGTGAAGATGCCCATGCTGCCATTCAGCACAGCCGCGAGGGCGCCCATCCACAGTGCGGTCTGTACCGCGGAATTCTGCAAGAAACTGGCGAGATGCAGGGGGTCAGTCATCGTGATTGAGATGTTCGTGGGCATGGCAAGGAATCTCCAGCCCCTGTTGCGGATCTTCCGGTAATACGAGAAGGCGCCCGCGATGCTGTAATATCTCTACTGGATAGCCATAGAGCGGGTTCAGTACTTCGCTCCGTACCACCTCCTGCACGCTGCCCGCAGCGGCGCGTCCATCGACCAGATAAACCAAGTGGTCGAGTACGGGTAGTAGCGGATTCATGTCATGTGCAGTGACCAAAACGCTGATACCTTGCTCTTGTGCAAGGCTGGCGAGCAGGCGCACCAGGCGGCTGGCGCTGGCAAAATCGAGATTGGCCAAGGGTTCGTCAAGGAGTAATAAGCGTGGCCGACGGGCCAGGGCGTGGGCAATTACGGCACGCTGTTGTTGACCGCCGGAGAGCATCCCTACCCGCTGCTCGGCAAAACTCTCCGCCTGCACGGCAGCGAGGGCCTGATTCACCGCATCTCCATCAGGACGCTGCCACCAGTGGCGCGGCATCCGGCCCAGGGCCACCAGGTCACGTGTGCGTAGGGGTACGTAAGGGTCGAAAGCAATTTTTTGCGGGACGTAGCCAACGCGGGAGAGCTGGGTGTGGGCGGGCTTGCCGAGCACCTCGATGCTGCCTTCTTGCCAGGTCTGGATGCCGAGAATGCTGCGCAGGAGAGTGGTCTTGCCCGCCCCATTTTCCCCGATCAAGGCAGAAACACTGCCCGCTCCGAGAGTAAAGGAGATGTCACGCAGTACTTGCCGTCCACCAAGGCGTACCCCCAAATGGGATACTGCTAGTATGGGGTCGGTGATGACAGAGGATGCAGGCATGGGCGCGTACCGATGCAACAGAGTTGCGTACCGTAGAGCGTCGTCCTTCCGCTGTCAAGTACACTCTAATGGTCGCCAAGCCATGCTATGATGGCTTGACTCTCGGGGAGGAAATGATGGCGGCATTTGGTACGAGTGGTTTGCGGGGCTTGGTAAGCGAGCTGACTGACGCCGTGGTGCTCGGCCATGTTGTCGCGTTCCTGGATTACTTACGTACATTGGGTGAGTTTCCTGTTGGTCAGCAGGTCTTTCTCGCGGGAGACTTGCGCCCAAGCACTACAGCAATCCTGGAGGCGGCCTGGCAAGGCGTGCTGAATGCTGGCGGTAGGCCACGTTATTTGGGACGGATTCCCTCGCCAGCCCTGGCCTTTGCCGGTTTTCAGGCTGGGGTGCCGTCGCTGATGGTGACGGGTAGCCATATCCCCTTCGACCGCAATGGCATCAAGTTCAACCGACCGCAGGCCGAACTTAGTAAAAGTGATGAGGCGGGGATACTCGCCGCCTTGCCACCCTTCGATGGCGAAAAATTTACGACTGCGGGTGCCTTGCGCCGGCGCCCCCAGCTAGCCGAAGCCGAAGAGGTAGGGCTGGAGCAATATCGCTGCCGCTATCTCGATTTTTTTGTTGGCCAGCCATTGCGCAATTGGCGGGTCGGCGTCTACCAACATTCGGGTGTCGCCCGCGACTTGTTGCCCGAAATTTTGCAGGTGCTTGGTGCAGAGACGGTCTTGTTGGGGCGCTCAGAAGAATTTGTCCCCATGGATACCGAGGCCCTGCGTCCAGAGGATCGTGCATTGGCCGAAAAATGGGTAGCCGAACACCAATTGCAGGCGTTATTGAGTACCGATGGCGATGCCGATCGCCCGATGCTGGCCGACGAAACGGGGGCTTGGTGGCGGGGCGATCAACTGGGGCAGGTCTGCGCTGCGCTGTTGGCAGCGGAGGGCGTGGTAACCCCAGTTTCCAGTAATACCGGTTTGGAGCGTGGGCAGGGCTTTGCGCGTACCTTGCGCACTCGCATTGGCTCTCCTTATGTGATTGCCGGTATGGACCAACTGCTGGCAGAAGGTTGCGCGCGGGTGGTGGGCTATGAGGCCAATGGCGGTTTTTTGCTCGCCTCGGCGCTGCAAGCGCAGGGGCGCGTACTGCGTCCCCTCCCTACCCGCGATGCCATCTTGCCCATGCTGGCGGCACTCATTGCCGCAGCGAGTGTAGAAAAACCCCTCTCGACCCTTTTGGAAGAATTGCCGCAGCGCTTTACCAGCAGTGATCGGGAGCAAAATTTCCCGACAGAAAAAAGCCGCAGCATGTTGGCGCGATATCAGGACGCTTCAGGCGGACTCGCCGCATTTAATGAGGATTTTGCCTGCCTGGGTTTCGTTGCCATGCAACGGGATCTAACCGATGGGGTACGTATGTGCAGTGCGGCAGGCGAGATCTTGCATTTGCGTCCCTCGGGAAATGCCCCGGAATTGCGCTGTTATGTCGAGGCGGCGACGGCTGGGCGCGCCGATGCCCTGCTCGTGGCGACGATGCAGCAGCTCCATGCCTGGAAGCAAGCCTAATCGATGCGCTGGCGCCGCCGCTCCACGTGGATCTACACTGGCCTGGCCCTCTTTGCCATCGCGCTGTTTTTGATGGTGATGCGGTATTTTGGTGTGGTGTTTGAAACCAACGCCAAGGCGCAACTAGCGTTGCATGGACCGAGTATGGGCGTTGATACGCTATTACATTTGGCCGCTTTTTGTAATTGGGTGCGCTGGCGCTGGATAGCCGATCTTCTTCTCGTTTCTGCGTCGGCTACGATCTTTGGATTAGGTCGCGACTGGTGGATGGCGCGGCACTAACAGACGGAGCAAGTCAGTCGCTGGGGGAGGCGCTGTGGCGAATTGGCAGCAGTGCTTCGAGCATCCACTCAGCCAGGAAAAACAGGCTGCGTACCGCGACGCGAGCAAGATACCAGAGAACCAAAAAACGTAAGACGTAGAGGAGGTAGGGAGCCCAAAACGGTGCGGCGGGAGAGATCGGTGGGGGCAGTAAAAGCGTGCCGCTGGCTGCAGCAATGGCCGCTGCCAAGGCAATGGCCCACAGACGAAATCTCGGCCAGCGCGCTGCTGGCATGGGGATCGCCTCTGTCTCTGCCACGGGCTCTTGCTTTGCCACCCTCGATTATTCCGCTGCGAGAATTTTTTCGCGCAGTTTGTCGAGCTGGGTTTGCACCAGCAGGCTGAGGCTTTTGAGTTGCTCCGAACCTTTGCGAACTGCGGCAAGGTCTTGTTCACGCACGGACTGCAGCAGGCGTAGCCCCAACTTGTGTACTTGCGGATGCACCTGTTGTAGGGCAGCAAATTCTGTGCTTTGCGTTAGGGATGTCTCCATCAAATTGTCCATCCACAAACCCAGGCGACAAGCGTGTTCGTCTTTCAGCTCATCCGCGCCTAGGCTGGTGTTGCCGGTGCTAATCGCCTCGAGCACTTTTCCTACCCAGCGCACATGGTCACTTTTTGCGATACTGAGACGTACCGCAAGGGGAGTAGTGCCTGTCATGGCTTCTTCGGCGCCTTGCTCGAGGTTTTTCTGTATCTTTCCGAGGCAATTGCGAATTTCTGTGAAACTGCCGTCAAAACCTTGCATCGAGCTGCGCAGCGTTTGCATGTGTGATCCCATGGCCTCCGCAGCAGCGATCTCTTGGGCACCGCCATTAATGATGTTCTGTATATTTTCTTGCGTTTCTTGTGCCGAATGATTGGCCATGCCGAGAACCTCGGCCACGGTTTCCAGGGAGTCCCCGCCACGTCGCAGATGCTGAATGCTGGCCGATACTCGGCTCTCTACCTCAGCGGCGCCCTCGTTGATATTGTTGGCGGCGTTGCGAATGTCGCTGGCCGCGTGAGAGGAGCTCTGGGCCAGCTTTTTGACTTCGTCTGCCACGACGGCAAAACCACGCCCATGTTCACCAGCACGGGCTGCTTCAATGGCCGCGTTGAGCGCCAGCAGATTGGTTTGCTTGGCGATCTCCTGCACTTTTACCGCCAGGGTGGTGATGGTGCGGGTTTGCTCGAGAAAGGCCTGTACGGTCTTGCCCATGCCATTTACCGCTTGCTCTACGAGATCCATCTCGCCAATGAGTTCGGATAGGCGCTGATTGCCCAACTGCACATCGTGCAGGGTATGCGCGGCCAGATCTTGGTTGGCTGCCACCGCAATTGCCGAATCTTTGACGGCGCGAATGACCGCTTGGGCTTGGTCGAGTAAAGACTGACTGTCGAGCTCGGCGCGTTGCAGGCTGTCACGAAACGCGAGTCCAAGCAGGTGGTTGTCGTTCGATCCTTGTAAGGCCAGAGTTTGTTGATCGAGAACGCGACAGTATTGGCGAAGCTGCTCGCGCTGTTGCTTGCAGAGGGGCGCTATCGAGCTCTGAAATTCCTCGTCTTCACGCAGTAATTTTGCCGTTTCGAGATCGCCATCGAGGCAGGAGCTGAGTAGGGAGCTGAGAGAGTCCGGTGCATTGAGCATGGTCCTTGCCTCGTTTTAATGACGGTGGATGACGTTCGCGACTGAGCGCGCGAGGTCGTCGGGTAGAAATTTGGCAACATAGCCATCGGCGCCAACGCTCTTCGCGTGTGCCTCGTTGGCGCTACCGGAAAGGGAGGAGTGAATTACCACCGGCACCGCACGCAAATTTTCGTTTTCTTTGATGCGACGAGTTAGCGTAAAACCATCCATTTCTGGCATTTCCAGATCGGTGAGGACCATGGCCACCTTGTCGGTGATGGCACGCCCTTCGGCGCGCGCATCTTTGGCTAGCTGTTGCAGGCGCTCCCAGGCTTCTTGCCCGGTTTTGGTGCTGATGAAGGGTAGACCAAGGCTACGCAAGGTTTTTTCAATTTGATTGCGAGCCACGGCGGAATCGTCGGCGTAGAGGATGACGGAGCCGGAGGGAATTTCCACGTTGTGGTTCTGGCTGAGCTCGTCGCCACTCTTGAAGCGCGAGGGTAAAACCTTACGCAAGATGTGTTCGACGTCGAGGACCAGCGCGAGGCGTGCCTTTTCCTCATCTTCATCCAGGCGCGCGAGGCTGGTCACCAATCCGCCGACGGCAGCGCCTTCGGCGGAGAGCACATGGCTCCAGTTGAGGCGCACAATTTCTTCTACATCCTCTACCGCGAAACCTTGCACGGAGCGTTCGTATTCCGTCACCAGCAGGATGTTCAGTCCCTTGGCTTGACAGCCGACTACCTGGGGCAGGTCGATGACCGGAATGATTTGTCCGCGGATATTGGCGACCCCGAGCACATTTTCGGGCGCTCCCGGCATAGGTGTGATCTTCGGCATGACCAATGCCTCACGCACCTTGAAGACATTGATTCCAAAAAGCTCCTGGCTACCGAGGGCGGTGTCGGCCCCGAGGCGAAAAACCAGTAGCTCGAATTTATTGGTGCCCGCGAGTTGGGCGCGTTCATCGACCTCGCGCAAGACGCTATCCATTTCTTACTCCTTGATCCGAGAGTGTAGTTCGCGGCTCAGCAGATCGAGATGCTGCAAAAGTTCATCTCGCGCCTGGCGCGCCTGTTCGATTTGCTGGTGTGCCTCGTTATTCTGTTTCTGTGCCCGCGCTTCCAATGCCGCACGCAGGCTATCGTGGAATAGCTTATGCGGCATCTTGATGGCCACATATTCGGGATGATTTTTCAGCAGGCTATCTCCCATGTGGTTCATCCAACGACCCAGGGAACAGCTCTGGTGGTCGGCAAGATCGGCGCTAGTCAGACGATTCGACGCCAAAAAGATCTCGTCTGCCACTTCCTGAAAACGATCCTGATGGCTTTGCCGGGCGGCATCGATACTGGCGACCGCGGCCAGCCAGGTGAGTTTGCCGATCTGCTTTTGCAGATGTGCGGTGACCGCAGCGGCATCGGCGGCTTGCGCCTGATTTTGTGCGGCCATCTTCCCCAAAGATTCCGCCGATTGTCCGATGCTGCTGACGTTGCCCTGGACCTCTTCCGTGGCCTCTTGCACGCGCCGCGAGAGATTGCGTACCTCATCGGCTACCACAGCAAAACCACGTCCGTGCTCCCCCGCACGCGCTGCTTCGATGGCGGCGTTGAGGGCGAGCAAGTTGGTCTGGTAGGCAATTTCGCGAATGGTCTGGGCAATTCTGCCAATGCCGCTGATTTGCTGCACGAGGGCAGAGACACTTGCTTGGTTGTCGCGGATGCTTGCCCGGAGTAGATCCAGATTTCGGCCGGTGCTGCCCATCGCTGCCTTTGCGTCCTCACTGAGTTCGCTCATGGTGACGGCACTATTGATAGCATCGGCGATAATACCGGCACGGACCTGTCGGCTGTTGCGCGCAGAACTGTTGTCTGACCAGGAGGCGTGAAACGCCAGGGCACGACCGTTTTCATCACGTACCGCACTAAAGCGCAAAATGAAGCTGATTTCGCCTACGTCCAGCACGCTGTGATGTTCTCGCAGGCTGCCGTCGGCAAGTTTGCGAAATATCTCGCGAACCCGTTCGGGATCGCGGTGAAATTGGTGGATCGAATGTCCGAAGGCTTTGCTGACGTCCGCCCCCCGCAACTCTGGCTGCAGTTTGCTGGCATATTGGTCCATTACGCGCTGGGCCGTTTCGTTCATGTAGATGATTCGGTTTTCCATCGCGTCGTCGGCTGCACAGAGCATCTCCAGGCTCGACAACGGGTCGAGCAAGGCGTGCGCATAGTTTTCCAATTCTGATAGTTGCATCCTGTCAGGCCTCTTCACTCGTTAGGGCACTGCCAACGGGGAGGGCGGCAAACCAATCCAAAAATCGTTTTACCTGGGGCCCACTGTAGATAGCACCATGTTGCGGGCAGAGGTAGTCGATTTCGAGTTTGCTCACGCGTTCGATCCAATCGTTTTTTGCGCGGTTGGACGGCATCCAGCGCTGATGAAAATAACGCGCCTTTTCGATATGGGCAGCAAAGGATTTGCCATCGGGGTCGTGGCGATCCACCCAGGCTCCGTGCCCTGGGGGTAGCAAGGCCGCGCCGACGTCGCCGGTAAAGAGCACCTTCGCCTCCGGGTCGTAGACATGAAAGTTGGCGGAGGAATGGAGATAGTGGGCGGGGATGAACTCTAGGCGTCGACCGCCAATGAGGATGTTGCCGCCGGCGTCCGGGATTTTTTGCAATGGTGCCTCCAGGGCACCGTAGTGGCGAATGAACCCTTCCCACAAGGCGGGAATGTGCCATTGCATTTGCGCATTGCAGGCGTGCCACAGGGGCAGGCTGGAGGCAATGTCCGGGTCCTGGTGCGAGACGAAAGCCGCCTGGATGCTGCCCGGACGTACGGCTTCTACCAGGGCGGCAAAGACCTGCGGGAAAATCTCAAAACCACCTGGGTCCAGGAGTAATGACTGGCCCTTCGATTCCATGACATAGACATTGGAATCAATGACGCGGCTCTCCTCCTGGTCATACAAGATCCACCAGCGATGATCCTTGGCCTCGAAGACTTTAGTTGCTTTCATCTTGTAACCGCTCCAGTTGCTGACGATAGTCGCGTATGGCACGCGCAACGATCTGTACTGCCTCACCCATGTCGCGTGACACCCGCATCAGCGGTACGCCACTCGCCTCCACGAGAGCCGCCTCAATACGACCACTCGTAACTACGTACTCTTGTTCTTCCACCCCTTCTTGCAGGGTGCGAACCTTCTCCAGCAACTGGCGCAGAATTCTGCGGGCGGTTTCTTGCTCTGTCGCAATCACCTTGCCCCAGGCCTGCCGGGTAGTTGCGAATGCCGGACACTGTTTGTGCAGATCTTCCCTGCTGCTCTGCATCATGTGGTCGAAGTTCTGGATCAGGCGCTGTTGCTGCAGGATGCGCATCTGTGACCCGATCAGTGGTGCGATGTTCTCTTGGAGGTGGGAGGCAGATTCGCGCAACATGGCGGCACGTTCGCGAAATGCTTGTGCCACTACCCCGTACCCTGCCAGGGCATTCCCGTGTTTTTTCACCAGAACCATGGCGTTGAGTGCCCGCCGGTCAATTTCCCGTAAGGCGCGGTCGATGTCTTGCCGCGCCCGAAACGAGGCATCGACGACATCCATGATTTGCTGCACGTTGCTCATCGGCTCGATCCCTCCTGCTCAATTCCATGACGGCTTAAGGCCAGGGCATCGAGAATCAACACGACGTTACCGCGCCCGGATATCGTCGCCCCCTGATACCAGTTTTCATTGGCGAGAAAATCCAAGGGCTTGACTACGGAGTCCTCGTTGCCAAGGACCTCAGAAACGAGGAGCAGGGCGCGCTCGGTAAGAATGCCTTCGATCGGTTCGGAGCCCAGGCGCAGCTTGCGACCATGCAAGAGCTCGCCCAAATCAATCATTGGTCGCACCTCACCGTCGTCCAGGCGGTACAGACTGCGCCCTTGCATGCGGTGAATGCGTGACTCGCGTACGTCGAGCAGGCTTTCGATGGCGCCCACCGGAAGCGCATAGATCTCCCGCCGCAAGCGAAGATACAAGACCGGCAGGATGGCCAAGGTGAGCGGGAACTCCATGGAAATTGTGGTGCCTGCACCGAGGCTAGTACGGATGTCGAGGCGCCCGCGCAGTTTGTGCACGGTTTCTTTCACCACATCCATGCCCACTCCGCGCCCGGAGAGTTCGGTGGCCTGTTCTTTGGTGGAAAATCCTGGGCGAAAGATTAGCTCCAGGGCTTCCTGTTCTGACAACCGTGCCGCATGTTCGGCGCTAATCACGCCCTTTTCGATGGCTTTTTGCACCACCATCTGGCGATCGATGCCTCTACCATCGTCACTCACCTCAATGCGTACCTTGTCACCGAGATGGATGGCTGCGACGCGAATGGTAGCGTTTTCCGGTTTTTGTGCGGCGCGTCGTTGCTCTGGCAACTCGATCCCATGATCAAGACTGTTACGAATGAGATGGGTCATGGGACCAGAGAGGGCATCCACAACCGCTTTGTCGATTTCCACGTCTTCACCCTGGATTTCGAGCTGCACGTTTTTGCCAAGTTGGCGCGAGGCGTCGCGTACCACCCGCGGTAATTGCTGAAAGATTCGCTTACAGGGTTGCATGCGTAGGCGCATGGCGTTGACCTGTAGGTCATTGACACTCAGGTCCATTTCCCGAGCAATGCGGCTGAGATCTTCATTCTCGTCGAGCAGGCTGCCAATCGCCGAGCTGAGGCGGTTGCGTAGCAATACCAACTCGCCGACCTGATTCATCACCGCATCGAGGCGTGCGGCATCTACCCGCAGGGTATTCTCCACCTCGCTAGTAGAGCTCGCGCTAGTACGCGGCGAGGGTTTGGGTTTCGTTGGATTGCTGGTTGCTGTTGGTACACCCGGCGCACCCTGTCCGTAGATCTGGTCGAGCACTGCCTCGAATTCCGTTTCCGAAATCTCATCTTTTGCCGGCGCGGGTGAGTCCATGCCAGGTGCCTGCGCACCGTATAGCTGGTCGAGTACGGCCTCGAATTCACTCTCCGAAATTTCATCCGTACTGGGTGCGTCGTCGTTTCCGCCTTGGTACTGCGCGATATAGACACCGGAGTTCCCTTGTTCATCGGCTCGTTGCTCGGCGAACAGGGTTGCGGGGGGCTCCGGGGTTGCTGGCTTCGCAGAAGGTGTTTGCGCAGTTTGGATACTGCTTGCTTCTGTTGCTGCTGCAGTGCCGTTAGCCAGGTCGCGGATGCGCGTGCCCAGATCTTCTGGCCCCGGAGCGGGCTCATCGCCCTGCGCAAGCTCTTGTAGCATGCCGTCGATAACGTCTAGCCCGCGCAGGATTGCATCGACCATTTCGCCACTGACGCAGAGTTGATGGCAGCGCAATTTGTCGAGCAGATCTTCCAAATGATGGGTCCAATCGACCAGGTATTGTGCCTCCAAAAAGCCAGCACCTCCCTTCAAGGTATGGAAGGCGCGGAAGAGACTGGCGAGTAGTTCGTCGTCTTCTGGGCGGTCCTCTAGGCAGAGAATTTCTTCCTGCGCTTTTTCCAGAAGTTCACGCGCTTCGGCGAGGTAATCCTGGAGAATGTCCATATCCATGTTCAGATCCCCAGTTCCGCAAGGAGGGCGTCGACGCCCTCCTGATCGATGTCTGGATTGCTCGCAGCACTATCGATTGCCATAGAGGACTGCTGCTCCACGCCGATTTCTGCAAGGGTCTGGCCAATGCGATTCTCGACAGCGCGCAGCAAGGTGATGGCCTTTTTCAGCCGCTGACCGGCAAGATCCTGCCCTTGCTGGCTGGCAACGATACGCTGCAATGCCTGCTCGATCTGCGCGAGTTGTGGATCGATAAAGGCATTGTGGGCGCTGCGAATGGCATTCAGTGCCCCCTGCGCCAGTTCTACCGCAGCGAGGGTGGCCATGGTTTGTTCTTCTGTGAGGCGCAAGGCCTCTTCCAGTGGGTCTTTGGCGTTGACTAGATCTTCTTCGGCGGTGTTGGCAATACGGCGCAAGCCCTCGCGGAGTAGGAGCTCGATTTCGTTGAGGGAGCGCTCGGCAGGTTGCCCGTTCATTGATTTGCCCCCTGAGCCGCCTGTAGGCGCTTGAAGATGGCATCAAGTTTTTCGCGTAGGGTTTCGGCGGTGAAGGGCTTGACGATGTAACCATTCACCCCAGCCTGGGCCGCTTCGAGGATGTTTTCTCGTTTTGCCTCGGCAGTCACCATGAGCACTGGGATGTGGCGCAATTGCGCATCAGCACGAATGGCACGCAGAAGGTCGATGCCTTGCATATTCGGCATATTCCAGTCCGAAACGACAAAATCGAAGGGGCGGCCGCGCAGCTTCTGTAGGGCTTGCACGCCATCCTCTGCCTCGTCGAAGTTGTTGAATCCGATTTCTCGCAAGAGATTGCGAACGATCCGACGCATGGTCGAGAAGTCGTCCACGATAAGGATGCTGATGTTCTTGTCTACCGCGTCTACACCCATGGGCTGGCTCCGCCTCCAGAAATGAACTGTTCTATCAGGCGTAAGCAAAAGACATTCCCGCTCCACGCCATACCGTCTCTAGGTACAGTTACGGCACAGCGCGGGGAAAACTTGAGGGCTTACGGTTGTGTTGCCTTGCTCCAGTACTGCGGGTAGCCGCCAGTCGTGGGGACCTTGGCGGATTTTATTTTTTGCGCCAGCAGACTAGCGTTTAAGCGACTGCTCTGCGGGTGTCCGACCAAGACGCGATACAGGTGGTTGTTGGGAAGATTGCCGATACAAACTGGAAGCCCTGCCTTACTAACCGCTTGTGAAAGCTCATCTGCCGCGGACAGTTTTGCGAAGGCCCCCATTTGCACATACCATCCGGCAACTTCGCAGTTCGTTCCAGGAAGCAGCAACGCTGCTTTTTCTACCTTGGCTTGGGTCGGTGTTTTGCTGCTGCTTGGTTTCGCTATTGAAGCAGATGACCCTGTGCTGGCCGTCGTACTAGTGCTTGTTACCGATGCACTGCTCTCGACGCCGGCAGTAGGTGTCGTAGTCTGGGGGAGTTGGAGATAGACGGAACTAGCGCTCTGGGGGCTCGCATGCCGTGGCTCTCGTGAATACAGAGAAAACGCCAAAATGATGACGATAAGCAGAAGCAAAATGATGAGCCACTGCAGTCCCCTTGCCAGTGGCTGTCGGTTTTTTGACGATTGTTGAGTCATATCCCTCTCCTCTATTAGCCGCGCTGATCGATGGCCCCTGCCATGATTGGATCCACGCCAGCCTTACTCGGGTGCTGTGGAGCCACAACAACAATACTCACGCGACGGTTCATGGCCAATCCTTTGGCGGTGTCGTTGGGTGCAACCGGATGATACTTGCCATAGCCGGCGGCAACCAGATGCCGCGGATCGACGCCATGCGCGCTAAATATCTCCACTACGGCCACGGCACGTGCCGCGGATAGGGCCCAATTGTTGGGATAGAGCCGGGTATTGATGGGCAAGTCATTGGTAAAGCCATTGACCTGAATTTGATAGGGAACTTGGGCCAAGACCCGGGCGATCTGTGCTAATGTCTGTTCCGCCGCTGGGGTGAGATTGGCCTGCGCCGAGGGAAAGAGGATCTTGGCGTTGAGGTCGATTACCACCCCCAAGCCGCTGCGATGGATCATCACGCTGCCGCTTTTGATGAGCGGCTGGAGCAAGGTCTCCATTCCTTTTTGTAGGGCGTCCAAACGGGTATTGTCGGGATCAGGCTTGCCGGCGACGGGGCTTGTAGGTTTGCTTTGCGCTTGCCCTGGAACCGATACGGCATCGGCAATTTTGGGCAGCGGGGGTAATTGTACCGGCGCACTAGCTGTCGTGGCCCGACTTGCTTGCTCCTGACGAATGGGCGTTGGCGACCATGGATGCCCGGAAAAGGCGGAAACCAAGGTTTCCGACAAGACCCTGTACTTGCCCTCGTTGACGGAGGAAATCGCATACATGACGACAAAGAACGAAAATAGCAGAGTAATGAAGTCGGCGTAGGATACCAACCAACGCTCGTGATTTTCCCATTCTTCCTCTTTGCGAGAACGTCTTGCCATTTCGACCTCCGATTTGCGATGTCCAACTTTGACCGCCCAATCGCAAAGATCATGCCGGCATGGATGCTGCTTGGCAAATCTGTTGCTTTTGTGCGGAGGCCGGCATGCAGTTAGAACAAAATTTTATCGAAACACTGTTTCAGAAAAATCATCGGCAAGGGGAAACCGCTGCCAGACGGTTGGGTGCTGTGATGCTGGAGCAGGCGTCATGGTCGATCCTTTCTGGCGTATCACGGAAAATGGTAGAAAGTGAGATTCTCGATATTTTGCCTGAGGGTCGTGGCCTGCTTTTTGATCCTTGGGCAGGTCTTCCGGATCGGATAGAGGGCATTGGCGAGGAGCTGCTGCTGTGTGGACCCCTTGCCGGTATCCCAACCGGCTTTGTGGTGCGCTTTCTGGGGATGACCCAATGGCGGCACTACCCTGCCGTTCATTTGACTATGCCGGAGCAGGTATATCAGTGGCAGCGGCGCGGGTATTTGCGTGCCCCCGCTCCAGCGAACAGTCGCGGCCAAATTCAACGTCAAGGGGCACAAGCCTTGGCGATGGAGCTGATGGATCTGGGGGCCGGCGGATTACGTGTTCGTGTGGCTATGCCGCGGGATTATGCACTCAGCGTCGAAGAGCGCTTTCCTGCCGTCCTGTTTTCTTTTGCTGGAGAGCAATACTCGTTGTCGGCGACGCTGCGACACTTGTGCGGTCCCCGCCGTGGAGCCAATGGGGTAGTCCAGGAGCTTGGCTTGGCGTTTCGCTCCCCACCGCTGGCGCTGCAAGAGCAACTCATTCAATATGCCTTGCGCTACGATCGAGAAGCCTTACACCGTGCCCGTCTTTGACGACTCGCTGGGGTGTGAACGGATGTGGACCGTGTGCGTGAGTAGACTATCCGGTGGCAACTCCGAGCCGCCACGATTTGCCTGCTGCGCTTGTTCCACGATCCATTGGCGCAGGGAACGTTGCGATGGGCAAAAATGGAGCGGGGCTTGCTGATGAGCTCGCAGTTCTTCTTCTGTTTTTTGCGGAAGAATGACCATCAACATGTTTACGCCGTCGGCGCAGAGTGGCTGTGGCATGTCATAGTGCAGCCCAAAATGCTGGGGCGCGCAGAGCAGAAAGGCAATCAGAGGATCATCAAGGGATTGTAGCCACAAAAAAGGCCCCTGCTTGTCGATGTGCAATAGCGCAAAACGCTGTAGTTCAGCAAAGCCTGACAGGGTGGGTGAACAGTGCCAAATTTGCTCCTCAGCAATAGGCAAAAGACCGAAGCGAGTAGGGTACTGGGAACTGGTCATGGATTCTCCCGCGTCTTGCTTGAACTATGTCCGCTGAGCCAGACGTCGAACTGGATCGGCTCGTTTTGTGCCGCGTCTTGGTTGCTGCTGCGCACTGCCTCAAACAATTCTTCGCGCAGGATCGACACCCCAGTCGGGGTTTCGATACCAATGCGCACTTGTCCATCATCAATGCGCGTAACGACAATGCGAATGTCATCACCAATGCGAATTGCCTGCCCTTTTCTGCGTGTGAGGACAAGCATCAAGCGCTCCCCAAGCGATGACCATTTTTACCTTTTTCCATTTGACCGCCATCGTCGTAGAGCTTGTTTTCCGGGCCAAACAGCATCTGCCAAGCCTCTTGTTGAAACCGGCCAAGGGCTTGGATGCTGGCGCCATTACGACGATTGATCTGGGCAATTTCCTGGAGTAACAGGTGGCGACGGCGCATTTCTTCGGGAGGGCCGCTTTGCCCACGACGTTGTGATTCAAGGGCACTTATCTCCCGAAAGAGCTGCAATTTTTGCGCTGCGACACCCTGAACGCGCACCCAATCACTGCTGATCAAGGTCTCGGACTCCATTTGCAATACCTGCCGTAGCGCCTCGAGGCGAGCAAGTTGTTGGGAGACGATCTCGGCTACGGAGGACACAGCTTAGGACCGGCTGCTGCTACTGCGATTGGCCAGTAATTGCTGTTGATCTTGCACCAGACCCTGCCCAATCTTGGCCGGTAAGATGGTGTAGCTGCCGGTTTGTACCGCAGTGCGGAGCGCCTCGATACGACTTGGCTCGCTCTGGGCATTATTGGCCTGAAGTAGGGCTTGCGCGGTTGCTGAGAGCGTTACCTGCTCTTGCGGGACCTCGCTCGCGCTGCTTGTGCCGGTCTTCGCGGGTGTTTTGCCGCGCGGCGCGTCTGATGCTAATGGGGTGATCCCACTTTTGGGCTGAATTGGATTCATGGATGTATTCCTCTCGGCTCATCTCACGGATAACGGCACAATTGCAGAATATCTTGAATCGCGCAAGAAACCATTCTTCCCGCCTTCAAAAAGATACCTGGACATTGCCATTGCTCATTACGATCGCGTGCAATACCCGTCCAGACTGCACATTGCGCACCAGGATACTCTGGCCTTCTTTTCCATCTTCGATCGCCTCGGCAGTAGTCGCTATGCGTACACCATCACCTTGCGCTATGACCGTTACCAGTTGGCCAGCGTGCACGAGATTCCGCGCTTGCAGCATTGAACGTAATATGGGTTGCCCCGCCATTACGCCATAGCGTAAACGCTGGCCGACGGCCTGTTCAGGATTGTTCAGCGGCGCGCCAGAGAGTTCACCGGGATTGGCGGCGATTTCGTCGAGATCGCTGGCGCTGAGGATACTGCCGGCGCTCAGGCTTTGGGCTGCGACCAGGATTTTGCGCCCTTGGCGGATCTGTACTGGCACATATAAGGTCCAGGCCTGCGGGTCCTGGCAGCTCACTGCTACGGTTTGGTTACCAAAGGGGTTGGCGTAGCCGAAGTAACCGAGTTGCAGCCGCGCGCAGGCGGGGAAACTGACACTTGTTGCTGGCACGTCCGCAACAATCTCGCTGCTGCCCATATGGGCAGGCAAGTGTTCGCGCACGAAGGCTGTTACCGCTGTGCGAATGGCCGCCAAACCCTCGCCGGCATGGGCAGCGCTGGTGAACCCCAGGCAACAGCTCAGCGCGGCGACAACGGTCCGCTTGGGGAAGAATCGGAACACCAGGACCTCACTTCTATCAACACAGGTACATTGATCAGCAATAAGCAAATCATAGGCCAGGAATTTGGGTGTTGCCGTGTAGGTAATTCGTGCTTGTGTGGGCAAGCAGGCGGCAAGAGCTTGCCGAATTCTTGGGCCAGCGGACAGTTGCCGCCGATGGGTTCGGTAAAATGTGGATAAAACCACTGGCATGGATACGAATCTACGTAGGCATAAGGTTTGCATAAGTCTGGCATCATCTCCGGTAGAGGCCGAAGTGTATGACCAGTCTCTTAAACCAAACCTTAGACCCCTTGGCGGATGCCCTGCGCGTGTCCGGGTATCGGCAACAATTGCTAGCCGCCAACATCGCCAACGCCGATACCCCCAATTATAAGGCGGTGGACATCCCGTTTGCCAAAACATTGCAGGCGGTGCAGGCGGGCCAGGGCATGGGATTCACTATGGAAACGGACCAGACTCGGCAATTTACTACCGCGCCAGGCTCTCTGGCCTTGGCAAGTTTTGTCCAGTACCAGCGCGGTAGCGCCGTGGGCCTGGATGGAAATTCTGTAGACATGAATCAGGAGCAATCGGATTTTGCGCAAAATGGTGTGCGTTATCAGGCCGACGTCACTTTCGTGACGGGAACGATCAAAAGTTTGTTGTCTGCGATCACCGGTATCACCCAGTGATCCTGAAATAGAGGAAAGAACCAATGTCCTTATTTTCCGTATTTAATGTTGCTAGTTCGGGGCTCACAGCACAGAGTTATCGTTTGAACGTGGTTGCCAGTAATTTGGCGAATGCCAACTCGGCAACCAGTTCTGATGGGCAGCCCTATCGTGCCCGCGAGGTAGTCTTTGCCGCACAACCGCTGAGCAGCAATCCTGCTGGCGTGGATGGGGTGTCTGTGGCTGGGGTAATAGAAAAACCCGGCCCTTTCAAATTGGTTTATCAGCCGGGAAATCCCTTGGCAGATGCGCAAGGCTACGTAAAAATGCCCAACGTCAATCCGGTTGATGAGCTGGTCAATATGATCTCCGCTTCGCGTGCCTACCAGGCGAATGTTAATGTCCTGCAAACCACGAAAAGCCTGCTGCTAAAAACCTTGACTATATAGGAGCCTGAAAATGAGCGTCAATTCTCTGACATCTGCAGTCAATCCTTTTTATGCCTCGTTGCAGTCGAGCAGTGCCGCAAGCTCTGGTAGTGCCAGTTCGGGTGCTAGTGGTCTGGCTAGTGAGAGCACTTTTTACAACCTCTTGGTTACCGAGCTGACCAACCAAGACCCATTGAATCCACTCAGTAATCAGAATCTCTCGGCGCAACTCGCGCAATTCAGTGTCGCTAATGGCGTACAGGCCATTCAGGGCTCTCTCAGCAGTTTGATGGGTCAAATCAATCAGAATCAGGGCTTGCAGGCCGCGACGCTGATTGGCAAAACCGTTAGTACGTCGGGCAATGGCTTGCAGTTAAGTGGTGGGGCTGCAGCAGGTGGCTACGACCTGAGCGGGGATGCCAGCAATGTTGATGTTCTGGTCCAGAACTCTGCTGGGCAAACCTTGGCAGTATTGCCGCAAGGTGCGCAGAGTGCGGGGATGCAGAGCTTTACTTGGAACGGTGAAGACAACTCGGGAGCGGCGCTGCCGGCCGGTAATTATCAATTTACCGTGCAGGCCGCCAATGGTTCGCAGGGAGTGAGTGCGACGCCTTACAGCATGGGGGTAGTTAGTGGCGTTACTCTCGGAAGTTCTGGTCCTACCTTACAGTTGAGTGGCCAACAGGGCTCAGTACCTTTCAGCTCGGTGCAAAACATTATTTAAGGAGAATAACATGGGTGCTTTCAATACGGCTTTGAGTGGGTTGAATGCGGCAAACACCGATTTGCAGGTGCTGGGGAACAATATCTCTAATGCCAACACCGTTGGGTTCAAATCGTCGAATGCGGAATTTTCCGATGCCTATGCCTCGGCGATGGCCAACAGTGCTCCTACGTATGGACAGGTAGGTATCGGTACGCAGGTGATGTCCGTCGCCCAGCAATTCACCCAGGGTAGCATTCAAACCACCAGCAATCCTCTGGATGTGGCCATCAATGGCAATGGATTTTTTCAGTTCAATTATAATGGAGCAACCGTATACAGCCGCAATGGGCAATTTCAACTCAATTCCGGGGGCGTAATTGTTGATGGCAATGGCGGCGAACTGATTGGTACGCAAGCACAGAATGGAAAATTGACTGGCGCTAGTGGGCCGTTGACCATCAGTCAGAATACCTTGGCACCTCAGGCGACTTCGGGGCTGGGTATCAATCTCAATCTCAATTCCACCAATACTCCGATCAGTGGTGCAATCAATATCAATAATCCTAATTCTTACAATTATTCCACCACTACCACGGTCTATGACAGTCTGGGTACGCCGCAGTTACTCAGCACCTACTATCAGTTGGCACCAAGCACTTCGGGCAGTGCGGGACAAACCTGGAACGTCGCTTACTCGGTTGCCGGAACTACTGTGGCTAGTGGTGTTACGTCGGGTAGCCTTGGACAATTGCAATTCAATTCCCTAGGAGCCGAGGTGGGTTCCCTCAGTTCCCCTATCTCTGGGATTTCTTGGGCGGATGGCGCTGCATCGACGACGATCAATGTGAATTACAGCGGTAGCACTAATTACAATTCTCCTAATGCGGTAATCAGTGCTAGTAGTAATGGCTATGGTCCCGGACAGTTATCGGGATTATCGATTGATCCCAGCGGAAACATCTTTGCGCGCTACAGCAATGGGCAATCGCAAGTCATGGGGCAAATCAGTTTGACGCGCTTTGCGAACAACAATGGCTTGCAAAATCTCGGTAATAACTACTGGGCCGAAACCTATACCTCCGGGCAGCCATTACAAGGGAGTCCCGGCAGCACCAATCTGGGTGTCTTGCAATCAGGGGCGGTCGAGCAATCCAACGTGAATCTTTCTGGTGACTTGGTAAATTTGATTGTGGCGCAGCAGGCGTACCAGGCTAATGCGCAGACCATCAAAACGCAGAATACTGTGGTGCAGACGCTCTTGAGTCTGTAAGGAGTAGATAGCCGTGGATACGCTCTATATTGCGATGACTGGCGCCAAGGCCTTGCTGCAGCGGCAAGATGTGGTCGCGAACAATTTGGCAAACGTCAATACCAATGGCTTTCGCGCGGAAATTGCCGAATCCCGGGCCTTGCCGGTCTACGGTTCGGGTGCGGGTTTGCCGACCCGCGTGTACACCGCGACCACCGATGACAGCTGGGACTTTCAGAGCGGCCCAATTGTGCATACGGGGCGGCCCTTGGATGTGGCCATCAACGGCAAGGGCTGGATTGCGGTACAAGGGCCTGATGGTAAAGAGGCCTACACCCGCGACGGTAATTTGCAGGTGAACGGGCAGGGTATTCTCGAAACCGCCACCGGCCATGCGGTGCTGGGGATCAATGGCACGCCCATTTCCTTGCCACCGATGACCGGTCTGACCATTGGCAGCAATGGTACGATTTCGGGGGTCCCCGAGGGCAATCAACCAAACGGCCTCTTGGCCATCAATCAGATCAAATTGGTCAATCCGCCGGAGAAGGATCTGCAGAAGGGGACGGATGGGCTCTTCCGCACCAGTGATGGGAAGCCGGCGCCAGAAGACCCAGCGGTCGATTTGGAAGGCGGCGCCTTGGAGGGTAGTAACGTCAATCCCATCCACAGCATGATTCAGATGCTGCAGGACAGCCGCCAATTTGAGATGCAAACCAAACTGATCCAAAGCATCGATCAGGATCGGAACTCGGCTAATCAGATACTTGTGCTCAGTTGACCCTGAGGAGATTTTCTTATGATGCGCTCCCTGTACGTAGCGGCTACCGGCCTGGAAGGCGAACAGACCAAGATGGATGTCATCGCCAATAATTTGGCGAACGTCAATACCACTGGCTTTAAACAATCCCGGGCGGTATTCCAGGATCTGCTCTACCAGAATCTGCGCCAACCTGGCGCCCAGTCTTCCCAGACCACGCAATACCCCTCGGGCTTGCAGTTGGGCACCGGTGTACGGGTGGTGGCGACGGAGCGCCTGATGACCCAGGGTAATCTGACGCAAACCGGTAACTCATTGGATGTGGGCATTAATGGGCAGGGCTTTTTTCAGATTCTGGAGCCCAATGGCACCATCGCTTACAGCCGGGATGGCACCTTTCAACTCAACAATCAGGGTCAGTTGGTTACCTCCAATGGTTATCTCCTGCAACCCCCCGTTACCATTCCGCCGAATGCGCAGAGCGTTACCATTGGCGAAGACGGCACGGTATCGGTGGTGCTGCCGGGCCAGGCCGCACCGCAGCAGGTGGGTACTATCCAACTTGCCAATTTTATTAATCCCACGGGCCTGCAGAGTATTGGCGACAACCTCTATCTGCAAACGGGCTCTTCCGGCGCGCCGCAGACCGGCCAGCCCAGCCTGAATGGCTTGGGTACGGTACAGCAGGGCTACCTGGAGTCTTCGAATGTCAATGTGGTTTCGGAATTAGTGGATATGATCGCCACCCAACGGGCCTATGAGATCAACAGCAAGGCGGTTTCCACGTCCGATTCCATGTTGAGCTACGCGATTCAAAACATCTAAAGGGAGGTTGGTGATGTTTAGGACGATGGGGATTCGTTGGCAAAACTTCTGGCGTTTGTTGCCGCCGCTTTTCTTGGCATTGGGATTGAGCGCCTGTGCCGAGCTACAGCATCCGAGCATGGCGCCGATCAAGCCCCTGCCTATCCCCGCCGAACCGGCATCTTTGAACGCGCACCCAGCCAATGGCGCCATCTGGCAACAGGAAACCAACGTCTCTCTCTTTGCTGATAATCGCGCCAACCGCGTGGGCGACCTGATTACCGTGTTGATTCAGGAAAATGCCAGCGCCTCGAACAACACCAATACTGCCATCAACCGCTCCGATAGCCTGAGTGCCGCGCTGACTAATTTCTTTGGCCTGACCCCCGCTTTTGGCAATATTGGTGGTTCGCAGATCAGCCCTTCCATGGGAGCGAATAGCAGCCAAAAATTTGGCGGTACGGGTGCCACGACCCAGAGCAATACCTTTACCGCTACCCTGGAAACCACGGTGGTGAAGGTGATGGGTAATGGCAACCTGGAGATCGAGGGCTCCAAAGAGGTTCTTCTCAATGGTGGGCACGAGTTCATCCGGGTGGCCGGTGTGGTGCGTGCCGCCGACGTTACGCCACAAAATACGATACTTTCCACGCAGATTGCCGACGCGCGCGTCGAATATAGCGGTGATGGCAGTATCTACGCCGCCGCACGGATGCCGTGGCTGGCACGATTCTTTCTTTCTCTCTGGCCATTCTGAGCATTGGGAGATTTTTGATGAAATCGCGTCCTGCCATCCACTTGCTGTTAGTCCTTCTCAGTGCCGTCTTGCTTTTGGCGAGCGCGCTGCCGGGTAACGCGGAAACCATCCGCAATCTGGCGATGGTTTCGGGGGTACGCAGTAACCAGTTGGTAGGCTATGGATTGGTGGTCGGCTTGAATGGCACCGGCGACCAAGCGACCCAGGTGCCCTATACCACGCAGTCCCTGCTCAATATGTTTCAGCGTCTTGGCATTAATTTGCCGGCCTCCGTTGCCACGAACCTGCAGCCCAAGGATGTCGCGGCGGTGATGGTGACGGCGCATCTGCCCCCCTTCGCCCAGCCGGGGCAGACCATAAACGTCACGGTTTCGGCAGTGGGTAACGCGTCGAGCCTTGCCGGTGGTACCCTCCTCATGACTCCTCTGAAGGGTGCTGATGGGCAAACCTATGCGGTGGCGCAGGGTAATATCATCGTTAGTGGTTTTGGCGCGAGCAGCAATGGCGCCTCGGCGCAGGTGAACATCACTACAGCTGGCACGATTCCCAATGGTGCGAACGTCGAGCGCTCAGTGCCCAGCGGTTTCGATACTGGTGGTCCGCTGCAGCTCGATCTGCATACGCCGAGTTTTACTACCGTGGCACGTATTGTCGACGCCATCAACCGTAGCTTGGGCTATGGGACGGCGGAGGCCCTCAATGCCGGGGTAGTGCAGGTGCAGGCGCCGGTCAACCCCAGCGAGCGAGTCAACTTTTTGGCTCTAATCGAGAACTTAAACGTCGAGCCTGAGACGCCGGTGGCCAAGGTAGTGATCGATGCACGCAGTGGCACGGTGGTCTTGGGGCAGAATGTGACGCTGGGCAGCTGCGCCGTTGCCCACGGTAATCTCTCCGTCACCATTTCGCAGAAATATCTGGTGAGCCAGCCCAATCCATTGGGCGCAGGGCAGACGGTGGTGGTGCCCCAGGCCAACATCAAGATCAAGCAACCGCAGGCCAAGCTCTTGATGTTTGAGCCAGGCGTTAGCTTGGAGGCGTTGGTGCGCGCCCTCAATGCGGTGGGGGCGACGCCGACGGATCTCATCGCCATCTTGCAGGCAATGAAGGCCGCGGGCGCTCTCCATGCCCAGCTGGAGGTGATCTGATGAACGCGAGCATTGCCTTGCAGGCACACACCCAAGCGTTCAATTTGAATGGCCAGGGTGCGGCGGCGGCCAGCAGTAATGCCATGAGCTTCGCCCAGTTGCAGCAGTTGCATCAGGAGGCTAACGACAAAAATCCCGCGTCTATCCTCGCTACGGCCAAGCAATTTGAGGCAATGCTGCTCGATCAGATGCTCTCGTCGATGAGTAAAACCAGTTTTGGCCCGGATCTGCTCGGCAAAAGTAGCGGCCCGATGTTCCAGTCCCTGTTTACCCAACAGATCGCGCAAACGGTGGCACAGGGCCATGGCATTGGCCTCGCGAGTACTTTGGCACAAGAGATCGCCACCCGTTACCACCTGCACTGGGATGCAAAAACAGCGGCCAAGGCCGAGGCGGCAGATACCCCGGTGAGCATCCCCGCAGCACCGAGCAACATCAATCAGGCCGGCGGCTCACCCAATTGGAATCAAGCTGGACAGAACTTGGTACAGCGAGCCAAGTCTTTTGTGCAGAGTATTTTGCCCGCTGTACGGCAGGCGGCGGTGCAACTGGATGTCTCACCCGTAGCTATCCTTGCCCAGGCCGCCCTGGAGACTGGCTGGGGTGCACACGCTCCCGGCGACAACCTTTTTGGTATTAAGGCGGGTGGCGGCTGGAGCGGGAATGCGCTGCAAAACCTCACCCATGAATTTGTCGATGGTGTGAAAACCGTAGAAGACGCGAGTTTTCGTGCTTACCAGAGCGTTGCTTCCAGTGTAGCAAATTACACGCAACTACTGCTCAATAATCCGCGCTATCAGACTGCCCTGGGCCAGGGGAACAACATTGCCGGCTTTGCGCAGGCCCTGCAGAATGGCGGCTATGCTACAGACCCAGACTATGCCGCCAAGATCACGGCCCTGGCGCAAGGGCCGGTGATGCAAGCAGCACTGGCCGGTACCGGGCTTACCCCTTGAGTTTTTGGCGAAACGTGACGTTATAGGCTTTGGGAACGATGGAGACGGGCATGGAAGCCAAAGAACGCGACGAACTGCAGACCCTGCAAAGCCTGACGGCCGTGCTGGCGCAGGCACGTGCAGCCTTGCAAGCCGGAACGCCAAGTGAGCCTAGTAGTTTAGCGCAGCAGCAAGAATTATTGACGCATCTTCTGGCCCTGCGCGCCACTGCGGGACAGGGAGAGGCCAGCCCGGCCCTCCAAGCCGCAGTGCTGGATTTGCAAGAAATTGTCGCCGCCTTCGAACATGCCTTGCGCGTTGGCATGGCAGAGATTCGCGCGCGCCTGAAGCCGCAGACGCAATCCTCTACAGAGAGCTTTGCCGATCGCATTGGGCGCGGCCATTCTTTAGGGAGTGCGTAAGATGTCTGGTGTTTCGGGTCTGATCAATAATTCGCTTACGGGCTTGCAGGTGGCGCAGCAGGCGCTGCAGGTTACTGGCAACAACATTGCCAATGTCAACACCCCTGGCTACAGTCAAGAAAACATCATCCAATCCACCACCACGCCCAGCTTTCTGGGTGGTCAATTTTATGGCAATGGCACGCAAATCACCGACGTGCAGCGAGTATACAGCAGCTTCCTGCAGGGGCAGGTGTGGTCGGCCAGTGCGGGTTCCAGTGGTGCGTCGACCTTGTCGCAAGGGCTGCAACAAATCCTCGGGGTGCTCAGTAGTGGCAGTGTCAGTACGCAAGTCCAGCAGTTTTTCTCGGGGGTGGCGCAGGTGGCCGCCAACCCCAGCGATACGCCATCTCGGCAAAGCTTATTGGGTGATGCGCAGACGCTGAGCAGTACCTTTCAGTCTTTGGGGCAGCAGCTGAATAACATCGGCCAGGGCATCAACCAGCAGATGCAGCAGAGTGTGAGTAGCATCAACCAACTGAGTAGCCAGATTGCTGGCCTAAACCAACAAATCGCCAATTCCGCAGGTTTGGGCAATGGTACCCCCAATGATCTCCTGGATCAGCGAGATCAGTTGCTGACGCAGCTCAACGCTCAGGTAGGGGTACAGGTTGTTCGGCAGAACAGTACGCAAATCAATGTCTTTCTTTCCAATGGGCAGGCCTTGGTAGCGGGGTCCACGGCCTTCTCCCTGAAAACCCAGGCGAGTCCCTATAACCAGCAAAATCTGGATGTGGCCTATGTTGGCGCGCAGGGGAGCGCGGATATCACGAAAAATCTTACCGGTGGCATCCTGGGTGGGCTGCTGCAACTGCGCAATCAATCCTTGCAGCCCGCAGAGAATGGTTTGGGTTTGCTGGCCGATGGCATTGCGGCACAAATTAACGGTCAGCAAGCGCAAGGACTAAATCTGCAAGGGACTTCTGGCTCCGCCATTTTTCAGACGGGCGGGGTGCAGATATTTGCCAATAGCGGCAACAGCTCTTCTGGTGCCACGATCCAGGGCACGATTACCAATATCGGCAATCTCACGGGGAGCGACTATATCCTGACTAAGGGCGCCAGTGGCTCCTGGCAACTCGACAACGCGAGTACCGGTGCGCTGGTAGCAACGACATCAGGTAGTACCAGTAGTGGTGTCACCACACTCAATTTTGCCAGCAAGGGGTTTCAGCTGCAGGTGTCTGGGGGAAGTGTTGCGGAAGGAGACCGGTTTTTGGTGGAGCCGACGCGTTTGGGAGCGACGGGCATGCAAACCATCATGACCGACCCCAGCCAGATTGCCGCCGCGAGTCTCTATGTGGGCAGTCCGGGCACCATAACCAGTGGTGGCCTCGTGAATAACAATTTGGGCACCATGACGCTCTCTGCTGGTCAATTTGTGAGTGGTAGCAGTGCTGGCGCAGTGCAGGTGAGTGGCGTGGGCTACCCCTTACCCAATCTGCAATTGCAGTTTGCCAGTGGCGCCAGTAGCGGCTCGGCCAGCTTTACTATCAGCAACAATAATGGCAGCACGCTTGCCAGTGGTTCTGTGGCTCTTGGCAGCTCGGGAACGGCTATCGACATTGCTTACCCCAACGATCCGCCGGGTGGCTATTATCAGATGGTGCTGTCGGGTACCCTGGTGGGCAAGGGCGATTCCTTCACTCTTAGCCCCGGCGGGGCGGGTAGCAATGGTAACGCCCAGGCCATGGCAGCTTTGGCCACGCAAGGGATATTCAGTAGTGGCACGGCCAATGCCAATCAGCAGGCAGCGCAGCTGCTCAGCCAAGTGACCACCCAGGCCAACCAAGCGCAGAACAATGCCCAAGCCCAGGCGAGCGTCCTGAGTCAGGCGCAATCGGCGCAGCAGTCCTATTCTGGAGTGAATCTGGATCAGGAAGCCGCTAATCTCATTTTGTATCAGCAGGCGTATCAGGCAGCGGCCAAGGCAATTTCCGTGGGGAATACCTTGTTTCAGTCTCTGATCCAGGCCTTGTAGAGGGAGAACAGTCATGCGCGTCAGTACGCAACAGATCTTTCAGACAGGGCTCAGCGGTATGCTGCAACAGCAGAATGCGCTCAACCAGCTTAGTCAGCAGCTTTCTACGGGAAACGCGCTGAGCAATCCGGCAGACAATCCCACGGCATATTCGCAATCCCTGAATCTGGGCGCGCGCATCGCCAACCTGCAGAGCTATCAACAAAGTAACCAGTATGCACAACAGGGGCTGCAACTGAGCACGAGTAGTTTGCAAAGTGTTAGCACGCTGATGAATCAGGTTCAGCAGCTTGCGGTGCAGATGAATAATGCCACGGTTAATTCCAGCGATCTGCAGAATGCGGTCACTGCCATGCAGGGCAATTTGCAACAGTTGGTGCAGCTCGCCAATACCCAGGACGGCAATGGCCAATATATCTATGGCGGCTCTACCACCACTCAGCAGCCCTTTGCATTACAGGGGAATGGCGAGGTGCTTTATCAAGGGGACAGCAGCCAGCAGACCTTGCAGATCGGGCCATCCCTGAATATGGGGGTGTCGCAAGCGGGAAATCAGGTCTTTATGAACATCCCCGGTGGCAATGGAACCTTTTCGGTAACACCAGCCAGCGGCAACTATGGCGCCGGTTCGGGCACGGTAACCCTGGGGCCGGGCTCGGTAAGCAACCAGAACGCCGCCAATAATGCCTTTGTGGCACAGGGCACCGAGTATCAGGTAAGCATCAGCGCCAATGCCAGCGGTGCTTTGACCTACAGCGTGAGCAGTGGAACCGCCAGCGCTGGTGGTAGCCTGACGAGCTCCGGGGTCGTCGGCTCCGGCGTTTATACCCCGGGGCAGAGTATCAATATTCCCGGACCGAACGGCAGCCCCATGGCCTCGGTACAGGCCCAGGGGTTGCCCGCCGACGGCCAGACCCAAAGCTTCGCCCTCGCGGCGTCAAAGCCGCAAAGTCTTTTTCAGACCTTTAGTGACCTGATCCAGGCCTTTCAGAATGGCAGTGGTTCTCCGGGAGCCAACGCCAAGCGCGCCCAAGGCATCAGCAATGTCTTGCAGAACCTGAGTCAGGCACAAACGCAGATCCTCAGCGTGCAGGCGCAGATCGGCTCCAACCTGCAAGAAGCACAGTCCGTCAGCTCGCTCAACAGCAGCCTGACTACGCAGTACCAGACCACGCAGAGTAGCCTGTCAGACATCAGCTACCCGCAGGTGATTACGCAGTTCCAGGAAAGCTCTACGGCCTTGCAGGCCGCACAAAAGGCCTTTGTGCAGGTGCAGGGGTTGAGTTTGTTTAATTATATTAGTTAGCTAACAGCTTATGATATTCGAGTTTTCTGGCTGGTATATTTTACTATGAATATTCTTGAAGCGGGAATGTGGTGATGACTAAAAGCGGTTCTGGTTTAGAATATACCCGTGATTTCTATCGGGCTTTTGAGGATCGCTATCGTGGTTCTAGAGAGCTTATAAAAAACCGTCTGGCGCAATATCATGATTTTGTTGCACCGCTGTTGGCGGCTTACCCACATGCACAATCGGTCGACCTTGGGTGTGGGCGGGGTGAATGGTTGCAATTAATGACAGAATGGGGTTTTAGCGCGCGGGGAGTCGATCAAGATAGTGGTATGTTGCGAGCATGTGATGCTCTTCATTTGAACGCTGTAGCTGGTGATTTATTGGATTATCTAGGTGCTTTGCCGGACGGTAGCATTGCTGTCGTTTCCGCTTTCCACGTGGCAGAGCACATATCATTCATGCAACTGCAAGAACTGGTTTCGGAATCCTTACGTATTTTGCTCCCCGGTGGACTCCTTATTTTGGAAACACCAAATCCGGAAAACTTGATTGTTGGCAGTTGTAATTTTTATCTGGATCCGACCCATCAACGACCATTGCCACCGTTGCTGGTCAGTTTTCTGCTGGAATACTCCGGGTTTTCCCGGCAGAAGATTCTGCGGTTGCAAGAGTCCCAAGATCTTTTGCGGTGCAAGGAACCCGGCCTTCTGAATGTGTTGATGGGGGTTAGTCCAGACTATGGTGTTATTGGCCAAAAGGCTGCTCCTGGATCTATTGTTTCAGGCTTCGATAAAATCTTCTCGCAAGATTTTGGTCTTTCCTTAGACGTGCTGGCAACGCGGTTCGACGCGGGTTTGAAAAGGTTGCGTGATAATGTGAAAAGTGGGCCAACGCTTCACGATACTATGTTCGGGAACCGGGCACAAACCCCCGCGGAGTTTAATCCTGAAATCATCATGCGCGGGGTTAATATTGTTGGCCACATTACCGGCAATTTGGGCCTGGGTGTGTTTGCTCGCCACCTGATTGCTTCCCTCCGTGATCTTGGGGTTCCTATGGCCATCTTTGATCTTGATCCCGGTTGGGGACGCGGCGGAAGAGAGGGGTTGCCGGATGGCGTTGAGTCTGTCGGAGGTTTTGCAAATCTTCCTTATGACATAAACTTATTTGTCTTGCCGCCTTCAACAATTGAGGTTTTGATTTCTCAACAGGGGATGGCTTTGCATTTTGCGGAACGTTTCAACGCGGCGATGGTATTTTGGGAATTGCCAGTCATTCCGGGGGCGTGGAGACACGCTTTAAAATCGCTGGACGCTGTGTTGTCAGCTTCACCGTTTATTAATGCTGCTTTTTCATTTTCCTGTCCAGGGCCGATGTTGGTGAATGCGCCTATTCCCATTTACCTCCCATCCTGGGAGCCTTCCACTCGTGCCGATTTTGGCTTGCCGGAAACTGGTACCCTATTCCTTACTGCTTTTGAGCCCTGGAGCGATCCAGTTCGAAAAAATATTGCAGGTGTAATTCACGCATTCTGCTCTGCGATGGATGAGGAGGACGCCGATGCCTGGTTAGTGATAAAAATTAACGGCACGGATTCCAAAGAAGTACAAGCGATCATTGAGCCCCTGCTGCCTTTATTCCGCTCCCATCCGCGGATTCATGTTCTCAATGCTTCCCTGCCATATACACAAGTTTTGGCGTTGATGGATCTCTGTGATGTATATGTCTCATTACACCGTGCCGAGGGTTTTGGCTTAGGGCCCTTTGAAGCGATGACCTTAGGCAAGCCGGTTATTGCGACGGCGTGGTCCGGAAATATGGCGTATATGGATGCGCGTGTGGCTTGTTTGGTGAACTACAACCTCGTCGATGTTTGTGGTTCGACGCCTGCCTACCAGCCCCCCGCAGTTTCTCCCGGCGTGCAGTGGGCTGAACCAAATCTTGAAGAGGCGGCTGCCTGGATGAAATGGTTGCTTTTCCATCCCGAGGACGGTGTAGCAATTGGTCGGCGTGCCCAGGCGCACATAGCGCAATGGAACCAAAGTGCTCTGCAAAATGATTGCTGGGGCACTTTGGCAGCTCTGGCTAAGCAGAAGTCGAACATCCGTGGAAACTCGTTGACGTCAGAGGGCGGTTCGAGAACGCCAACTCCAGCACAGCCTGTAATTTCTCCAGCAGGATATCCTTGGCTAGCTCCCCAACGGCTGTCGCCAGAGGAAAAACAATGGGCCAAGGAATGGTTGCACGCCCAAGCAGCTCAGGTAGATCTGGGAGTTTTGCTGTTGGGTGGGGAAGGGCAGGTGCTGGAGCAGAGTAGAGACAGCCTAGCGCAGCAATGGCTTCGGTTGCAATCGCTGGGGCACATTGCCATTGCTATACCGTTTGTACCCGCCGTAAATGAACGATTGTTAGCCCTGAACACCGACTGGCTCGCCCTCCTCGACGCCGGTGACCAGCTCTCCCCCGATGCCAGCTTCCGTATTCAGCAGGCCATTCAACAGCATCCGGAATGGGAACTCATCTATACCGATGAAGACTCTCTGTCCGCCGACGGGCAGCACATCAACCCCCACTGCAAGCCAGACATGAACATCGATTACCTGCGGAGCTTGCCCTATGTGGGCGGGTTGCTGGTGATCAAGAAAAGCCTGTTTGCACGCCTGGACGGCTTTGACCCCGCAGCCGATGGCGCCGAGGACTATGACTTTGTGCTGCGCGCCTGGGAACTACTGGGGGATGCGGGCATTGGGCACATCCCCGAAGTGCTCTATCACCGCCTCCAGGGCGGCGGTCACTGTAATAAATCCATTGAGGAGATTCTGGCGGCCAGTAAGGCAGCGTTGGAACGCCATTTTGCGCGGCTGGATATTGCCGCGACGGTGGAGCCGGGGCCTTTCCCGCCATCCAACAGGGTGCGGTACCCGCTGACCCGCACGCCCGTGGTCTCTATCCTCATTCCTACCCGCAATCAGCTGGGTTTTCTGCAGCGCTGCGTGGAATCCGTCATCGAAAAAACCAAATATCCGCACTATGAAATCCTCATTATCGACAACGCCAGTGATGAACCAGAGGCGAGGAGGTATCTGGACCTTTTGCGGCAACAGGAAGATACCCTGGGGGATCGCCTGCGGGTAATTTCCTATCCTGGCCCTTTCAACTTTTCTGCCATGAACAATGCCGCCGTCAAAGAGGCGCGCGGAGAATATTTGCTCCTGCTCAATAACGATACGGCGGCGCTGCATGAGGATTGGCTGGACGAGATGATGAGCCATGCCCTGCGCCCAGAAGTGGGTATTGTTGGGGCCAAACTGCTCTTTCCGGATAGCAAAATTCAGCATGCAGGCGTCATTCTCGGTATGCGCGGTCCGGCCGAGCATGCGTTTATTGGCCAGCCAGCCGACTATCGTGGGTATTTCGGTCGTGCGATGCTGACGCAAGATCTCTCGGCGGTGACCGGAGCCTGTCTGTTGATTCGCAAATCGTTGTATGAAGAGGTCGGCGCCCTCGACGAAAAACAGTTTCAGGTGTCCTACAACGACATTGATCTTTGCCTGAGGGTGCGCGAAAGCGGACGGAAAATTGTCTATACCCCCTGGGCGATGCTTTTGCACGAGGGCTCTGCCAGCCAGCGCGCTGAAGTCGAAAACAAGCCCAGTCCCGAAAAAGAAAAGCGCTTTGCCGGCGAAAAGATGGCTTTCTACCGGAAATGGCTGCCGCAACTGGCCTTTGATCCGGCGTACAACCGTCAACTCAGTTTGGCGAGCACGGATTTCCTCATCGAGGGTGAGGCAGCGCTGACTTGGGATCCGGATTGGCGGCCTCGCCCACGGATTCTGGTGCATCCTGCCGACCGCGAAGGCTGTGGTGAGTATCGCATCATCAGCCCCATGCGCGCGCTGAATCGCGCCGGGCGGGTGCAGGGCTGGGAGACCATGCGCATCTTCGATGCCGCCGAGATGGAACGCATGGCGCCCGACAGTATCGTCGTGCAGCGGCAGATGGAGTGGCCCCAGATTGAGGCCCTGGAGCGGCACAAGGCTTTGAGCAAGCCATTCCGCGTCTTCGAGATCGACGACCTGATTACCAACCTGCCGGTCAAGAGCCTGCACAAGGCACATATCCATAAAGATATCGCCAAGCGTTTCCGAAAGGCTGCGGGCCTTTGTAATCGTCTGGTGGTGGCGACGGAACCACTGGCCAAGGCGTACCAGGGTTTTTCGGATGAGGTTCGCGTGCAGCCCAACTGTATTGAAGATGCCGTTTGGGGTGCTTTACAACCGCAGCGGCGCGGAACGGCGAAACCCCGCGTGGGATGGGCCGGTGGGGTAGGGCATACCGGCGATCTGGAGATGGTGGCGGACGTCATACGCGATTTGGCCGAAGAAGTGGACTGGGTTTTCTTCGGTCTATGCCCGGATGCCCTCAAGCCCTACGTGCGGGAATTTCACACCGGGGTGCCGCTGCCGCAATATCCCGTCAAGCTCGCCAGCCTCGACCTGGATTTGGCCATCGCGCCCCTGGAGGATAATGCCTTCAACGACGCAAAAAGCCATTTACGCATTCTGGAATACGGAATTTTGGGCTATCCAGTGATTTGCTCGGATGTTTTCCCCTATCAGGGAGGCCTTCCGGTGACGCGGGTGAACAACCGCTACCGCGATTGGATCAAGGCGATTCGGGAGGCGATTGCCGACCGGCAGGCTTTGGCCGCGGCAGGTGATCAGTTACGCGAACAGATCCGTGCCCATTGGATGCTGGAAAATCGCTTGGACGACTGGCTGGCGGCCTGGTTACCGTGACGCGACCAGTAGGCCGGTATCTTCATAGAAATCGTCCAGGGAAAGATGAATGGCCAAGCCTCCACAATCGATCTGAACGACGTCTTCGGGGTCCAGGACTTGCTCGCGCCAAGTGTCGCCATCACGACTGAACAGGCGTGCGTAGACCTGTTCGGAGTCTACCAGCGATAGGCAAGCCACTTTTCTCGCTGATCGATGGCTCATGTCGGCCATATACAAATTCAAGTTTTTCTGCAGGGTGCCGTTAAGGAAACTGTGGGACGGATCCCACACCGGCATGGATGCCGAATTGGACCCTAAGAAAGGAGTTTTCTCATGGCTATTGCAGGAATCATCAACACCAACGTGGGTGCGTTGAACACCCTGAACTCCCTGAATAGTACCCAGGGCAGCTTGAATACCTACTTGCAGCAGTTGTCTACGGGCAAAAGCATCAACGGCCCGCAAGACAATCCGGCGGGTTACGCCATCGCCCAGCGCTTTCAGACCCAGATCAACGGTCTGAATCAGGCGGTTTCCAACGGTAACCAGGGCGTGTCTTTGATCCAGACCGCTACCGGCGCCATCCAGAACCAGACCAGCTTGTTGCAGCAGATTCGTACCACGGCGGTACAGTCGGCCAACGCCTCCAACACTACTTCCGACCGTCAAGCCTTGCAGGGCGTCGTGAGTCAGTTGCTGGCACAGGTGCAGACCATCGCCACCCAGACCCAGTTCAACGGTCAGAATATCCTGGACGGTACCTTCGCCGGCGCGGCCTTCCAGGTGGGTGCGAATGCCAACCAGACCATCAATGTGGCAGTGGGTAACACCCAGACTAATGCGATGGGAAATTATTCTACTACGGTGACGAGCCAAGCTGGTGGTGCTTACTCGAGTAGCAGTGGTGCATTTATTGATGGTGGTTTTGCGGCAGGCGGTGCCTTTACCATGAGCGCCGGCGCCACATCTGGAACGGGTGGTGCGGGTAATTTTGCTGCAAACACCTTGGGCGTTTCGGGTTCCGTAGGTTCAGCGGCTGTTGCTGTATCCAGCAAAACGGAATCTGCTTATAGTTTGGCCCAGAGCGTGAATGGCGTGTCGGCACAAACCGGGGTGTCCGCTCAAGCATATACTAGCGTTGCCTTTACGGTAAAGACTACCGGGAGCATCAGCTTTTCGTTAAGCAACGGCTCCAGTGGTTCACCAACGAACTCTGTCAATATTGCTGCCACCATCAGCAGTGGTGCTGGTGGAAGTTTGGACCTGAGCTCCATGGTGACCGCGATCAATAACCAGGCGGCGATTACCGGTGTTTCTGCCAGTACGCAAACTGTAAATGGCACGCAGGAATTGGTGCTGACCCAAAGTCAGGGGCACAATATTGTGATTCAAGCGGGAACCGGTACGGGTGCCACGGGCCTTTCCTCTGGTTCGACGGCACAACTGCAGACTGTGAGTAATGCTACTGGCTCAGCAGTTAACGTAGGTGCGGCGTTGAGTTCTGGAACCGGTAGTATGCTGATCCAAGGCGCCGTGCAGTTTGAGTCGGCATCTTCATACGCCATCGGTAACGCCAGTGGTATTGGCTTTAGCGCGCAGGCGGCTACCCTCAGTGGCTCTGCCATCTCCAACGTCAACGTCAGCACGGCAGCAGGTGCACAGCAGGCCATCGGTATCATCGATCAGGCCATCAACTACCTGAACCAGCAGAATGGTGCCCTGGGTGCTATTCAGAACCGGGTGCAGGCCTCGGTCAGCAACGACCAAACGACGGCGACCAACCTGCAGTCGGCGCAGTCTACGGTGCAGGACGCGAACATCGCCCAGGCGACCTCGCAGTTGACCAAGTACCAGATCTTGCAACAGGCGGGTATCTCCACCCTGGCGCAGGAAAACTCCTTGCAGCAGAGCTACCTCAAGCTCGTGCCGTAACGGATTGGTGCTTTCGCCTCCCGGGGACGCCCGGGAGGTTTTTGGCAGGAGGTAAATAGCTATGGATAGTCCAGGTCTCAGTGCACAAATTGGTAGTGCAGCGAAAGATACAGGCGTCTTGCCTGCCGCTGTTGGTGGCACGAGCCAGTCTCCGGTGAGCAACTCTGCTGCTGCCAGCGACAAAGCGACGCAAGCCTCTGGCACAATCTCGACAGTGCAGATGCAAAAATCCATACAAAAATTGCAGGGCAAAGTGGCAAAGTCGCAGCCATCCTATTCCTTAGAAGTTGGGTTGGATCCGAATGGCGATCATCCCAATCAGGTACTAATTAAATTGTCGGATAAAGTGACCAACCAGGTATTTTTTTCATACTACGTACCCGCCGAACAGGTAACGAAGGCAGCAGAATCGTCTTCCCAACTCGGTAATCTATTGCAGCAAAAACTGTAAGGAGCATTGCATGTCTACGTCTCTTTCTGGCTTGGTGAGTGGCATCGATGTTCAAAGTCTGATCACGAATCTCAGCGCCGCCTACCAGGCACCGATCACCCTGCTGCAAAACCAGGAACAGACCCAGCAAACTACCCTGAGCGCCTGGGGCACCTTGCAGAGCAGCCTTTCCAGTCTGCAATCCGCTCTTGGATCGTTGCAGAACATTGGCAGCACCAATAACCGTAGTGCCTCGGTTGCAAACAGTTCCTTGGCCTCGGCTACGGCGAGCGCCAATGCCCAGCAGGGCAGCTACAACCTGAGCAATATCGTTCTCGCCCAGGCGCAGAGTGTGTACTCCAATAACTTTGCCAGCACCAGTAGTGGGGTGGGTACCGGCACTCTGCAGATCCAGGTCGGTAGCGGCGCGGTACAGAATATTTCCATCAGCAACAATAACGACACCCTGGACGGCATCGCACAGGCGATCAATAGCGCCAATGCTGGGGTCAACGCCGGGGTAATCTACGATGGCACCGGGTATCGCCTCACCCTTACCGGTACTAATACCGGAGCCAATCAGTCCTTCACAGTGTCAGCAAGCGGTGCAACGGGATCGCTCGCAAGCCTGAGCTACAGCAGCGGCGCGTCGGGGGGCATGAGCCTGAGTCAGACGGCGCAGAACGCCGGGGTGAGCATCAACGGTCTGCCGGTCACCAGTGCCACCAATAGCATCTCCGGGGCGATTCCCGGGGTCTCTCTCAATCTATTGCAAGCGACGAGTGGCAGCACCACCTTGCAGGTGAATGCCAGCAACTCGGGCTTTGTGACCACGGTGCAGAGTTTTGTCAGCGCTTTCAATAAGACCATGGGCACCATCAACCAACTCACCGCCTACAATGCCCAGGCCGGCTCGGGCGGGCCGCTGCTCGGCAATGCAGCGGTCAATGGCCTGCGTACCCAGCTCCTGAACCTGGTTAGTGACCCAGCAGTGGGACTCAGTTCCAGCGCTTCTTATAATTCGCTTGGTTCCGTAGGTCTGGGCTTGAGCAGCAGCGGTACCATCAACCTCAACACCGGTACCTTGCAAACGGCGCTGGCTGCCGACTACCAGGACGTGGTGGGGCTTTTTGGCCAGACCGGCCAAACTAGCAACAGCAGTGTGCAATATGTCAGCGCCAGTGGCTCTACCCAAGCGGGTACCTATGCCATCAATATTTCTCAGGCGGCAAGCCAGGCGCAGATCATTTCCAGTTCCGCTTTCCCCGGTAGTGGCCTGACGCAGAGCGAGAGTCTGACCTTCGGCTCGGGCTCGCAGTCGGTGGTCGTGTCCCTGAGTTCGGGTAGCAGCCTGAGCGCGGTGGTGAATACCATCAACGCGACCCTGCAACAGAGTGGCATGACGGGTGTTACGGCCAGTAATGACAACGGCAAGCTGGAATTGCAGTCTGCCGGATATGGCTCGGCGCAGAGCTTTAGCGTCGTTTCCAATGTCGCGTCGGGAGGCACAGGTATTGGCACCAGCACGCTGGCGGCTTCTGGAACCAATGTCGCCGGTACGGTCAATGGGCAGATTGCCAGCGGCAGTGGGCAGAATCTGACCGTAACGGGGCCCGGCAATGCCTTGGGGCTGCAAATCCAGGTCTTGGGCGACAGCACCGGCAACCTGGGTACGGTTTCCCTCAGTCAGGGGCTCTATCAACAGATGAATAGCCTGCTGACCCAGGCGTTGAGTTCGCAGAATGGTTTTATCAGCGCAGCGCAGAATGGCATCAACTCCACCATTGGTGGCTTGAACGCCCAGATTGCCACCTTGCAACAGTCGGCGAGTAATCAAACTGCATTGTTGCAGCAGCAATTTGCTGCCATGCAGACGCAACTATCCTCGCTGCAGTCGACGAGCCAGTACCTCAACGCCTTCTATAGCAGCACTTCCAGCAGTTCTTCTTCCAGTACAGGGGGGTAGCAGAGTATGGCAGCAGTACTGAGTGCAGTGCAGGCCTACCGACAGGTCGGTCAGCAGGGGGTTTCCACCGATCGATTGGTGTTGCTAGGGCTGGAAGGAATACTGGAATACCTTCGGCGCGCCGATCTTGCCATTCGTGAAGGGCAAATTTCTGCCAAGGCAGAATCTATGGACAAGGCCTACCAATTGACCGCGCACTTACTCGCGAGCATCAATTACGAGCGTGGCGGCGAAATCGCGAAAAACCTCGAGGGTCTGTATCGCTTCGTTCTCGAAAAGCTGGCCTTAGCCAATATTTTTGATGATCTCGATGCCTTGGCGAGTTGCCGGCCAGTAATCGAAGACCTGCGTGATGCCTGGCGGGGTTTGCTCGAACGTAGCTAAGGTTCTATTCTCTCTCCAAACCGGAGAGAGAACATGGATGGACCAGGGGTCGCCATAACCGCCAAACTGCCCGTTGAAATTCGCCCGTGGTCGGGCCAAGAAGAAGAATTTGCTAACTTCATGGGCGATAACCGTATCTTGTTGCGCGCCTTGTTAGTTTGGGATGAAGAAGCAAGTAATGCCGATGAAGATGACCGCTCCGCGCTCGCACATCTGCAAATCAAAACCGATCTTCTGCTCACCCTATTAAGCGCCGGAATCCGTGCGCAAGAACCGTTGCCTACGCAATACCCCTGCGAATTGCACAGCGATTCTTTACAAATCACCATGGGCGGAGACTGGAAAGCGCCGGATTCTCCAGTTTATGCAGCCATTTTTCTGCATCCGCGTTTGGCCTTGCCGCTCCTCTTGCCTAGCGAGAGATTCGAGAAAATTACCACAGATCCTGTATTAGCGGTCTGGCGTTTGCATTTTCAACTGAGCCCCAACGTGCAAGAAATGCTTGATCGACTAATCTTTCGTCATCATCGGCGAGAAGTCGCCAGGCTACGGGAAAACTTGTCGGCCCCCCAGACGAGAAGGGAATAATGGAAAGCGTTGTCGAAAATGCCGCGCCCAACAACTATGCAGATCGTCGCGCCCTGTCGCGCGAGAGCTGTGGCCTAATTGGCCGTAGTGAGATCTTATGCAGTGCTACCCGGCTGCTTGGCAAAGTTGCTGCAACCGACACCACCGTATTGATCCTGGGGGAGTCTGGAAGCGGCAAGGAAGTGGTCGCGCAGTGCTTGCATCAGCACTCCTCTCGCGCGGCTGGCCCCTTCGTGGCGATCAACTGTGGTGCGATCCCGCCAGAGCTGATGGAAAGTGAACTCTTTGGTCACGAAAAAGGCTCATTTACTGGGGCCTTGCTGACGCGTAAGGGGCGTTTCGAGTTGGCGGAGGGCGGAACCCTGTTTTTGGATGAAGTCGCAGAAATGACCCCGCCGATGCAGGTGAAACTATTGCGCGTGCTGCAAGAGCATCAATACGAGAGGGTGGGAGGGAGCAAGCCACGCGATGCCAATGTGCGTATTGTCGCAGCGACGCACCGCGACCTGGAGGCACGGATTCGCGAGGGACTGTTCCGGGAAGATCTCTATTATCGCCTGAATGTCTTTCCCGTAGAGCTGCCGCCTCTGCGTCAGCGTGGCAGCGATCTCTTCCTGTTACTGGAACATTTCCTGGAGCAGCGGCAAAAAGATGGCTTTGCACCTTTTGTGTTGTCTACTCAGGTAAAACAGGTGCTGAGTGAGCATTCCTGGCCAGGGAATGTGCGCGAGCTACAGAATTTGGTGGAGCGGCTCAGTATTTTGCGGACGGGGGAAGAGGTGCAGTTGGATGATCTTCCCTTGCACATGAGCCGCGGGCCAGATTGCGTAGATCATGAAGGTGATGCGCTGCGCGGCGTGTGGGCAACGGATGATGAGGAGGTGCAACCTGATGAAGAAGCTGTCGGTGTTTCCCATTATTTGCCAGATGGCCCTTTTGACCTCAAGAATTATCTAGAAGACATCGAACGCAAGCTTATTCTACAGGCCTTAGAGCTCTGTGATCAGGTGGTGGCGCGGGCCGCCGAACGCCTTGGTTTACGGCGCACGACCCTGGTAGAAAAGTTACGCAAATACGCCATTCAGCCGGGTAGAGAGTAACGGTTTGGTGCCCGGCAATCCTGATCCGCAAGATGCCGCCCGCCTGCTCGAGGCCTTCGAGCTCTTCAATACCGCCTCGCGCGAGCTGAGTGATGCCTATGGCACCCTGCAGGCAGAAGTACACCGCCTCAACGGCGAACTGGCGGCAGCGAATCAGCGTTTGCGCGAAGAGCTTCTGGCCAAGGAGACCTTGGGGCAGCGCTTGGCGATGCTCCTGGAGATGTTGCCCGGTGCGGTCCTGCTCCTGGATCCACAGGGGCAAATCTTGCAGATGAATCCCGCCGCAGAGCGTCTGCTGAATACCCAGGAATTAGGCTGGACTTGGCCTGAGTTGCCGGGCTTAGCGATTCAGGAAGGTGGGGCGGAGTGTCTTTTGCCAGATGCTGCCGGCCGCCGACGCCTAGCCATTGCGGTCACGCCGCTCGCGGGGGAGGGCGGAAAAATTTTGCTCTTGCAGGACGTCACCGCCGCGCGCGAGCGTGAAGCCACGAGCCAACGGCGCGAGCGCTTGGCGGCCCTGGGCGAAACCATGGCCGGGCTCGCACATCAGTTGCGCACTCCCTTGGCAACCGCGTTGCTCGCGGTTGGGCAATTGCAACCGGAGCGAGATGTCGCGCATTTTCAGCGACAGCAACAACGCGCCCTGGATCGATTACGCCATTTGCAGGGAATTATCGACGCCATGCTACAGTTTTTGCGTGGCAGCATGCCGGGAGAGGGTAGCGCTGTACGCTTGGCAGATCTCTCCGCAGGGTTGGAGAGGGTCTTTACTCCTCTGTATCGTCAAAAAAGTGTCGATCTGGATTTGCGTCTTGGGGATGATGACTGGATTTTGACGGGAACGGCAGATGTATGGGTCAGCGTGATTGGTAATCTGCTGCAAAATGCCCTGAATTTTTCCCCTGCTTCCACTGTTGTGCATGCCGTTGGTGAGCGCAGCGGCAATCTATGGATCTTGCGTGTTTCGGATTGTGGGCCGGGGGTGCCGGAGGCTGAACGGGAGCGCATTTTTCAGCCCTTTGTGAGCGGACGGCGCGAAGGTACAGGGTTGGGCTTGAGCATTGCGCGCAATTTCGCCACCGGCATGGGCGGTGAACTGTGTGTGGAGGATGCCAAGCCTGGTGCCAGCTTCGTGCTCCAAGTCCCGCTAGCTACATTCCCCGAGCCTCTCGCTAGCCGACCGGAGCGCAGATGAGCCAGGCCCGCGTGTTACAGCGCATTTTGCTGGTGGAAGACGACCCAGACTTTGCCGAGGTCCTGCAAGAGGCCCTGTCCGACCTTGGTTATCAACTGTGCCACGCGAGCGATGGCAAGGCGGCCTTGGCGCAATTGTCCAGCTTCCCCGCCGATTTGATCCTCAGCGATGTCCAGATGCAACCACTTGATGGTTACGGCCTGCTGGCGGCACTGCGCGAGCGCCGCCATGCGCCACCGGTGTTGATGATGACCGCTTGGGGAACGATTGAGGAAGCGGTGCGGGCGTTGCAGGGCGGGGCTGTGGACTATTTGGTGAAACCCTTCGAGATGGTGAGCCTGCAAGAGAAACTGAAGAAACATCTCCTGCCTCGTACCGGCCAAGACGGTGATTTAATCGCTGAGGCGCCGAGCATGCGGCGCTGTTTGGAGCGTGCCGCCAAAGTTGCCCAGAGTGATGCCACCGTCTTGCTGAGCGGTGAGAGTGGCGTGGGTAAGGAGGTGTTGGCGCGTTATCTGCACCAGCACAGCCCACGCGCCAAGAGTCCATTTGTCGCCGTCAATTGCGCCGCGATCCCCGAAACGTTGCTGGAAGCGACCCTCTTTGGCCATGAAAAAGGCGCCTTTACCGGTGCTACCCAGGCGAGTGCCGGAAAGTTTGAACAGGCCCAGGGCGGCACCTTGCTCCTCGATGAGGTGACCGAAATGCCCTTGCCGTTGCAAGCGAAGTTGCTGCGGGTGCTGCAGGAGCGGGAACTGGAACGGGTGGGGGGGCAGCGGACGATCCCTCTAAACATTCGTGTAGTTGCTACCAGTAATCGCGATCTGGATGCTGCGGTCAAGAGTGGACAGTTCCGCTCTGATCTCTATTACCGGCTGCAGGTCTTCCCTTTACAGATCCCCACCCTGCGCGAGCGGCGCGAGGACATCCTCCCCCTCGCCCAGCATCTATTACGAGAAGCAGCCAGTAGCTTGGGGCTGAACCCACGTTCCTTGGCGCCTAGGGCAGAACAGGTCCTGTTGGCCTACGACTGGCCGGGCAATGTGCGCGAGCTACAGAACGCCATGCAGCGCGCCTTGATTTTGGCGGATGGTGACGAGATACAGGCGCTGGATCTCGACTTGCCAGGTACACTTGTGGGGAATACGGCGGCAGACGTACCGCCGCAGCCGTCCGACGTGGAATTGGCATTGGGCGAGCAAAAGGGGCAATATGAACGCGAGCTGATTGTCGACGCCCTCGCAAAATCGGGTGGTTCGCGTGCTGAGGCGGCACGTTTGCTGGGAATTAGTGCGCGTACCTTACGCCACAAGCTACAGCGATTGCGCGAGATGGGGTTCGATCTTGGATAGTTTGGCCTGGATATTGCTTCATGTTGGGAAAGCATTCCCAGGAAGGATATGGTCATGAGTAGTGTAGAGTCGCTAGATAGCCTCCTCAGCCAACTGCGCGCCCTGAATGAACAGGCGCAGGGGCTGAAAAACAACACCGCCAATAACGGCGGGGTGGGTGACTTTGCCAACACGCTCAAACAGATGGTGGATGGCGTCAACACCCAGCAAGAGTCCGCCAACAATCTGCAAAACCAATTTGCCAGTGGTGATCCTGGGGTAAGCTTGAGTCAGGTGATGGTCGCCTCACAGAAGGCCGATCTTTCCTTTCAGACGATGCTCCAGGTACGCAACAAGTTAGTTTCTGCCTACCAGGACATCATGAATATCTCTGCCTGAGTGCAAAGGGTTAATGCCATATGGCCGATGAAGCCCTAAGCTCGCCTACTGCGCGCCTCGACCTGCGCCAGTGGCAGCAACGCTGGCAGGACTTGCCAGCCAATCGTCGTTTCGCTGTCCTCGTCGCGGTAGCTGCCGTTGTTGCCGTACTCTTTGTGGCGGCATTGTGGCATGGCTCTTCCAATTATCAGGTGCTTTACGCAGGACTCTCCAACCGCGACGGTGGACAGGTCATTGCCCAGCTGCAGAAGCTGAATGTCCCCTTTCGTATTACTGATGGTGGCACGGTTATTACCGTTCCTAGCGATGTGGTGTACAGCACACGTATGAAGCTGGCGGCAGTAGGCTTGCCGCATGGTGACGGCGTCGGCTTCGAGTTGCTGGACCATGAGCCGATGGGTACCAGTGACTTCGTCGAGCATGTCAATTACCAACGTGCTCTAGAAGGATCCCTCGAACGCACAATTTCCTCGTTGGGAGAGGTAGAGCATGCGCGGGTACAACTAGCCATTCCCAAACCGTCAGTGTTCCTCGACCAAGAGCAAAAACCAACCGCCTCGGTGATGCTGACCATGTATCCAGGACGGCAACTTTCTGCCGCCCAGGTGGCGGGTATCGTCCATCTGGTTGCCGCCAGCGTGCCAGGCCTGGAAGACAAAAATGTTACTGTAGTCGATCAGCATGGCAATTTACTTAGCAGTAATGCCAACCAGACGCTAGGTCTTCAGCCGGCGCAATTCGCCTACCAACAAGGTATCGATGCGCAATATCAAAAGCGCATAGAGGCGATCATCTCCCCCATTATCGGGAGTAGTGGGGTGCATGTCGCGGTATCTGCGGACATCGATTTTTCCAAGAGCGAGAGCAGCTCAGTGACCTATGGCAAGAATCAGGTGCTGAGTCAGCAGATACATAGTAGCAGTAGCAACGGCGGTGGTGGGCCGTATGGTGTGCCTGGGGCGCTTTCTAATCAGCCTCCTGGGGTGGCTATTGCCCCCCTCACCGCACCCGCCGTATCCACCCTTTCGCCCGCGGGGCTGATTGCCCTGGCGCCGACCCTGAAAAGCTTGGCGCCGACGCAAAGCAGTAACGATACGACGACCAATTACGACGTCGATAAGACCATTACCCATACCGTCAGCCCCGTCGGTAGTGTGAAGCGTGTTTCGGTAGCCGTGCTGATCGACGAAAAGCCGGTTCCAGGTGGTGACGACAAACAGTTCTCTGCGCTTCCTGCGGCGCAAATTCAGCAGATACAGCAATTGGTAGAAGAGGCGATCGGCTACGATGCCAAGCGCGGCGACTCAGTCAAAGTGGTGCAGATGCCCTTCGCCAGCAGTCAGATCAGCGTCAACTTGCCGTGGTGGCAGCAGCCGTGGTTTCTCAGTCTTGCCCATGGTGTCCTGCGCTATCTCGCGATCCTCTTGCTTGCCTTCCTGCTCTTCCTAGGGCTAATCAAACCGATCTTGCGTCTGCTGCGGGAACGGCAGGAACGTGCGCAAATTGCGTCAGTGGCTTCTGCCAACCAGGATCAGGAAACGCAAGGATATAGTGCCGGACGTGGGCGGGTGGCGACGAATGCAGCGGAGGAGGGGGATATAGAACTCCCTGCAGATCCCCTCAAGGCAGATTTGTATGTGGCTCGGCAGCTAGTGATGCAAGATCCAGCCCGGGCCGCCCAGGTGGTAAAGGAATGGTTGAACGGTGAGCACGGAAGCTGATCTGAATGGTATGGAGCGCAGCGCGATTCTCCTCCTCAGTCTGGGTGAGGATGAAGCCGCCGAGGTGATGCGTCATTTGGGTCCGCGGGAAGTGCAAAAGCTTGGCGCAACTATGGCAAAGATGGCGCAGGTCAGCACCAATCAGGCGCGCACCGTACTCTCTGATTTTCGTGCACGCCTTGAGCATCAGACCTCACTGGGGGTCGGGAGCGACCAATACATTCGCGGCATGCTCACCAAGGCCTTGGGTGACAAAGCGGGTTCGATCATAGACCGCATCCTGCATGGCGGTGAAGCCAACGGACTGGAAAATCTGAAATGGATGGATGCCCGATCTGTGGCAGATTTGATCAAGCTAGAGCATCCCCAAGTGCTCGCCATGATATTGGCCTACATGGAACCCGAGCAAGCTAGCGAAGTAATCCATTTTTTACCTGAGCGGACGATTGGCGAAGCGATGATGCGCCTTGCCAGTTTGGAAACCGTGCAGCCGGGCGCCATTCGCGAGCTCAATGAGATCTTAGAAGAACAAATCACTGGGGATTCCCAGTCCCTCCAGGTGGCCATTCTGGGCGGGCCCAAGGCGGCGGCGGAGATTCTCAACCGCCTGGAAACCAGCCGCTCCGGCAGTATCCTTGACCAGATTCGAGAATCCGAACCCGAGTTGGCGGAGAAGGTGCAAGAAAAGATGTTTGTTTTTGATGATCTGGCGAAACTCGACGATCGGAGCCTACAGACCCTCTTGCGTGAGGTGCCATCGGATGGATTGGTCGTTGCCCTGAAGGGTGCACCGGCGCCGTTGCGCGAAAAATTCTTTTCCAACATGTCCAAACGCGCTGCCGAAATGTTGCGGGACGACTTGGATGCCAAGGGCCCGGTGCGCTTGAGCGAGGTAGAGGCGGCGCAAAAATCGATACTGCAGGTCGCTCAGCGTCTTGATGCGGCTGGTCAAATCAACTTGAGCGGCGGCGGTGAGGAGCTCGTGTAAATGCCCGACGCCGAAATCATCCAACGCGAGGACATTGCCAATTTGCGGGCTTGGCGCATGCCGCAAGTACGCTGTACCGATACTCCATTCGATCTGGTAGCAGAAGAAAGCCCGTCGATAGTAGAGCCCGGCGAGGAGATCGCAGTACAGGACGTGCGTCTGCCGACGGCCGAAGCACTGCAACAGATGGTCGCCCACGCTGAAGAAGAGGGCCGGCAGCGTGGGCGGGAGGAAGGCTATGTCGCAGGACGCGAAGAGGGCTTGCAAGCGGCCAGGGTTGATATCCAAGGCTTCCAGCGTCTTGCTGCACAACTGGCCGCGCCGATACAGCAGTTGAGCGATGGGGTGGAGCAGGCCTTGCTCGCTTTGGCTTTGGAACTTGCAAAACAGGTGATTCGGCAGGAGGTGCAGACGCGTCCAGAACTCATTCTACCGCTTGTACGCCAGGCGCTGGCGGTGGTGCCGATCGGTAGCGAAGCGCCGATCTTACGCTTGCATCCGAAGGACTGTGAGCTCATCGAAGAGCAGCTTCCCGAGCTTGGCAACATGGGCGTTGTTTTCGCGCCAGATGAAACGCTGGAGCAGGGCTCGCTGGTATTGCAGGCCGGTCTGGATCACGACTCCTTGCGTCCTGACCGTCGCTGGCGGGAACGTTCCGCGGGCGCCGCGACCGAGCTTGACCTGCGTCTGGCGACGCGCTGGCGCCAAGTATTGGAAACCCTGTTTGCCGGGATCGAGGCTTGAGTTTGGAATCGTTAGCGCAGGATCGCTGGGAGACACATCTTCGCCAGGTGCGCAAACGTTTGCCAGACAGCTTCGCGCCACTGCTGCCCAGTGGTCGCCTACTGCGTATCGTCGGCTTGGTTTTGGAAGCCGAGGGACTCGAGGCTGGTATCGGTACGCGCTGCCAGGTGCGTGCGGCCAATGGTCGTTCGGTAGATGCGGAGGTTGTTGGTTTTCAGGATGAGCGCCTGCAACTGATGGCAGCGGGCGATTTGCACGGAGTTGCACCCGGTGCGCGCGTCCAGCCCTTGGCCGGAGAGGCGCAAGGCGTCGCCAGTCTTGCCATGCTCGGGCGGGTAGTCGACGGACAAGGGCTACCTCTTGATGGACTCGGACCGATTACCGACGCTGAGCCGGTCTCGCTGACGGGGAAAGCGATCAATCCCCTGAACCGAACGCCTATCCGGCAGACCCTGGATGTGGGAGTGCGCGCGATCAATGCCCTGTTTACGGTTGGCCGTGGCGCACGCATGGGTCTTTTTGCCGGTAGTGGTGTGGGCAAAAGCGTGCTCTTGGGGATGATGGCGCGTAATACTGAGGCCGACGTCATTGTCGTTGGGCTGATTGGCGAACGTGGGCGCGAGGTTAAAGAATTCATCGAAGACATTCTGGGTGAGGAAGGTCGCCGCCGCTCCGTAGTCGTCGCGGCTCCCGCAGATGCTCCCGCCCTAACCCGCATCCGCGGCGCGCATCTGAGCACGGCCATTGCCGAATATTACCGTGATCGTGGGCAGCATGTGCTGTTATTGATGGATTCGCTGACGCGCTATGCCATGGCGCAACGCGAGATTGCTTTGGCGGTGGGTGAGCCACCAGCGGTCCGTGGATATCCACCGTCAGTATTCGCTCGTTTGCCGGCCTTAGTGGAGCGCGCGGGGAATGGCGATGTAGGGGGGGGTAGCATCACTGCGTTCTATACGGTTTTGATGGAGGGCGATGATCAACAAGACCCCATCGCCGACAATGCCCGTGCGGTCCTCGATGGACACATCGTTTTGTCGCGCGCGCTGGCAGAGCAGGGACACTACCCTGCCATCGATCTCGAATCTTCCATCAGTCGCGTGATGCCAAACATCAGCCCGACGCAGCAAGTTCAGGCGATGCAGCGCTTGAAGCGCCTCTATGGTCGCTATCGCGAGCAACGGGATCTCATTGCGGTAGGTGCCTATGCTCCGGGGATGGACCCAGTGTTGGACCAAGCCGTACAACTGTATCCCCAGATAGAAAAATTTCTTTGTCAGAGTCAACACGAGTCGGTGTCGCTGCCGCAAGCCCGGCAAGAACTGACTGCCCTGATCAACGATGGTCTGGCAACGTCTGCAATAGGGTCTGAGGCATGAGTCGCGAGCAAACGGTACGTTATCTGCAAGATATGGCGGGCATGCGCGAACAGGATTTGCGCCGTTCTCTACTTGCACAACAGCAGCTTCTCGCTCAGCTGCAGGAAAAATATGCCTTGCTTCAGGAGTACCTGCGCCAATATCGGCAAGAGTCTGCCGCACGGGAAAGCTCGGGAATTGCCGGTGCTGATGTATTACGTTGGCGTGGCTTCCTGCAGCAGTTGGCGGCAGTGCTGCAGCAACAAGGTCAATTGATACGAGAACAAGAGCAGCGCCTGCAGATCTTGCAAGAGCAATGGCGCAACGCAAAGGCAAGGGAACAGGGTTTTACGCGTTTGTTGCAACGTCTGGACAGCGAAAAGCAGCTGGCAGAATTGAAAAAGATGCAAAAAGAGATGGATGCTTGGGCATCGCGCGCGGTGCAGATGCGCACGAGTTTCTAGTTGGATCGATTCTTGCTGAGTATCAGGCATTGATAGCGGAGACTGGCGTATGAGTATGCTTCCTGTAAATGGTCTGGCAGCCCCAGAGCATGCCGTGTCGGCAAGCGCCAAATCGGATGCGAGTCCAAGTAATGCCGATTCTGGCTTTGCCCAGGTTTTGTCGCAGCACTCTGAGAAAAGCACTGCCATGGGGGAGAGCTCAGGCAATGAACAAGTGTCCGCGAGTGCTGGGAAGACTGGCACAGCGAATCAGCCGCACGTGCGCGGCGATGTAAAGCAGGTGCAGGAGAAAACTCCGGAGGCTAGCACTGCTGCGCCACAGAACAAGTCAGCAAGCCCATCAGAGGCCCGCAAAGATCCAAGCGCGCTCGCTGCAAATGCGCGCGAAGTGGGTAAAGACTCTCCTTTGACCGGCGCGCAGGGGCAGCAAGCAGGGTTACTAGTTGGCGTCCCTGCATGGGGAGTTGGGTCGGTACAAAAAAGCGCAGATCAGGCGGTTTCGGCAGCAGCAACTAAACGCAGTGTAAAAGATGGCAAGGACACTACGGATGCAGGGGCCGGTGCCAGTGCAGTTTTACCGGTTTTCGCTTGGGGTATGAGCACTCCAGAAACTGCTCCTGAAGCGCAGAAAGGATCTCCAGCAGACGGCGAAAAATCGTCACTAACAGGGGGATTGCTGCGCGACGCGCTTAGAAATCGCGGTTCCCGCGTCGATCAGGGTTCCATTGAGACGATGCAAACAAACAGCCCCGCCACTATCAGCTCATTTCGGCCACTACTAGCGGCAGCTATGACGACTAACTCCCCAAACGGGCTAGGCGTCATTGATAAGCCGAAATCGCTTGCCCCCAACAGCAGCACTTTGCCTAATGCAACTAATCTCGTGGGAATCCTGCAGATGCCGCAAGTTTCGGGCAATATCGCGAGTCCGGCGCAACTACAACTTGCACCGTCGCTGCAAGAGCAGCCCGCGTGGGGGCAGGCGCTTGGGCAAAGTGTGCAATGGATGAGCCAAGGCGGTGTACAGCAGGCGATCATCCACATCCACCCCGAGCATCTCGGTCCTTTGGTGGTGCAGTTGGAGTTGGGGCAAAACGGCCAAGCCTCGGCAATGTTCTTGTCTGCCCATGCGGAAGTTCGCGCGGCAATCACTGCGGCGGTACCGCAATTGCAGCAAAATTTTGCGGCCATGGGTTTGAATCTCGGTCAGGCGAGTGTGGGTTCTGGTTGGTCTGGGTCGGCCGGTGAGCGGCGGGATGAACGCGCGGCAGGGGAACCTGATGAAAAGCTGGTGGATGGGGTTGCTCCGTTACTTTCCGGGCCGACTGCAGTGGCAATGCATCAAGGTTTGCTGAGTACTTTTGTGTAGGGATGCGCTTATGAGTCAGCAAATATTGAGTCAGGATGAAGTCGACGCACTCTTTCAGGGGATGAACGAAGGGGAGGTGGATCTTTCTCCCGAAGATACGGAGGTAGAGGAAGGTGGGGTACGCCTATATGACCTGGCAAATCAGGATCGTATCGTGCGCGGACGTATGCCGACCCTTGAGGTAATGAATGAGCGATTTGCCCGTTTGTGGCGAGTAAGTTTATTCAACTTTCTGCGTCGCAGTGCGGAAATCTCCATTGGTGCAGTGAAGCTGGTCAAATATAGCGAATTTATCCGTGGTCTGGTGGTGCCCAGTAATATCAATATTGTTTTATTAAAACCGCTGCGTGGCAGCTGCCTTTTTGTGTTTGACCCGCGCTTGATATTTGCTGTGATCGATAATTATTTTGGCGGTGATGGGCGCTTTCATGCACGCATCGAAGGAAGAGACTTTACCCCATTGGAGTCAAGAATCATCAACAAATTGCTGGGGATGGCGATGCAAGACTTTAAGGCTGCATGGAAACCGGTGATTGATTTAGCTCCAGAGTCGCAGCGTGCAGAGGTAAACCCGCAATTCGTGAATATTGCTACACCGACAGAAGTGGTGATTACCACAGAGTTCTTGGTGGAACTGGAATCAGGATCTGGGTCCCTACAGATTTGTTTGCCGTACGGTATGGTAGAACCCGTTCGTGATCAGCTCACTGCAGGTACTATGGCAGATCGTTCGGAGGTAGATAAGCGCTGGATCCAGTCGCTAAACAGCGAGATGCAGGAGGCGGAGCTGGATCTACAGATTGAATTTGTGCGCAAGCAGTTAACGCTTGGGCAAGTCCTACAGTTACGTGATGGAGACGTAATTCCCATCGATATGCCTGAGCAATTGCTCGCACGCGTGGAAGGGATTCCAGTTTTTTCTGGTGGTTACGGTGCACATGGCGAAAAATACGCGATACAGTTTGATCACGGCTTGGCACCGGAAACAGAAGAAGGATTGAACGCCATGGCGGCGTGGGAGAAATAAAGATGGCCGACGATAAGGTTACTGCAGGCCAGGGCGCCGCTGACGACGTAATGGCAGATTGGGCGGCGGCCCTGGCGGAGCAAGGGACAGCACCAGCTTCCCCGCTAGAGCAAGCAGTTGCCGCGCAAACGGCAAAGACTGCGAATGCGACGACGGAAGAACCCCTCGCCGCGCGGCCTATTACGATGCCACCACTGCAGGATAGTGGTAATTCGGAAAAAGTCGGCAACCTCGATATGATCCTTGATATCCCCGTCACCCTCTCGGTAGAGTTGGGGCGTACCAAGATCCAGATCCGCAATCTCCTGCAGTTGGCGCAAGGATCGGTGGTGGAGCTGGAGCGTCTTGCAGGTGAACCCATGGATGTTCTGGTGAATGGCTACCTGATCGCCCAAGGGGAGGTGGTCTTGGTCAACGATAAATTTGGTATCCGCCTGACGGATATCATTAGTCCGGCGGAACGCGCGAAGAAGCTGCGGTGAAGAATCTATTGCCCGTCAAGGAGTCGTCGCTGCAACTGTCAAGACTCCGTCATTTGTCTCTTCTGCTGTTGTTCGTACCGCTTCCCGCATTCGCGGCGCAGACTGTCCCGGCGGTATTCTCACCTTGGGCGATACTACGCCTGATCGCGGCGCTGATCCTCGTATTATTGGTATTTTTTGCCTTGATTTGGCTCTTCAAACGCATGCAAGCCGGTGCTGTAGGGGTTTCGGGTAGCCCCATGCGGGTGTTGGCATCTCTCCCCCTGGGCACGCGGGAACGCCTCTTGCTAGTGGAGGTCGGCAAGCAGCAGTTATTGCTTGGGGCGACGCCAGCGGGGATTACCCTCTTGCATACCCTGACAGAACCGCTGCCCATGGATTTCGGCAGTCCAGCCTTTTCCGGTTGGCTGCGGCAGGCAATGGAGAGGCGTAAGCAAGGGCAATGGCAGAATCATCAACAAGTAGCGCAAACGGAAGAGCCGTCATCCTCCGCACCGGTTTCCTCCTCGGAGGAATCCTCCTCCTAGCCAGCCCCAGTTTTGCGGCGGGTCTGCCGGGGGTCACGGCGAGTCCCGCCCCCGGCGGCGGTACCGATTACAGCCTGAGTATTCAAACACTGCTGTTCATGTCGGTGTTAGTATTTTTGCCCGCCATGCTGCTGATGATGACGGCCTTTACCCGCATCATCATTGTTCTCTCCCTACTCAAACAGGCCTTGGGTTCTACGCAAATGCCACCATCACAAGTGATGGTGGGGCTGGCGCTATTTCTGACCTTTTTTGTGATGGCACCGGTCTTTCAAAAGCTCAATACTGAGGCCCTACAACCCCTCAGCAACAATCAAATCACTCTGAGCCAGGCCATGGATCGTTCGGAAGGGCCATTGCGTTCGTTCATGCTTTCGCAAACCCGCCCGGATGACTTGGCACTATTCGTGAAATTATCGGGACACAAGCAGCTACGCGCGCCTGACGATACGCCAATGAATCTGCTGATCCCCGCCTTTATAACCTCGGAATTGAAAACCGGGTTTCAGATAGGGTTTTTGATTTTCATTCCCTTCGTGATCATCGATTTGGTGGTGGCGGCAGTGTTGATGTCCTTGGGAATGATGATGTTGTCGCCAGTGACGGTGTCGTTCCCTTTCAAGTTAATGCTCTTTGTTTTGGTCAATGGTTGGGATCTGGTGATTGGTTCCCTGGTACAGAGCTTCGTGCACTAAGGAGAATGCGAGAATGAGTCCGGGCAGTGTCATTACCGTAGCCGAACATGCGATTTGGACAGCTCTCTGGCTTTCTCTTCCACTTCTGGGTGTGGCCCTGGCGGTTGGCGTACTGGTAAGCATTTTTCAGGCGGCCACCCAAATCAATGAAATGACCCTGAGTTTTGTACCCAAGGTGCTCGTGCTCGCGCTCGTGGGAGTAATAGCTGGGCCGTGGATGCTGCAATTGATGATGAGCTACACCACTCATCTTTTTCAGCAGATCCCGCAATTGATTAGCCAATGATTTCCGTCAGCAGTTTGCAGATTGAACACTGGGTTGGCGCCTTCTTCTGGCCCTTTGTCCGTATTTTGGCCTTTCTGAGCACAGCACCAGTTTTTAGCGCCATGCAAATCCCGATACAGGTGCGGGTTGGTCTGGCAGTATTGCTCAGCGTGGCCTTGGCGCCAGCCCTGCCGGCCATGCCGCCGGTGGACTTTCTCAGTGGTGGCGGCCTTTTGTTATTGCTGGAACAGATCATTATTGGTGTCAGTATTGGTTTTGCAGTGACGCTGATTTTTAGTGCCGTGCAATTTGCCGGGTCGGTAATCAGTTTACAGATGGGGTTGGGTTTCAGCACTTTTTTTGATCCGCAGACAGGCGTAGAAATTCCGACACTTTCCAATTTTTTGAATCTGATTGTGTTACTGCTCTTTATGGCGCTGAATGGGCAGTTGCTTACGTTAGTGGTTCTCGATCGCAGCTTTACCATTTTACCTGTGACGAATCAGTTGTTGTTGCATGCCGATGCTTGGCACAGCCTGGTGGCGGCAGGGGGCATGGTCTTTTCCTTGGGGCTCGCTATTGCCGCTCCCGTTCTCGGCGCCTTGTTGTTGATCAATATTGCCCTCGGGGTCTTGAGTAAGCTGGCGCCGCAGCTCAATCTTTTTGTGATTGGCTTTCCGTTATTGATTGCGGTTGGACTCATCGCGCTGGCGTTGCTCATGCCGGCCATGCAGATGCTCGTGCAACACTTGCTGAACCTATCCCTGCAGCTCAGTCATCAGGTCTTGCTGCAGGCAGCGCGAGGCTGACAGATGGCTGAAGATAGCGGGCAAGAGCGCAATCAACAGCCGACTGGCAAACGCATTGAGGAGGTAAGGCGCAAAGGCCAAGTGCCGCGTTCGCGTGAGCTTTCCACCAGCGCCATTTTACTTGCTGCAGGCGGCGTTTTTTATCTCTTTGGCACGCGTCTCGATGGCGGAAGTCAGAATTTTCTCTACGACGGCTTGCACTTGTCTTCGGCGGTGATGCTGCACCAGCAAGACATGCTGCAACATCTGTTACGAATGACAGGGTATGCCCTGGAATGGCTGCTACCATTCCTGCTGATTTTGGTGCTGGTCGTGCTCTTTTCCGGGATGGCACTAGGCGGTTGGAACTTTAGCGGCAAGGCCTTGGTGCCTGACTTTTCTCATCTCAATCCGCTGACCGGTTTGCAACGCATGGTCTCGCGCCATGCCCTATTGGAGCTTGTCAAGGTGATGCTCAAGGCGCTGGTGATTGGTGGCATTGGCACGACGCTGGTCTACGCCCAGCGCCGCGCTCTCCTGGGGCTGATCGACGAAAATCCGGTGACGGCGATTCATCACTTGTTTGCCATGCTTGGTTTGCTCTTTCTGTTCATGGCGGGGAGCACCCTGCTGATTGTCGCCTTTGACGTGCCATTTCAGCTCTGGTCCTACAACGAAAAGCTGAAAATGACGGAACAGGAAGTCAAGGACGAGATGAAAGAGCAGGAGGGTAACCCCGAGGTCAAGCGCATAATTCGCAGCCTGCAACGCGAGATGGCACGGCGCCGCATGATGGCGGCGGTGCCCAAGGCCAGTGTCGTCGTCACCAACCCGACCCACTATGCGGTTGCCCTGCGTTACGAGGAAGGCAAAGATGTCGCGCCAGTCCTGCTGGCCAAGGGCGCCGATATGGTGGCGGCAAAGATCCGCGAGCTGGCGCAAGAACACGGCATTCCCCTGGTCGAAGCGCCGCCATTGGCGCGCGCCCTGTATCACCATGTTGAGCTGGAACAGCAGATCCCGGCCATGCTATACCGCGCTGTTGCTGAACTTTTGGCCTATCTATATCAGCTACGGGTAGCCCGTCCCGGGCAGATGCCTGTGTTGCCGCAGGAATGGTCGGTCCCGGCCGAACTCGATCAGGGAGGAAAATAAGCGATGGATGGCATCTTGCGCTTGTTGCAACGCATCAATTGGCACACCCTGGCGGCGCCAATTCTGGTCATCATGATCCTGGCGATGTTGATCATCCCATTGCCGACCTTTCTCCTCGACATCTTTTTTACCTTCAACATCAGTCTCGGTTTGATCATTCTGCTGGTCAGCTTGTACATGACTAGGCCACTGGAGTTTTCTGCCTTTCCCACCGCCTTGTTGTTGACTACATTGCTGCGCCTGTCCCTAAACGTCGCCGCCGCACGTATTATCCTCTTGCATGGTCAGAACGGTCCCGGGTCCGCAGGTGTGGTGATCGAATCCTTCGGTGAATTTGTGGTGGGCGGCGATTACGCCGTTGGCATTATCGTTTTCGCCATTCTGGTTATCATCAATTTTGTAGTGATTACCAAGGGTGCCGGGCGCATAGCCGAGGTGAGCGCGCGTTTTACCTTGGACGCCATGCCCGGTAAACAGATGGCCATCGATGCTGACCTCAATGCCGGTCTGATCGACCAGCAGGAGGCACAAAAGCGGCGCCAGGAGATCGCCCAGGAGGCAGATTTCTTCGGCGCCATGGATGGTGCCAGCAAGTTTGTGCGTGGTGACGCCATCGCTGCTATTCTTATTCTCTTCATTAACCTGATTGGCGGCTTGATCATCGGTGTCTGGCAGCACGGACTTGCGCTGGGCACCGCCGCCCATGACTATACCTTGCTTAGTATTGGCGATGCCCTTGTGGCGCAGATTCCGGCACTGGTGATATCCATTGCCGCTGGCATCGTTGTCAGCACGGTGAATACTGGCACTGACTTGGGCAGCCAGTTGTTGGGTGAATTGCTACGCAATGATGAGGCGCTGATTGTCGTCGCAATCATCCTTGGTTTACTTGGGCTTATTCCTGGTATGCCACACTTCCCGTTCCTGGGTGCAGCACTGGTCTTGGGCGGCTATGCTTGGTGGCGACGGCGTCAACGTCCGCAAGAAGCGGAGGCAACTCCAGCTCCAGCCACAGAGTCGGAAGAGGTCAACTGGGATAGTGTAGAGCCCGTCGACCCTCTTGGCCTGGAGTTGGGTTATCGACTCATTCCGCTGGTAGACAAAGGCAGTGGTGGTGAGTTGTTGGCGCGTATCCGCGGGGTGCGAAAAAAATACGCGCAGGACTTCGGGTTTCTCGTACCCGCCGTGCATGTGCGTGACAATCTCGAGTTACGCCCAACTTTATATCGCATTACCATCAAAGGGGTAGAAGTGGCGAGCGGCGAAGTCTTACCTGATCTCCTCCTCGCCATCGACCCGGGCAATGTGCTTGGCAAGCTTGATGGCACTCCTACCCAAGACCCTAGTTTTGGGCTGCCGGCGGTGTGGATCGATGCTGAAAATCGCGACAAGGCGGTCGCTTTGGGCTACACCGTCGTCGACCCGGCAACCGTTGTCGCTACCCAATTACATCAGGTTCTGCAGCAGCGCGCGGCAGAACTCCTGGGGCGGGAGGAGGTTGAGGGGCTGCTTTCCCATCTCGCGGTGCGCTCGCCAAAACTTGTCGAAGACGTCATCCCCAAGCTCCTCTCTGCCGACAGGTTCAAAAAGATTTTGCAGAGCTTGTTGCGTGAGTCGGTGCCTATCCGGGATTTGCGCACGATTGTCGAAACCTTGGCGGAACATGCCGCAGAGAGTCAGGATATCGACGCTCTGACCGCTGCCGTGCGCCAAGCCCTGGGGCCGTATATCGTGCAGGATCTCTTTGCTGGACAGAACGAATTGCCGGTTGCGGTGCTGGATGCAACGCTGGAACAGTTATTGCAAGACAGCCTGCGGAATGGCCAGGGAGAACAGATCGAACCTGGTTTGGCCCAAAAGGTTTTGGAAAAAGCGGGGACCTTAATGCAGCAGATGGAAGCGGGTGGAATGCAACCGGTGCTTTTGGCAATGGGGCCCTTGCGCAGTTTCTTGGCGCGTTTCCTCGCCCGCTCTGCGCCACGTCTGCGCGTGCTCTCCTATGGCGAGATTCCCGACAACAAGCGCATTCGGGTGGTCGGCACCTTAGGCGCATGAATGCTTTGCGAGGATAAACGATGAAAATGCGTAGATTTCAAGGAAGCAACACGCGCGAGGTCCTGGGGCAGATTCGCCAGACCTTGGGGCCCGACGCAGTAATCCTCTCCAATCGTAATCTTGCCGAAGGGGTGGAAATTGTCGCCGCCATCGATTTTGATGAGGCAGAGTTGACAGCGTCCTCATTGGCCTGGCCGCAGGTCCTAGAAAAAAACGAGGAACCTGCGGGTGGTAAGGGGGAAGCAGAGATGAAAGCAGAGCCGATACGGCAAGAATTGCAAGCACTGCGTGCTCTTGTGGAAAAGCGCTGGGGCCGCCAACAAGGGGCCAACAGTGAGGAAGAGCCGCGTCTAGATCAACAGGGCATAAAGAATCTTGGATTTCATTCCACTCTCCTCCCACAGTTGGAATCAGCGACACTAGAATTTGGTGCGCGAGATGGCATGGCGCGGGTTCTGGAAGCACAGATTGGATCGCTTGCTGACCCGTTGGGTGACACAGGAATTATCGCGGTTCTCGGTCCGACCGGTGCGGGTAAGACGACGAGTGTCGCAAAGCTCGCGGCGCAGCAAGTGCTGCGTTATGGCCCGGAAAGTGTCGCCCTCTTCACTAGTGATACCTATCGAATAGCCGGAGTGGAGCAGCTCAACATCTATGCAAAAATTCTTGGCGTGCCCGTGGAGGTGTTGCGTGGTCCGCAGGACTTATTGTCTGCTTTGCAGAAACATCAGCAGAGACGCTGGATTTTTATTGACACTATGGGGTTGAGTCCGCGTGACGAGCGTCTCAACGAGCAACTGCAATGGCTCGATGCGCTAGGTGAAAGCCTGCGGCGCTTTTTATTGCTTCCGGCAAGTTTGGCCGAACAGAGTTTGGATCAGGTACTGCAGCCTTATGCCAAGTTCTCCCTAACGGCGGCCATTCTCAGCAAAGTCGACGAGGCACCGGCCTGTGGCGCAGTCCTGGAGTGGTTGGCGGCAAAAAAGCTGCCTCTCGCCTATCTAAGTGATGGACAAAAGGTGCCTGAAGATATCCATGCGCTTGACTGGAAGTGCTTGCTGGACGCTATGGGCTTGCACACCCCGGCCCTCGCCGCAGTCGCAGACAGTCGTTATCATGAAGCATGAGTTGATGGAGCCACACATGGCGATGCAAGAGTATGGAGATCAGGCGGACGGATTGCGGCGCATGCAGGAGGGGGCGGCAAGGGTCTTAGCCATTGCCAGTGGCAAGGGCGGGGTCGGTAAAACCAACCTTGCGGTAAATCTAGCGCTGGCTTTTGCTGCACGCAAGAAACGCACAATTCTGTTCGACGCAGATTTGGGACTCGGGAATGTGGATGTGCTACTCGGGCTGAGTCCGCGGTATCACCTCGCCCATGTCTTGGCTGGCGAGAAAACCCTGGCGGAGATCATTCTGCCTGGCCCCAAGGGGATAGAAGTGCTGCCCGCCGCCAGTGGCATTGCAGATATGGCGAATCTTGACGCCCGCCAGCAATCTGGCCTGCTCGATGTCCTTGCTGGGCTTGAGCGGAGCTATGATTACCTAATTCTTGATCTCGCTGCCGGGATCGGGCAAGACGTATTGCGTTTTTCTCGGGCCGCTGACCATGTGCTGGTTGTCGTGACCAATGAACCGGCATCCATAACGGACGCCTACGCCTTCATGAAGGTCATGCGTCGCGATTACGGTTTGCAAAATTTTTGGGTTGTTCCGAACATGGTCCGTGATACCACTGAGGGAGACAAGCTTTTTTCTCGCCTTGCGGCTGTAGCGCGGCAATACCTTGAGATTAATCTCCGTCATGCGGGGACTATCCCAATGGATCACTATTTGCGCAGTGCGGTGCGTACGCAACAGCCACTCTTACAACGTTTTCCCGATAGCGCCGCAGCCAAGGCCTTTCGCGCTCTTGCAGACACGATCCTGACCTGGCCTAGTCCCAATTTTCGGGCAGGGGCGTCAAATCTTTTTTCCTCGCGCCTGATGATCGAAGAAGGCCAACTCGGACATGAGTGAATGGCAGGCCGCATAGTCGACAGTGCAACACGTAGTGCGCAGGTAGCGGAATATTTGCCGCTCGTGCAGCGGATTGCGCAACGACTGCGGGCAAGATTACCTCCGAGTGTCGATCTGAACGACCTCGTCCAGGCGGGTCTGATGGGTTTGTTGGATGCACTTGAACAAAGAGAAAATAGCATCAACGAGACGGCGTTCCAAAGTTATGCCGCAATTCGCATTCGCGGTGCGATGTTGGATGAATTACGGGAGCAGGATTGGTTGCCACGCCGTGCTCGGCAGCGGGAACAAAAGATTGCCAAAGTGATGGCGCGCTTGGAACAGCAACTCGGTCGGGCAGCCACCGAGGAAGAGCTGGCGCAAGACCTTGGTTGGACCTTGAGTGAATATCAGGAAGCTCTGCGCGAGGGCGGCGGGCAATTACTTTACTTAGAAGATTTGTCCAATGAAAATGAAAGCTTCGTGGCGCAGCATTTGCGTGATACCGGCGAAGATCTCCCCGGCCTCTTGAGTGCACAATATTTTCAACGCGACCTGGTACAGGCCATTGCGCAGCTACCCGAGCGGGAACAGCTGGTCATGGCGCTGTACTATCAGGAAGACCTGACCTTACGTGAAATTGGCAAGGTCCTCGACCTGACCGAGTCGCGAGTTTCGCAGATCCTACGCCAGGCAGTATTGCGCTTGCGTTCGTCTCTCATTGACTGGCGTGAGGAGGCGTAGTGGATATCCTAACCATCATCGGTCTGGTGGTTGCCATCGGTGGAATCTTGTTTGGGCAGTTCCTTGATGGTGGGAATATCGCCTCCATCATTCAATTGACGGCGTTTTGCATCGTGATTGGTGGCACTACCGGCGCAGTAATGATCCAATACAAGCTGCCAGTGTTTGTTCGTTCGCTAAAAATGTTGCCTTGGGTGGTAAAAGCACCAGCGATAGATCCTCAGCCTTTGATTGAGCAATTGGTCAGTTGGAGTCACACGGCACGAAAGAACGGTTTGCTCGCCCTAGAGAGTAGCTTGGATACCGTGGCCGATCCTTTTCTTCGGAAAGGGCTGCAGATGTTGGTGGATGGCACCGAACCCCAGAAAATCCGCGACACATTGCTGGTCGAATTAGAGGCGCGCGAAGCAATCGAACGGCAAGCTGCAAAGGTTTTTGAATCTGCGGGAGGGTATTCGCCAACGATCGGAATTTTGGGGGCAGTACTTGGGCTCATTCACGTTATGGAAAATCTTGCCGACCCGGCAAAGCTTGGGGCAGGGATTGCTACTGCATTTGTTGCTACCATCTATGGTGTTGGTGCTGCCAATATTTTCTTTTTGCCGGTGTCCAACAAAATCAAAGGGGTGGTGCATGAACGCAGTTATTTGCGTGAGATGACGATTGAAGGGCTCGTTGCCGTAGCTGAGGGGGAAAACCCAAAAATCATTGAGGCAAGATTGCAAAGTTTTTATGTGCACTAAGAAAGTTTTGTAAATATATTGTCCCATCCATCGTGTCCTTATTTTATAGAATATTTGGCGAGAATAAATAATGAATGTAAAAGAAATGGCGCGAAAACTGGCGAACGAAGAGTTGCCTCTGTTGGGTGCAAATATTGCTCAGATTCTGGCGGTTACCAGTGATGAAAGTAGCAGTTTAGAGGAAATAGGACATATCGTTAGCCGCGATCCAGTGCTTACCGCTCTCGTCTTGCGAATGGCGAATTCCGTTGTGTACAGTGGCGGGCGAGCATCACTCAATAGTTTGTCGCGAGTGTTGATGATTTTAGGCTTGGCACAGGTGCGTACCCTTTGTTTCTCCGCAGTGGTATTGGAGAGCACGGTCGCTGCGGTCTATCGAGAGCGCGTGCTTGAATTGCTTCGTACTAGTCTCGAGTTGGCTGGGCAAGCCCGTTTTTTGGCCGACAAATTTCGCGCGAACCCAGAACCCTATTTTCTGTCTGGCTTGCTCAGCCAGATTGGGCGTATTGCATTCTGGTGTGCAGGTGGGGAGTATGCTGATCGGCTGAACCAGGCGCTACTCGATGGTTTGGAGGAAAAGCAGGCAGAGCAGGAAATTCTCGGTTTTACCCTCGGTCAATTGGATGAGGCACTCCTCGATCATTGGGGGCTGGGAACACTTCAAAAATTACCCACGTTGTCAGGTATTCATGTGCTTCGCCAGGCCAGATCGCTAATCACCATGATGCGTCAAGAGGATTCCTCTGGGCTAGAAAGAGAATTGCTGAGGCTGCAGCCATTGTTTCAACAAAATTCGCGAGACTTACTTCGTGGGCTGCGCGAGAATCGCGAACGCTCTCTGGCTTTATTGCCGCATGACTGGTTGCCTTGTAATTCTGGAAGAAAAAAGCGAGTAGGCTGTGACATGGCGTTGCAGATGCAATGTCTTGCAGATATGCATGCGTTGCCAAAATCTGGAAGCTATATTTCGACCGTAGTGGAAATGGCGTTGGATGGTTTATGTCGGGCTGGGAACTGGGATTATGCGGTTTTTGCATTGCTCACAACGGATGGTTGGCGTGAGAAATTCAGCTCTGGCGCGCGAATTTCTGGTGCACCGAGCTGGGAAATTGATGCCATCGAGCCAGAAGATTTGCTCAGAGAGAGCTGGAAGAAAGTGCAAATTTGTGAGATAGAAGGGCGCAAAATATTGCAGTCTGGTCAGGTAGGTGCCGCAGGTTTGCTGCCGCTACTTGATCGACGTTCCGGGCTTCTGTACGTTTCTTCTAGACATTCAAACGATTTGCTTTTAGAGGCGCAATTTCACGCATTTGATCGTTTCTATCGACAATTGGAAAAAATACTTGCTGGTCTAGCATAAGGCGAACAGCATTCACGGAGAAGGGTGGCGCTTTCGCCAATCTTGAACTCGGGCTAAGCTTGTTGCATTGAGTGGAATGAGGGCGAGATGGAGAAACGGCACCTTGAATTAGAAAGTCTGTTTCCGCCCCAAGGCGATCAGCCCAAGGCGATCGCGGGTCTGGTGCAGGGCCTGCAGGCCGGAGAGTTTTTTCAGACTCTCTTGGGGGTGACGGGTTCGGGCAAAACCTTCACCATGGCCAATGTGATTGCGCAAACGCAGCGGCCAGCCATTGTCATGGCCCCCAACAAGACCTTGGCAGCGCAACTGTACGCCGAGTTGCGCTCCTTTTTCCCGCACAACGCCGTCGAATACTTCGTCAGCTACTACGATTACTATCAGCCCGAGGCCTACGTGCCGTCCTCTGATACCTTTATCGAGAAAGACGCCTCCATCAACGATCACATCGAGCAGATGCGCCTCTCGGCGACCAAAGCCCTGCTCGAGCGGCCCGACGTGATCATCGTCGCTACGGTATCGGCGATCTACGGTTTGGGCGATCCCGCCGCCTATCACCGCATGATCCTGCATTTGCGTGAGGGCGATCAAATGGAGCAGCGCGCCATTCTGCGTCGCTTGGCGGACATGCAGTACAGCCGCGATCCGTTGGAGCTGAAGCGCAGTACCTTTCGCGTGCATGGTGACGTCATCGACATCTGGCCGGCAGAGAGCGAAGATGAAGCGGTGCGGGTAGAGCTCTTCGGCGACGAGATCGAGCGCGTTTCGCTTTTCGATCCTCTGACTGGCAAGACCATCACCCGTCTGGCCCGCTACACCGTCTACCCGAAGAGTCATTACGTTACCCCGCGCGAAACTGTCTTGGGCGCTATCGAACACGTCAAGGACGAGTTGCGTGAGCGCCTGGAAGTATTGCGCGAGGCGAACAAGCTGGTGGAGGCACAGCGACTGGAGCAGCGCACCCGTTTTGATCTGGAAATGATGGCCGAGCTGGGCTATTGCTCGGGCATCGAGAACTACTCCCGCTACCTCTCGGGGCGGGCCGCTGGCGAAGCACCGCCGACCCTGATGGACTACCTGCCCGCGAAATCTTTGCTGTTTATTGATGAATCCCACGTTACTGTGCCGCAAGTTGGTGGCATGTACCGTGGCGACCGTTCGCGCAAGGAGACCTTGGTCGAATATGGTTTTCGTCTGCCTTCGGCCCTCGACAATCGGCCGCTGATGTTTGAGGAATTCGAACGTCTCATGCCGCAGACCGTGTTTATTTCGGCGACGCCCGGGCCGTATGAGCTGGAACACTCGAGTGCCGTGGTCGAGCAATTAGTGCGCCCAACTGGTCTGGTCGATCCCGAGGTAGAGGTGCGCCCCGCCCAGGGCCAAGTGGATGACCTGGTCAGTGAAATTCATCGCGTGATTGCCAGTGGCTGGCGTATTCTCGTCACCACCCTCACCAAGCGTATGGCCGAAGATCTGGCCGACTATCTGCACGACTTGGGTATCCGGTGCCGTTATCTGCACTCTGACATCGAGACTGTCGAACGCGTGGAAATTATCCGCGACCTACGTGCTGGCGTTTTTGATGTATTGATTGGCATCAACCTGTTGCGCGAGGGGCTGGACATGCCGGAAGTGGCTCTGGTGGCCATTCTCGATGCTGACAAGGAAGGTTTTCTGCGCTCTGAGCGCTCCCTGGTGCAGACCATTGGCCGCGCCGCGCGCAACCTGCATGGGCGCGCCATTCTCTATGCCGACGTGGTCACCGGCTCTATGGAGCGCGCCATGCGCGAGACCGATCGTCGGCGCGAGAAACAGTTGGCCTTCAATGCCGAGCACGGCATTATCCCCAAGGGCATCAACAAGCCCGTCGCAGACATCATCGAAGGCGTCTACCACCGTGGCGGCAAGGGCCGCGCCAAGGCCGCCGAGCCGGCGGCAAAATACGAGAGCGATGATCCGCAAAAGCTCGCCAAGCAGATCAAGAGTTTGGAGGAGCAGATGTATCGCCACGCCCGCAATCTGGAGTTTGAAGATGCAGCGCGCCTGCGCGACCAAATCCATCAATTACAGGCGCGCCTTTTTGGGCCAGAGAAGACCGTGGCGGGCTGACGTTTAGGTGAGAGGCTTGTGCCCCCACCTCTCACCCCGGATGGCTACAATAAAAGCGAGAGTCTGTTCTTGCATTGACACCATTGAGGGGGGATCATGCGGATAGACGCTTATCCGCATAGGAGCCTATCATGGAAAAACCTGTTCGATGGACCATTACGGCGAGCCCGGCATGTGATATTGCCCTGCGCACCTATTTAGGAGCACAAGGCATGCGCAAGGGTGACCTCTCTCGCTTTGTGGAGGAGGCCGTAATGTGGCGTATTTTTGATCGCAGCGTACAAAGCATCAAAGACCGCAACGCAGACCTGGACGGCCCGGCCCTGCAGGCGGCCATCGATGCCGAATGGATGGCGGTACGTCGCTCGTCATGCGACTGATTCTGGACACCAACATTCTGCTATCGGCACTCATTGTCCGCGGAACACCACCAGAAGAACTTTATAACGCGTGGAAGCAAGGGCGCTTTATCCTGATATCTAGCGAACCGCAAATTGAAGAGATGAAGGCGGTCCTTCGCCGCCCCTTCTTTCAAGATCGCGTGAAGCCGTGGGAGGCTGGCCTCCTGATCAACCACATCCGTCAGGTTGCAGAAATCGTTACCGCCTTGCCAGACCTAGAGATATCGAGCGACCCGAATGACGACTTTCTGCTGGCGATGGCGCAGGTGAGCGGTGCGGACTACCTGGTGACCGGAGACAAGCGCGACCTGTTGCTGCTGGATCGCTTTGGCCGGACTAAGATTCTGACCGCCAGGGTGATGTTGGAGTATCTGAGGTAGGCGGCCGCGTTGTAGTTCCCTCTCTCACCCCGGATGGCTACAATCACAGGCGGTACGGGCCTAGATCCCGGCATGTTGTAGTTCCCTCTCTCACCCCGGATGGCTACAATCATCTCTATATCTCCTGTTGTGCTTGACTGGTTGTAGTTCCCTCTCTCACCCCGGATGGCTACAATGTGGGCTGTATTCGGCGGGGCGCAATGCGGGTTGTAGTTCCCTCTCTCACCCCGGATGGCTACAATCCACGACGGATGTGATGCAGTCGCCGTAATGTTGTAGTTCCCTCTCTCACCCCGGATGGCTACAATGATCATGCCGTGCATCAGCGCCGATGCGGGGTTGTAGTTCCCTCTCTCACCCCGGATGGCTACAATCAGTTCCTCAATAGCGACCGGCTCGATGATGTTGTAGTTCCCTCTCTCACCCCGGATGGCTACAATACAGGCGCAAAAGGATAGGCGCCAGCTTCAGTTGTAGTTCCCTCTCTCACCCCGGATGGCTACAATTCCTCAATAAGGCCACGTCTTCGCTCACTGGTTGTAGTTCCCTCTCTCACCCCGGATGGCTACAATATCTACAGCATTCCGGCCCCAGACCGCATCGTTGTAGTTCCCTCTCTCACCCCGGATGGCTACAATTCAACCTGGCGTTGTTAATACCTTGGCTAAGTTGTAGTTCCCTCTCTCACCCCGGATGGCTACAATATGCCTTGGATCATGGATCGCCCTTCACCTGTTGTAGTTCCCTCTCTCACCCCGGATGGCTACAATTCTTTCATTCTTCGCTCTTCCACATTAGTGGTTGTAGTTCCCTCTCTCACCCCGGATGGCTACAATCGAATGCGTGAAATAGTGCCTCTTGGCCCGGTTGTAGTTCCCTCTCTCACCCCGGATGGCTACAATGACAGACATTTACGCGGTACTTGACCGCCTGTTGTAGTTCCCTCTCTCACCCCGGATGGCTACAATCCCTGCTCTGAAACCCGCGACCGGCTTGCTGGACATGGGTTTCGGGGCAATTTTTTTTGCGTTAAAACAGCAGCATTTGTTGGGCATTGAGCTTTTTTTCCTGAAATTTCGGCAGACCAACGAGTAGCCGCATTTGGGCGAATTGCTTTTCGCTGATCTGCAAACAGCGCACGGAGCCATCCGGCGGCAGGTTGCTGGACAGGCGTTTGATGTGGGTTTCCATGTCGTCGAAGCCGTTGGTGATGCGCCCGTACACCGACCATTGGATCATGTCATAGCCATCTTGAATCAGAAAGCGGCGAAATTGCACATAGGCTTTTTTATCTGCCTTGGTTAGCGTGGGCAGGTCGAAAAATACCATCAGGCGCATAAATCGGCGGGTCTCACGGCTCATCGTCCTGATTCTCGCAGAGCGTGGGCAGGCTGGGCAGGGCGAGGCTGGTTTGTTCGTCATCCAGCCGTTGGCTTAGGCTAATCACGCTCTGCTCACAGGCAGCCAAGATGCTGGTTGTGCCGAGTGACTCTTGGGCGCGGTGCATGGGGGTGTCGATGTGCAAAATGCTAACCAAGTAGGCTTTGTCGTCGCGGCTTAAGTTACGCTCGGCAGCATCGTTGGGCATGTGCGCTAAAACATGCGCATCCAGAATGGGGCGGAAGGGTTCGATCAGATCGTCGGCTAAATTAAAGGCGTTTTGCTCGCTTTGGTGGTGCAGGCCAAAGGCGGGCATAAAGCCGTAAGCGACGAGGTTACGCGCCAGCGCGGAGCGGATGATGCTGTAGCCGTAGTTAAAAGCGGCGTTGTGCCAGCGTTCTTGGGCCCGACTAAAGCCTGCGCCCATCAGGCGACGAAAATACACTTGCGCGCCATGAGATTCGGCGTGGCCGGCATCGCCGGAGCGCACGCCGCGTGCTAATGTTTGCAGGCGTAAGGCGGCGGGCTGATGCCCCTGCCGCGTGAGCACTTCGGCCTGATTGCTGAGTTTGCGTTGCACGATGTCGCGCCACAGTTGTTTTTTGCGTGGCAGGCTCATGGCGAGTTGTTTGCGCATCACCTGCAAGGCGCGGCTATGCGGCAGGTGCGGCAACAGCACGCCATTGGGTGTGTGGGTTTCATCCACGGTAATGACGGCGATTTGTGCATTGGCGCAGGCGGTCAGTAGGCAGGCGGTCAGGGTGACTTGCGGCTGGTCGATCACCAATATGGAAATATCTTCCAGCGGGATGCGCGCCGTACCGGCATCCTGAGCCACGACCAGCGCCTTTTGCTCAAGCTTAAGGCGCGCCGGTTGGGTAATGACCACGCTACGCCAGGCCATGGTTCAGCCCTTGCGCTTGTGGTTGAGCGGCTGGCGGGTTTCCTCTTTCACCGGGTATAGGCGACCGAGTAGATCGACATGGTATTTTTCGACGGATAGGGCGGTTTTGATTCCGATGCCATCAAGAAAACCTCCTTTCCCATTAAGGTTGCTGCGGTCGTGTGTCCAAATAGAAATGGCTCCTGTGGCGCGGTTTAGCCCTGAAAAGTAACCCTCTTTAGCCGAGTCCTTTTTGAATGATATTTTGACCCAATCATTCGGATGCAGGCTGAACAGAAAGCGGTAGTTCTCATCCATCACCGTCCATTCATCTTCGGGCTTGTAGGCCATGACCGCCCGATTCGGCAATGCCGGTTTGACCACATCAGCCACATACAGCGGTACGGCGTGGAACTTCTTTCCGTCGGTGAAAATGTCTACGCGCAGCATGGCGCCGTTGTTGGCGATGCCGCCGCGTATGGGAATGCCGCTTTTTTGCGTGTCAGTCAGGTTGACCGTGCGCACCAGCGGCGCGGCCTTGCCCGGCTTACTGGGCTTGTAGAACGGCTCCTTAAAGGCTTTTTTGCCATCGTCGCCGTGGGCGATCAGGCGTTGGCGGATGGCTTCGATCAGCTTTTCATTGCGCGGGTCGTCCCAGCCGACGATGCGTTCAATGTCCTTGAGTTTGAGGTTTTCCAGCGGTGTTTTGACCGCGCTCATGCCTTGATCGAGCAGCTTGGCGGAGCGGATGGTTTCCTGATGTGCTTGCCCAAGGCCACGACGCAGCGGGGCGCGGGATACGCGGATGGGGTTGATGGTTTGTGCCCGCGCCTTGTCGTAGTTTGAAACATGCTCAAGATGCAAGGCAGGGTCGGGGCTAAGCCAGGCTTGGAGTTCGTCGCGAAAGTGTGGCCAGGGCGCAGGAAAGGCGGCTTCGAGTTGGCGTAGAGCGGCGATGTCCAAAACCTCGCCGCTCTGCGGATCGATAAAGCCTTCGCGTGCCTGATTAAGCTCTTTGCGGCGCGCGTAGTCTGCCAGCCGCTTGACCATGCGATGGTTGGCGGCTGCGACCACAGCGGCGTCCAGCGCGTGGTGCAGGTCACCATTCTCGCGCACTTTGTTCAAGCCCCAGCGGGTGCGCAAAAAGGCGGTGAGTTGGCCGGAAACGACGGTGCAACGCTTGCTTTCAGAATCTTCGGCCAGTTGCAGATGCTGTTCCACCAGGGTTTTGAAGGCGCGGGCGATGTAGCGAGTGTCGTTTAGGTTGCGCTCGCGGAAGCCTTCGGCAGCTTTGTCGCTAAAGTCTTTGCGCAGCAGGCGCTCGCGTTTGGCTTGGCGATAGCTTTTATTGCCCTGCACGAAGGCTTGGAAGCTGCGCCAGCGCTCGCTGTTTTGCTCGCCGTCTAGGTATTCATACGGGGTGCGGTTGCCTTTGTTGCGGTTTTCAACGGTGAGCACTAGCACTTTGTTGCTCATGCCGTCGTCAAAGCTACGCGAATAGGGCAGGGCGTGGTCGATTTCGGCATAACCATCTTCCAGCAGGCGGCCAAGATCCAGCGGCTTTTGACTGTAGGCGCAATGCGCTTGCTGTTCGTCGTACAAGCGCATTTTTAAGAGCTGATCGCGGCGCGGGTTGCTGTCGAAGCGTTCGCGGAATTTTGTGACCAAGGTTTCTTTGCGTTCAGCAAAGCCTTTTTGTTCGCGCTCGATTTTTTTTCGCTCATCCCAAGGTTTGCTTAAATCTCGTGCCAGCTCGATATGCACCTCGTTGGGTGCGCCATACTCGTCGATGATGGCGTTGACCAGTTTGCGCGCTTGGTTGAGGGCGCGATAAACCACGGGGTTGGGGTAGTCCTCTTTACTGATCGGCGGCAGGCGGGGTTTTTTGTTGTCCTCTGTGTGAAGCTGGCTGTGGTGGGCGTAGCCTGCTGATTGGACGGCTTGGTCGTAACGTTGCCCGGCTTGCATATAGGGCAGGATGTTGTGCAGCGCCTTGATGGACAGGCGGATGAAGTCGCTGAAAGAAACCGTGAGTACGGCTTCGATGATGGTAGGTTCGATGCCTTGCTGCTGCATCCAGTCGCGGGCTTCGGCATCGTCCTTGAATACGGTTTGGGCATAGGCCAGCGCATCCAGTCGGTCGGGGTTGGCGGCATCCCGCGTCCATTCAGTTTTCAGGCCGGCTTCCTCATACGCCTTGCGAAGAAGGTGGAAGGCTTTGGCTTCAAATAATGCCGCGTCCTCGGCGGCGAGTTCATTGCCTTCTTTGCGCTTTTTCCAGTAGTCCACGCCGATAAAACGGGCGGTGTCGCTCAGGCCGATTTTGCTGCGTAGCTGTTTGTAGCTAATTTTGGCTTGCACGAAGGGCAGATGGATGATGGCTTGGCGCTCTTCGTCATGTAATCCGCGCGTTTCACCCTGATCGTTGATGCGTAGGTTGTTCAGGCGAGTGAGCCAGACAAAGCGCTCGGCGGTGTGGCTCGCCTTGGGGGCGCGGTATTCGGTGGTCTCGAAGGTGCATTTGCCGACCATCTTGAGCAGGTTTTCACCCGATAGCGTGGGGCGGCGCGCCATGAGTAGCGTATGCACGGCTTGCTCTAAGGCGGGGGAAGTATGCGGGTTTGCAAGTGTGCGCTGGGCGGCGAATAGCGTTTTGAGTTCATGCTCAAGGTCTGCGCGGGCGAAAGTGTGGCTGTAGTCGCCGCCTTTGTTGCGCTTGGCATGGGCAAAGGTTTCATCGCGTGCGGCCATTTCGCCCACCGTGCGCCAGTTGTCTTCGCTCATGCGGTTTTGGTTGGCGGTGACACCGGAGAGCATCTGACCGGCTTTTTCGTCGGCTTTGGCCTCGCTTTTGCGGTTGGATTGAAAGCCGCGATGCTTGACGATGTGGTAGAGCGCGGCGGCCCATTCTTGCGGGGCAAGCCGTTGATTGATCCCTTGCGCGCGCAGATCCCACGGAGACACGGGGGTAGATAAGGCTTCGGCGGCGTGGCTTGCGATCAGCCCTTCGCGCTTGAACAGGCGACGCAGCCGCAGCAGACGATGGGCGCGGCGACGAATACGGCGGCGGGTGAGTCTTGCTTCGCGGCGGATATTGTTGAGTGATTCGCCTTCTTTCGCTGTTTCGGCGGCATTAAAAGCGCGCACATGCAGGGCGTGGATGTGGCCGTCGGCAAGCAGCGCTGCGCCAACAGAGGCCATGCCGATATCCAAGCCAAGGGTGTAGCATTGTTGCGGGAGTTCCATTTAAGTTCCTTTAATAATATACTCCTTCGCATTGTAGCAATCCGGGGTGAGAGCCGTTACTACAATAAAGCCAGGGGGAAACCCCTGCGCATGAAACCGAACCCGCCTCGTGCGGGTTCTTTACATTTGAGATCCCCTACATTTTGTGCAGTTAGAGCAAATACCAAGTTGCGCAACGGGCAAGTGGTGGGCGCGCTTTTGCAGATTTCGGTGTTTTCCTCTATTATAGACCGACTGGTTGGTATCTATTAGGAGGTTCTCATGAGTTCTGTTAAAGCCTACGCCGCGAAAACCGCTGATACGCCCTTGGCTCCCTTTCATCTGGATCGTCGCGAACCCGGCCCTGATGATGTGCAAATTGACATCCTCTACTGTGGCGTCTGCCATTCCGACCTGCATACGGCGCGCAACGAATGGCACAACACCCTGTACCCCGCAGTGCCAGGGCATGAAATCGTCGGGCGGGTAACAGCGGTGGGGAATGCTGTGAGCAAGTTCAAAGTCGGCGACTTGGCGGGCGTCGGTTGCATGGTGGATAGCTGTGGCCATTGCAGTTCTTGCCATGAGGGCGACGAGCAGTACTGCGAAAATGGCTTTACTGGCACCTATAATGGCCCTGTTTTTGGTGGCGAGAACACATTTGGTGGCTATTCCCAGCGCATCGTCGTCAAGGAATCCTTCGTTCTAAAAATCTCCCACGACGAAAAAGACCTGGCGAGCGTAGCGCCACTGCTCTGCGCGGGTATTACGACCTATTCGCCGCTGCGTCACTGGAACGTCGGTCCGGGAATGACCGTTGGTATCGTCGGCCTTGGCGGGCTTGGCCACATGGGAGTGAAACTGGCCCATGCCATGGGCGCGCATGTCGTGCTCTTTACCACTTCACCCGGCAAGGCCGAAGATGCCAAGCGTTTGGGCGCCGACGAGATTTGCATCTCGAAAGATCCGGAGCAGATGGCGAAGCAGGCCAACCGCTTTGATTTCATCCTGAATACGGTTGCAGCTCCACATGACATCAACGCCTTTTTGCAACTGCTGAAGCGCGATGGCACCATGACTTTGGTAGGCGCTCCGGAAACGCCGCACCCCTCACCAGAGGTGTTCAGCTTGATTTTCAAGCGCCGCAGTTTAGCGGGTTCCCTCATCGGTGGCATCGCCGAAACCCAGGAAATGCTCGATTTTTGTGCCAAGCACGGTATTGGCTCGGACATCGAAGTCATTCCTATGGACTACATTAATACTGCCTACGAGCGCATGTTGAAAAGCGATGTGAAGTATCGCTTCGTTATTGATATGGCCACGCTGAAATAAATACTTGCACGCCGCACCCCCGCACCAACGGAGGTGCATTTCTCGGGCTCAGTGACAAGCCCCTTGATAGTTACCTTTCAAGGTCTCTTGTAGCGGAACGGTCTCGCCAGCTACGTGTACGGTTCCGTGCACGGTCCCCTGATAACTGCGCCCATCCGGCGCGGTGTGCAGGGTGATTTGCATTTGCACACGCATAGGGCTACTGGTGCCGACACATTCTTCCTCTAGTTGGATGACCCTTGGCCCAAGCTGCTGCATGCCGGTGCGCCGGCACGTCGACCCCGGTTGGGAATGCAGAAATTGCGCAAACGGATCGGCTTGATGTATGCAGAATTCAATTTGGTCCGTCATTCCCGTACTCATGTGCGCCGTCTCGTGCCACTGGCCGGGTTGTAGAAGCGGGGCGGCGAAAGCCGGTGTGGTGGCGAATGTGAGCGCGCAAGCAAGTAGCGGTAAAAGGTTGGGAAAGCGCATTTTTCTCTTCCTGTTTTTGATTTGCTGACGCAGCATTCTATGCCTACTAAGACACAGATTGCCAGTTTGTCCATTGTCTGTCCGGCGTGAATTGGCTACCATGCAGGCGTTTTTGGAGCGAGGCTGAGGGGCACGATGACCAAGTACGTTTTTGTCACCGGCGGGGTAGTCTCCTCTCTCGGTAAGGGTGCGGCAGGCGCCGCACTTGGCGCTCTGCTTGAGGCACGCGGGTTGCGCGTGACCATGCTCAAGCTCGATCCTTATATCAACGTCGATCCGGGTACCATGAGCCCTTTTCAGCACGGCGAGGTTTTCGTGACTGCCGACGGTGCGGAAACTGACCTGGATCTCGGGCACTATGAGCGCTTTCTCTCGACGCGCATGAGCAAGCGCAACAACTTCACTACCGGCCTCGTCTACCAAACCGTCATCGAGAAGGAACGGCGCGGCGATTATCTCGGCCGCACGGTACAGGTCATTCCCCATATCACCGACGAGATCAAACGCCGCATTCGGCTGGGCGCCGCCGACGCGGATGTGGCCATGGTCGAAATCGGTGGTACGGTGGGCGACATCGAGTCGCAGCCGTTTCTCGAGGCCATTCGCCAGATGGCGGTAGAGGAGGGGCGCGGCAATACCATCTTCCTCCATCTGACTCTGGTGCCCTATCTGCCCTCGGCGGGGGAGATGAAGACCAAGCCAACGCAGCATTCGGTGCGCGAACTACGCGCCATTGGCATCCAGCCTGATGTCCTGCTCTGCCGGGCCGACCGGCCCATCCCGGAAGACCATCGCGCCAAGATCGCGCTCTTCTCCAATTTGCCGGATCGCGCTGTGATCTCTGCTATCGACACCGATAGCATCTACCGCATCCCGCTGCTCTTCCACGCCCAGGGGTTGGATGATCTGGTGGTCGAAGACCTGCAATTGCCGGCCAATTTGCCCGACCTCTCCGTATGGGAAGGTATTATCGAAGCCTTGGAGCATCCGCAGGGCGAGCTTTGTATCGCCCTGGTCGGCAAGTATGTCGGGTTGACCGAGTCCTACAAATCCCTTTCCGAGGCCCTGCTGCACGCCGGGTTGCGGGCGCGGCGCAAGATCCGTTTTCTGTACGTGGATGCGGAAGACATCGAAACGCACGGGCCAGAATGTCTGGCCGAGGCCGACGCGATTCTGGTGCCGGGCGGTTTTGGTGGGCGTGGTACAGAGGGAAAGATCCGCGCCATTCGCCACGCGCGCGAGCAGCGCATCCCTTATCTTGGGATTTGTTTGGGCATGCAGCTCGCCGTTGTGGAGTTTGCCCGTCATTGTGCGGGTCTCGCCTCTGCAAACAGTACCGAACTCGATTCCAAAACTCCGGAACCAGTCATCACTCTGATGCAGCGTTGGACCGATCCCAGCGGTCAGGTTGCCTACCGGGAGGAGGACGGCAATCTGGGCGGGACCATGCGCCTGGGAGCGCAGGCCTGCGTTCTGGAGCCCGGTAGCCTGGCAGAGCGTGCCTATGGGCGGCAGGAAATCGAGGAGCGGCACCGCCATCGCTTTGAGTTCAATAACCGCTACCTTGAGCCCCTCGCAAAGGCAGGTCTGCGTTTTTCTGGTCGTTCGGCCGATGCTGCCCTAGTGGAAGTGGTCGAACTCCCCGATCATCCCTGGTTTTTGGGCTGCCAGTTTCATCCGGAATTCACCAGTAACCCGCGGGAAGGCCATCCTCTCTTCGATGCCTTTGTCGCCGCGGCGCAAAAATATCGTACCCAGGAGGGACGCTAATGGAACTGTTGGGCTTCCCTGTTGGCTTGCGCGCGCCGTTTTTTCTGATCGCAGGGCCGTGTGCCATCGAGAGCGAAGACTTGGCCCTGCGGAGCGCCAGCACCCTGCGCGAGATCTGTGATCGTCTCGGTATCCCTCTGATTTACAAAAGCTCCTACGATAAGGCCAACCGCTCCTCTGGGGGTAGTTTTCGTGGGCCGGGAATGGAGGCGGGCCTTCGCATTCTGGAAAAGGTGCGCAGCGAAGTTGGCGTGCCAGTCCTCACCGACGTGCACGAAAAAGAGGATGTAGCGGCAGTCGCGCAGGCGGTAGACGTGTTGCAAACGCCAGCTTTTCTTTGTCGGCAGACCGACTTCATCCAGGCCGTTGCCGCCGCGGGCAAACCCGTCAATATCAAGAAGGGACAGTTCCTTGCCCCCTGGGACATGGGCAATGTGGTGAGCAAGGCCAAGGCAACGGGCAACGAAAACATTCTAGTTTGCGAGCGCGGAGTCAGTTTCGGTTACAATAACTTGGTTTCTGATATGCGTTCCCTGGCGGTGATGCGCCAGACCGGCTGCCCAGTCGTCTTTGACGCCACCCATTCGGTGCAGTTGCCGGGCGGGCAGGGCGATCGTTCTGGTGGGCAACGCGAATTTGTTCCCGTATTGGCGCGGGCTGCGGTTGCGGCTGGCGTTTCCGGCCTGTTTATGGAGACCCATCCCGATCCCCGCTGTGCCCTCTCCGATGGCCCCAACGCCTGGCCATTGGGGCAAATGGAGGCGCTGCTCCGTGTGTTGCAGCGCCTTGACCTCGCCGTAAAGGCGCAAGATTTTCCTGAAGACCATCCTGAGGAGTTGCTACCATGACCGCCATCGTCCAGATCCATGCCCGGGAAGTGCTTGATTCCCGTGGTAATCCCACTGTCGAAGCCGAAGTAACCCTCGAAAACGGCGCCATGGGCCGCGCCATTGTTCCCAGTGGCGCCTCCACTGGCGAGCGCGAGGCCGTAGAACTGCGCGATGGGGGCGAGCGTTATGGTGGTAAGGGCGTGCGCAAGGCGGTAGAAAACGTCAACGGTGAGATTCAGGACCTGCTTCTGGGTATGGAGGTGGAAAACCAGACGGACATCGACGCGGAGCTTTGTGCGCTGGATGGCACTGCCAACAAGTCGCGCCTGGGCGCCAACGCCATTCTTAGTGTTTCTTTGGCCTGCGCCCACGCTGCCGCGCGCTCCCTTGGTCTGCCCTTGTATCGCTATATCGGTGGCCTGGGGCCCATCCAGTTGCCAGTACCGATGATGAACGTGATCAACGGTGGCGCGCATGCCGACAACGCCATCGATATGCAGGAGTTCATGATCATTCCCGCTGGCGCGGAGTCCTTCTCCGAGGCGTTGCAAATGGGCGTCGAGGTCTTTCACCGCTTGAAGTCGGTCTTGCATGGCCGTGGTCTGGCGACCACCGTCGGCGACGAGGGTGGTTTTGCCCCTAATCTTCCCTCCAACGAGGCGGCCCTGGAGCTGCTCGTTGAGGCGATCACCCAGGCTGGCTACACCCCCGGTGAGGACGTTTGGTTGGGTATGGATGCAGCGTCGAGCGAGTTTTATAAAGAGGGTAAATACCATCTGTCCAGCGAAGGACGTTCTTTGGATAGCAGCCAATTCGTCGACTACCTCAATGATTTGGTCGATCGCTACCCCGTCATCAGCATTGAAGACGGTATGGATCAAAACGATTGGGAAGGCTGGGTGCAGCTTACCGACCGTCTTGGCGACCGTTTGCAGTTGGTAGGCGATGATATCTTCGTCACCAACACCAGCATTCTGCGGGAGGGGATCGACCGCGGAGTGGGTAATAGTATCCTCATCAAACTTAATCAGATCGGCACCTTGACGGAGACTTTGGCCGCCATCGAGATGGCGAAGACCCATTGCTACACCGCTATTGTCTCGCATCGTTCGGGAGAGACCGAGGATACCACCCTGGCGGATTTGGCGGTGGCTACTGGCTGTGGACAGATCAAGACGGGATCGCTATCACGTACCGATCGCGTCTCGAAATACAACCGGTTGCTGCGCATCGAAGAGGAGCTGGCCGATGCCGCGCGCTTCCCTGGGCTTGCGGCTTTTTACAATTTAGACTAATACTGCGAGAAACATCGGTAACGTTTTGTAGCAAAGGATGATATGGCTGTCGTTTGGGATACTTCGATAGATTCGGCTCGGGCTGCGGTTTCCCGCATTGGCGGGCTGGCTCGTGTTGATTTGCTCCTACTCGCTGGCCTAGTCGGGTTGCAGTACTTTCTTTGGTTTGGTGCTGGCAGCTGGTGGACGGTAGCGCAGATACATTCCCAGGTGGAGCAACGGAATACCACGGTACAGGCACTGGAAAAGCGCAACGATAAACTTGCTGCCGAGGTTCTGAGCCTACAAAACGACTCCGGCGCCGTTGCCGGTCTGGCGCGGCGTAATTTGGGCCTAGTAGGTAAAAACGAGATCTTCGTTTGGGTGATTCCGAAATCGTCGCCGAGCAATTCCTAATTTTTAGTTTTGATGCTCTGCCAACAAAGAGCCCGCCATATTGGCGGGCTCTTTGCGTGTATTGTGACCCGACTCAGGCGCGGTCGATGTAGGCGCCGTCGGCCGTATTGACGCGGATTTTCTCGCCGGCGTTCACAAACTGCGGTACCTGCACGGTGATGTCGGTTTCCATGCGTGCGGGTTTATAGGAGCCGGTGGCGGTTTGCCCCTTAATGGAGGGTTCGGTTTCGACGACTTCCAGAATCACTACCGATGGTAGCTCTACGCCAATGGGGCGCTCATTATGCAGGTTGACCTGGATCTCGGTGTTGGGCAGCAGGTAGCCAGTTTGCCCTTCCAACAGGTCCTCGCTCAAGGTCATCTGCTCAAAATTCTCATTATCCATGAAGACATAACCGGTGCCATCATTGTAGAGATACTGCATCTTGCGTGGCTCGACGACTGCCTTCTCCATCTTCTCTTCCGAACGGAAGCGCTGGTTGGTTTTGGTGCCAGTCTCGATGTTCTTCATTTCTACCTGCACAAAGGCGCCGCCTTTGCCAGGTTTGACGAAATCGGTCTTGAGCACGCGCCACAGGCCCTTTTCGTATTCGAGGATGTTGCCGGGGCGGATATCGAAGGCGGAGATTTTCATAACACAGTCCTGTAAAGCATTCCCTTTGCTGGGCGCGGATTGTACCCTAGAGCCCTTATCCTGACCAGCGAGGCCCTTCATGTCAGCGCGTACCCAGCCCATCGAAATTCGTCCCCTCATGCTCAGCAAGGTGATGGAGATTGAGTGGGGCGATGGCCACACCAGTCGCTTGTCTTTCGAGCATCTGCGCGTTGAGTGCCCCTGCGCCGAATGCAAGGGGCATACGCCGGAGCAGGCCCAAACCATTACCGGCAAGGAAGACGTGAATCTGGTGGACGTCCAGCCTGTCGGCAATTACGCCGTGCAGCTACACTTTAGTGATGGACATGGAACCGGCATCTACACTTGGGACTATCTGCGTCGCCTCGATGAAAGCCAGACCGACTGAAGCGGACGAGGGCACAATTTTGCAAGAGGCGGAGCAACCCTTCGTCCTTGCGGATTTTCTGCGCCAGTTGAGTGCTGGGCCAGGCATTTACCAGATGTTCTCCGGCGCCGGGCAGATTCTGTATGTGGGCAAGGCGCGCAATCTGAAACGGCGGGTTAGTTCCTACTTTCACAAAAACCGCCATAGTCCAAAAACCGTGGCCATGCTCGGACAGGTGGAGCGCGTCGAAGTCATCCACACTCACACCGAAACCGAGGCTCTGGTGCTCGAGGCGCAGCTCATCAAGCGCCATCACCCGCCCTACAACATCCTACTGCGGGACGACAAAAGCTATCCCTATCTCTTCATCGAGACCAGCAGCGAGTTTCCGCGCATGGGTTTACACCGTGGCGCACAGCGCGCCAAGGGCCAGTACTTTGGCCCCTATCCGGCGGTGAGTGCCTTGCGCGAGAGTATGCTGCTATTGCAGAAGGCCTTCCGTCTCCGCACCTGTGAAGACAGTGTATTCAGCAACCGCAGCCGTGCGTGCCTGCACTATCAGATTCGTCGCTGCAGCGGCCCTTGTGTGGGCCATGTCAGCCAAGAAGATTATGCTGCCGATGTTAACGCGACCTTGCAGTTTTTGCAGGGGCGCAGCGACGAGGTGCTACAAGGTTTGCAAAGCCGCATGCAGGCCGCCGCCGAAAATCTCGCCTTTGAGGAGGCCGCCAAGCTGCGCGATCAAGTGGCGGCCTTGTCCAAGATTCAGGAGCGCCAGTATGTGGCGCAGTCTGGCGGTGGTGATTTTGACGTACTCGCGGCTGTCGAGGAAAACGGGCAGTGGTGCGTGTACCTGAGTTTCCTGCGCCATGGACGGCAGTTGGGTGGGTGCTCGATCTTCCCCAGGCATGCCGAGGGCGCGCGTGGCGCCGAGATGATGGCGGCTTTCCTCAGTCAGTATTATGCCGATCGCGAGATCCCCGGTAACCTGCTTCTGAATCTCTTACCGCGTGGTGTTGCGGCCCTGCAGGAGGCATTGAGCGAACTGGCCGGCCGCAAAGTGCTCATTGACCAGCCGCAGCGCGGTCCACGTAAGCGCTGGATGCAGATGGCCGAGACTAACGCGCGTCTGGCCCTGCGCGCACGAGTGCAAAATGCCGGTCAGGGACGTCGCCGCATGGAGCTTTTGCGCGATCTTTTCGGCCTTGAGGATACGCCGCAGCGTATGGAGTGCTTTGACATCAGTCATACCCGCGGCGAGGCGGCTACGGCCTCCTGCGTAGTCTTCGATGCCGACGGCGCGCGCAAGGATGCCTACCGTCGTTTCAACATCAAGGACATCACCCCGGGGGACGACTACGCAGCCATGGAACAGGCGGTATTGCGTCGTTACCTGCGTTTGCAGGACGAGGGGCAGAGTCTGCCGGAGATCGTCTTTATTGATGGTGGGCCGGCGCAATTGGCACGCGCTGTTGCCGCGCTTGCCGAATTAGGTATTGATAGCATTCAGCTCTGTGGGGTGTCCAAGGGTACCAGTCGGCGTCCGGGCCTGGAGTCGTTGCATGCCCCGCAGTGGTCGGCGCCGCGGCAATTGGCGCCAGACGATCCCGCCCTGCTGGTGATTCAGGAGATCCGCGACGAGGCACATCGCTTTGCCATCACCGGCCATCGGGCGCGGCGGTCCAAGGCACGGCAGGAGTCGGAACTGGACGCGATCGGTGGGATTGGTCCCAAGCGACGCGGCGCGCTGTTGCGCCGCTTTGGCGGCCTGCGTGGCATCCGTGACGCGGGAGTCGATGATTTGCAGCGGGTGGAAGGCATTCGCCGCGAGCTGGCCGAGCGTATTTATGACCATTTTCATCCAGGAGCGCGGGCATGATGGCACGTCTGCCGAATTTTCTGACCACGCTGCGGATTGTGCTGATCCCGGTCTTTGTTCTACTGTTTTTTCTCGGCGGGGCGTCGCGTAGCTATGGGGCCACCGCCATCTTTGCCTTTGCCGCCCTTACCGACTGGGCCGATGGCTACCTGGCGCGTCGCTACAATGGCGTCTCGCCCTTTGGTACGTTTCTCGATCCCGTTGCCGACAAGCTCATGGTCGCTACGGCCCTAGTCCTGATCTGCGCCAGTGGGGAAATGCCCGCAATCCTTGCCGGCATTCTCACCAGCATCATTGTTGGTCGCGAAATTACGGTATCGGCGCTGCGTGAGTGGATGGCCGAGATTGGCGAGCGCAAGAAGGTCTCCGTATCCTGGCTCGGCAAGATCAAGGCCACTCTGCAAATGCTGGCGATCGTGTTTTTGCTCTATTCCGGGCCGGTGGCGTGGGGTGTTCTTGCCCGGGACATCGGCATAGCCCTGCTCTTGCTGGCGGCGGCCATGACGCTGTGGAGCATGGTCGATTACCTGCGGGCTGCTTGGCCGAGCTTGATGGGTAAACAGGCTGCCGGCCACTGATATGGCGGCGAGCCAGCTCACCCTCGTCCACAGCCAACGTTCGGAAGATCTACGTGAGCTGCTGGTGCAGTGGTGTGCGCGGCAGCCCCTTTCGCCCCTCGCCCACGAAACCATCCTGGTGCAGAGTAACGGCGTGGCGGAATGGTTGAAGCTCGGGTTTGCTGCGCAAGGGATCGCCGCTGGTCTGGATTTCCTTCTCCCGGCGCAATTCCTCTGGCGCGCCTACCGTGCCGTGCTCGGGCGCGATGCCGTGCCCGAGACCTCGCCCTTCGACAAAGAGCGCCTGCGCTGGCGCATTTTTCGCTTGCTGCAAGAGTTACACGACCCGATCTATGCGCCTTTGCGGCACTATCTGCAGAGCGATACGCAAGGACGCCGGCGTTTTCAATTGGCCGAAAAGGTCGCGGACCTCTACGATCAGTATCAGGTATATCGCGCCGATTGGTTGGCCGCCTGGGAAGCGGGGCGGAATACCCTGCCGGGATTGGATGGTAACGAACGGCCCATGCCCGCCACGCAGCAATGGCAGGCGCGACTCTGGCGGGCGCTACTTGCCGACTTGCAGGCAAGCGCAACGGCCGGGGTGTCACGTGCGGACATTCATCGGCAGTTTCTCGCTAGTGTGCAAGACGGCACGAATATCGTTGGTCTGCCACAACGTCTTATCGTCTTTGGCATCTCGTCTTTGCCACAGCAGACCCTGCTCGCCCTGGCGGCACTGGCAGAGCATTTGCCGGTGCTGATTCTGGTGCTTGATCCCTGTTCTTATTACTGGGGCGACATTGTTACCGGGCACGATCTGCTACGTCGCGAGTCACGCGGACGCAAGCGAGCGCGCAGTGCGTCTGCCCCGAGCGATCTGATCGAATACGGGCACCCGCTGCTGGCCGCCTGGGGCAAGACCGGGCGAGATTATCTCGCCGCCCTGGAAATTACGGCGAGCGAGCTGCAGCTACGGGCTACGGATGAGCGTATCGAGTTGTTTCAGCCAGGAGGCACCCAGACGCTTTTACAGCAATTACAAGATGACATCCTTGCCCTGCGCCCGATTTCCGAAAGCCGGGAGCTGTGGGGGCCCATTGATCTCTCTCGCGACGATTCCCTGCGTTTTCATGTTGCCCACGGCCCCCTGCGTGAGCTGGAGGTCTTGCAGGATCAGATCCTCGAGGCCCTGCGCCTGGATGAAAGTCTGCATCCACGCGACATCCTGGTCATGGTCCCCGCATTGGATATCTACGCAGCGCGTATCGATGCTGTCTTTGGCCGCTACGAGCAACGGGATTCCCGCCATTTGCCGTTCCGCATTGTTGATGCACCAACGATGCAGGAAAACTCCCTCTTCCGCGCTTTGGATCTGTTGCTCAGCCTGCCGCAATCCCGCTTGCCCGCCAGCATGCTCTGGGATCTGCTCGATGTACCGGCCCTGCGGCACCGCTTTGGCATCGGCACCGAGGATGTACCGCTGCTGCGCTCCTGGCTAGAAAAAGCGGGCGCGCGCTGGGGCCTGGATGGAAAGCAGCGTCAGGATTTGGGCCTGAGTGTCGAAAGTCAGGACGCGCATACCTGGCTTTTTGCCCTGCAACGCCTCTTTCTGGGGTATGCAGTTGGCCACGGCGACGCCTGTTGGGACGTGGAACCCAGTTATTTGCCGGTGGATGCTGCGGAACACCTGGCGCAGTTCATTCAGCTACTGGAAACACTCTCCCGCTGGCAGCGACGCCTGCAGCAAGCGGCCACGCCGGAAGTCTGGCAGCGCAATCTGTCGGAACTCTTGGCAAATTTTTTTCTTGCTCAGGAAGAAGGCGAGCAGACACTACTCTTACTTGCGCAGGATGCCTTGCTGGCTTGGGGCGAGGAGTGTGCTGCGGCGGATCTGATAAGCCCTCTTTCTCTGGAGATTGTCGCCACGGCCTGGCGTGCCGCGATCGACGTTAAGGCGACCCAGAGTGCTGCCTTTTTCTCCGGCGGTATTACCTTTGCCACGCTTATGCCCATGCGAGCAATTCCCTTCCGCCGCATCTATCTGCTGGGCATGGACGAAAAAGACTACCCGCGGCGGCAGATTCTGCCCGAATTTGATCTTTTACGTGCGGATTATCGCCCCGGCGATCGCTCCCGGCGGGAGGATGATCGCTATCTCTTCCTCGAGGCGCTGCTCTCCGCCCGCGATTCCCTGCAAATCTTTTGGAGTGGCCGCAGCCCCCGCGACGACAGCGAAGAACCGCCCTCGGTTTTGGTAGCACAGTTGCGCGACCATCTGGCGCGGATTTGGTCTGCCCAACAGGAAAGAGAAGAATTGCGCGGCGAGACATTCCTCACGGCGCTGACGACGACGTATCCTCTGCAGTCCTTCAGTCACCAGTATCTGGGCAAGGACTCTCCCTATTTCACCTACGCGCGCGAGTGGTGGGATGAGCCTGCTACTTCCCCTTCGCCCGCGCTGAACGCCAGCGCAGAAGGGCCGGATAATCGCTTGTCTCTGCGCGATCTCCAGGAATTGGGGAAAAATCCTGCCCGCTATTTCTTGCAGCAGGGGCTGGGCGTGCGTTTGCGCGAGAGTGAAGCGGAGCTTGCCGAGGATGTCGAGCCGTTCGCCTTGGACGGTCTACAGCAGTGGCAACTGCGTAACGAACTCATTCAGGCGGTGCAGCAGGAAGAGAGCACTGATGCGGCTGTGCGTAGTATGGAGCGCCAGACAGCACGCCTGATCCGGCGGGGCGAGTTGCCAAGTGGTACCCTCGGGTGGCTGCTCAGCGAGGAATCGCAGAGTAAGCTGCAAGAGCCCCTGCAGCGCTTTCTGACCCTCGCACAACAGGTTGAGGAAGAGCAGCCGCCCGTGGGCGTGGAATTGCGTTTCGCAGAACTGGAAGTGACGGGTGAGATTATCGGCCTGCGATGTCAGCCCGATGGCGAGCAGTTCCGGCTGCGCTGGTCGGCCAGCGAAATTGGTAAAGGTAAGAGCGCCGAGTTAGAAAAAATCTGGCCGTACTGGGTTGAACACCTTGCCCTGCATGCCATGGAGCATCGGCTTACGAGCTATCTCCTGAGTCATAAAAATGGCTTCGCCGTGCTCCCGCCAATGGAAATGGACGTGGCTCGGGACCAGCTTGCGCAGCTTGTGCGGCTGGCACAGGAGGCACGTCGGCGACCAATCCCCTTGCTTCTGCCGTTATTGGCCAGCGCCTGGAAGGATGATGATGCCGCTGCTGATCTGGCGGCTATGCGCAAAGCGCATCAGCAGCTCGTGCAGGAAAGCAGCCACGATGAGTACGCTCGTCGCGTCTGGCCTGAGGTAGAGGATCTGATGGGCGATGACGCCCAGGAATTGTTGGAACTGCGCCGATGTTTTGTCTCCCCTTTGCAGGATGCCTTGGAGCAGGGCGCGGCGCTGGCCAAACGCTTGGAAGCTGAGAAGGTATGAGCAAGGGCAATCTTCTCGAAGCCCTCAGTTTTCCGCTGACGCTAGGGCGGCGCCTGATTGAGGCCAGTGCCGGCACGGGCAAGACCTATACCATTGCCGCCCTGTACCTGCGCCTGGTACTTGGGCATGGCAGTGACCGACCCTACTTGCCGGAAGAAATTCTGGTCATGACCTTTACCAACGCTGCCACCCTGGAGCTGCGCGCGCGGGTGCGCCAGCGTCTGCACGAGGCAGCCGAATACTTTGCCGAACGCAATGCGAGCAAAGACCAGTTTTTGCTGGATCTACGTGCCAGTTATCCGCCGGAGGAATGGCCAGGACTTGCTCGCCGTCTGGACTGGGCGGGCGAAGGGATGGATCAGGCTGCAATCTATACGATCCACGCCTGGGCCCAGCGCGTATTACAGGAACATGCCTTTGCCGCCAACAATGATTTCGCCCTGCAGTTGCTTACCGATACGGAAAAGCGGGATCTCGAGTTGCTGCAGGACTACCTGCGCCTTTTCCTGCTGCCTTTGCCGCGCACGGAAATGCAGGAATTACGGCGCTGCAGCAAGGATCTTCTTGATCCCGAACCATTGCTGAAGGAGCTTCAGCGTTATTTAGATAAGGCTGAGGGTATGGCAACCGGGCAACCCCCTGCGGCTACCCTGCATCTCCTTGTCGAAAGTGCGACGGCAACACTGGCCTCTTTGCGGGGGCGTCTGGCGAGCCAGATCGATTCACTCGTGGAATGGTTACAAGAATTACGAAGAGACAAGCAAATTGACGGTAGAGTCCTGCAGGAGCGTCGTGTTCGTGAATGGATGGACGCTCTGCGCGATTGGACGGCAAGGGACGATATTGCTGGCCCCGCACTTTCTGAAAGCGCTTGGAAACGGTTGTCACATGCAGGCATGCAGGAGGCGAGCCGCGCCGGCGATTCCCTGACACACTCCGGTCTGCTACTGATCGAAGAACTAGCTGAATATCTCGACTCGCTGAATGAGCAGCGGAAGCTTGCCCGTGCCAAAATCCTCACCCATGCCGTGGCCTGGACGGATGAACGCAAGCGGCGGATGCAAAAAGAACAAGGCGAATTCGACTTTCAGGGCATATTGCGCCAATTGCGTACGGCGTTGCAGGGCGATGCGGGCGGCGTCTTCGCGCGCCATCTGGCGAGCAAATACCCCTGGGCGCTAGTGGACGAGTTTCAGGACACCGACCCGTATCAATACGCCATTTTTGATGCCATCTATCGGGTAGAGCACGCGGCTGGACTTCTGCTGATTGGAGATCCCAAGCAGGCGATTTATGGCTTTCGCGGGGGTGACTTGCACACGTACCTGCGCGCCCAGCGGGATTGTGGCGAGGAGATTTATCGCCTCGGCCGCAACTATCGCTCCACTCAGGAGTTGATGGCGGCTCTCAACACCTTTTTCCTGCGCGTGGAAGAAAACCGTCCAGAGGGGGTTTTTGGTCTGCGTCAGGGCAAGGAAAACCCCATGCCCTACCTGCCTGTAGATGCAAAAGGGCGGGAGGAAAAACTCTTCCTGGCCGGCGAGCCGGTTCCCGCCCTGGGTTTTGCGCTTTTACCCGATGAGGTGTTCACCAACAAAGACGATTTTACCGAACGCCTTGCAGATGCCTGCGCCGAGCAGGTAGCTGCCCTGCTCCTTGCCGCTCGCCGGGGAGAGGCAGAGTTTCGTGGGCAAAAGGACACGCGTGTCCTGCGCTCTTCTGATCTTGCCGTGTTGGTCAATACCGGTAAGGAGGCGAACACCCTGCGCACCGCTCTTGCGCGACGTGGGGTGGCCAGTGTCTATCTCTCGGAACGGCAATCAGTATACGAGAGCCCCGAGGCCGCCGATCTGGAACGGCTCCTCAACGCCTGTCTTGCGCCCGCAGATGAAGATGCCTTGGGCGCGGCTTTGGCCTCCTCCCTGCTCGATCTCGACTGGGCCGAGCTTGCTGCCCTCGGCCACAATGACGGTTTGCGCGAAGAACGCACACTGCAATTCCAGGATTATGGACGCATTTGGCGGGAGCGCGGTGTGCTCCCCATGCTGCTGCGGCTGTCGCAGGATTTTTCCTTACCTGCGCGCTTTCTGCATGGGAATGCGCAAGGTGGAGAGCGTCGCCTGACGAATTTTCTGCATCTGGCGGAACTTTTGCAGAAGGCAAGTGAAAAACTGGAAGGGGAGCATGCTCTTCTGCGCTTTCTGGCGGAACAACGACAGACAGAAACGGGGCGCGATGACGAGACCCTCTTACGTCTGGAAAGCGATGCCGATTTGCTGCGGGTGATCACTATCCACAAATCCAAGGGCTTGCAATATCCCTTTGTCTTTCTCCCGTTTTCCCTCAATGCCCGGCCCGACAAGGGGGATAGCCTGGAGATTGCCGATGAAAATGGGCAGTGTGTCTTACTGCCACCTAGCAGCGAAGCGCAGGCGCAGGCCGAAAAAGAACGTCTGCAAGAAGATATCCGGAAACTCTATGTCGCTCTTACGCGCGCCGAATTTGCGGTGTGGGTAGGAGTGGGCAGACGCAAAGATGCGGTCAAGTCTGCCCTTGGGCATCTGATCTTGGGCGATGTGGAAGATGGAAGTGGTCTGCCGGATGTCTTGCAAGATTTCTTTGCCGATACCCCCGAAATTGCCATAAGCACGATGGATTTGTCGGAGACCGTCAGCATCCTGCCGGCGCAGCGCGCGCAGACACCAGAACTGAGACCGCGCCACGCACGTCGGCAAGAAAACGACTGGTGGATTGCCAGCTACTCAGCCTTGCAACGCGGGCATCACAGTACGCTGGAACGGCTGGCAGAATCTGGAGATGAGCGACGGGAGAGCGAGGATGTGCAACTTGCTATACATCCAACCTTCCCGCCGGGCGCTGCTACCGGCATTCTGTTACACGACCTGCTGCGTTGGATAGCCGAGCAGGGCTTCGCTGCCGTTTCCCGGAACCCTGAGATCCTGCGACAGGAAATCGAGCGTCGTAGCCGTGGCCAGCCTTGGGCCGGGCATCTGGCGCTGTTACACGACTGGTTGTTACGGATACTCGCGGCACCCCTGACTCTCCCCGATGGCGACACGTTACGGTTACCAGATTTGCAGGAATACCAAGCAGAAATGGAATTCTGGTTGCCAGTACAGAGCGTCGATAGCAGCCGGATTGACGCCATTATGCGCGATTACCTCTTTCCCAAACTGGAGCGCCCGGCTCTGGATGCCCGGCGTTTGGGGGGCATGCTGAAGGGCTTCATCGATCTTGTCTTTTGTTGGAAAGGGCGCTACTACCTGCTCGATTACAAATCGAATTTTCTCGGAAACACGCGCGAGGCCTATCAAACGCCAGCATTGCAAAACGCCATATTGGCACAGCGCTATGAACTGCAACTCGGATTGTATCTGGTCGCATTGTGGCGCTTGCTGCACAGCCGTGGGCTACAGTTCGAACCGGCTGGTGCTTTGGCACTCTTTCTGCGTGGCGTGGGCGAGACCGAGGCGGCAAGTATCGCGGTGCAGCCGTCCGGGGAGTTCTATACGGCCTTGGAGCCGATTTTTACTGCTGCGGGAGCGGACGCATGATCCCGTCCCTGGACTGCAGCAATCCGCGCAAAGATCCCTTGCAACACATACTCTGTATTGCCATCGAGCGCGCTTGGCTGCGGCTCTGGGATGCACAACTGGCGCTGTTTTTTTCCCAACAGGCTGCTGGCGCTCCTGCCGAAGCCCTTTTGGCCGCGGCCCTGTGTAGTCAGGAGGCTGCCCAGGGGCAGGTCTATCTCGATCTCCGTGGCGAAGCAGTCTGCAATGATTCGGTACTTTCCGAATGGTGGCCTCGCTTTGCCGCCTGGGAGACCTGGCCACATCTGGCACCGGAGTTATTTGCCACGGGGGAGGGCGCGACGCCGCTAGTCTTGCAGGATGGGTGCATATATCTGCGCCGCTTTTGGGAGGATGAACAGCGGATTGCGTCGGGCGTCAGAGCGCGCCTCGCCCCCGTGCCCTTGCCGCCAGCGGATCTGGTGGCAAAAGAACTCGGGCAGTTGTTTCCGGCCAGTGATGTGCAGCCCGATTGGCAGCGCATTGCCTGCGCCTTGATGCTGCCGCGTCGCTTTGGCGTGATCAGTGGTGGTCCCGGTACCGGAAAGACAACTACTGTGCTGCGCCTGTTGTTGTTGCTGCAGAGCCTCGCCCTGCGGGGCGCCCTGCCGCAGCAGACGGGGTCCCTACGAATCCGCCTGGCAGCGCCGACAGGGAAGGCCGCCGCGCGTCTTAGCCAGAGTCTCGTGCAGACCTTGAACAGCGACGCCTTCCAAAGACTCCCACTCACCCTGATCGTGAGCGTCCCGCGCGAAGTGGAGACAGTGCATCGCCTGCTCGGCCTGCGCTCTAATGGGCAACCCCGCTACAACAGCTCCCAGCCCCTGGCGTTGGATCTCCTGGTCATCGACGAGGCCTCCATGCTTAGTCAGGAGCTCATGGCCAAGCTCCTCAATGCCCTGCCGCCCACAGCGCGCCTCATTTTGCTGGGGGATAAGGATCAACTCGCCTCGGTGGAGGCCGGCGCGGTACTGGCGGAATTGTGTGCCAATGCCGAGTCGGCGCGCTACTCTGAGCAGACGCGCGGCTGGATTGCAGATACCTGTGCTTGCGTGCTGCAAGAGCCAGCGGTGACCGGTGATGAGCGTGAGCAGGCTATAGCCCTGCTGCGTCATAGCTATCGCTTTTCCGCCCAGAGTGGCATTGGCCGCTTGGCCGAACAGATTCGCCTCGGGCAAACAGAAAACGCGTCTGCCCTGCTTGATGAGCAGGGCGCAGACCTGCGTTTCTTTACTCCTGGCGAGCAACAGGGACTCGATGGGCTGCTACTGCATGGTTGGGGAGAAGGTCAGTCCGAGGCGCCAGGATATTTACGTTATCTCCAGCAGATGCAGGCAGGGCTGCGCCAGGGGCTGGAGGCGGATCAGCTCGCGCAGCAATGTCTGCAGACATTTTCTGATTTCCAGTTACTCTGTGTCCGGCGCGAGGGTCCTTGGGGGGTAGAGGCGATGAACGCCCGCGTAACCCACCTCTTGCAGCGGCATGGCGCGGTGCCGGTCGGCAAGGAGTGGTTTGCCGGCCGCCCCGTTATGATTACCCGCAATTCATACTCGTTGCGGCTCATGAATGGTGAAGTCGGGATTGCCTTGCCCATCACCACAGCAGATGGTCGACGTGAGCTGCGCGTGGCCTTTGCTGGTGCCGCCGGCGAGATCCGCTGGTTTTCGCCGACGCGCTTACAAGAGATGGAAACCGTTTTTGCCCTGACGGTACACAAATCCCAGGGCTCGGAATATCGCCACTGTGCCTTTCTCGCCGCAGTCGAGGATCGCGAGTTTTGGTATCGGGAATTGCTTTACACCGCCGTTACGCGTGCACGTTCCCGGCTAAGTCTTGCCCTGGTGGGTGGAGAGGAGGTATTGGGAGAGATGATTAATCGCCCCCTGCGTCGTACGCAGCGCATATTTCTTACAGGAGAAAAGCATGAGTGATCGCAACAGCAGCATGCGTTTGGCCCAAATTCTTGGTGCTACGGGGCTGATTCCGTTGATTGTCGCTGACATCGGCGCTGTGCATGGCTACGGATTGATCGCAGTCAGTCTCGGTAACATCTACGCCGCGATAATCCTCAGTTTTCTCGGCGCCATTCATTGGGGCCTGGCACTTGATCGCACGCAAAACCCGGATGAGTCGGGGCCGCTGCTCCTATGGAGCGTGATCCCGGCGCTGTGGGGATTTTTTGCGCTCTGGTGGTCGCCGTTGCTCGCAACCTTGATATTGATGCTGGGCTTCATTGCCCAGTGGCTCGCAGATTTTCGTCTGCAGCGTCGCGGTATTTCCTGGCCGGGCTGGTTTTTCCCCTTACGTAGTGCTTTGACTGTTGGAATCCTCATTTTACTTGCCATTTTGGCTATCGAGGTCTATTACCATTAATATCTCCCCGGCGGGGATAGCTTTGTGTTGACCGGAACTGCGATAGATATGCCTGCTGAAAGCCCTTGACATGATAGGGAGATGTAGGGTCTATGATTGTGACCTGGGTTACGCTAGGAGCTGGTGATGACAGAAATGCAATTGAAGATCGAAGGGATGACCTGTGAACACTGTGTACGCGCGGCCAGCCAAGCGCTGCGCGCTGTGCCTGGGGTGCAGCAGGTGGAAGTAAAGCTGCCGGATTCCGCAACGGTGCAGGGTGATACCCAGCTTGCGGATCTGCAAGCGGCGTTGGCAGAAGAGGGGTATAAAGCAAGTTTGCGCTAGGGTTTACGACCGCCTGTCGTCTATAGGCGACAGGCGTTGATCTGCGTGGTGATCGTAACTGACTGATTTGCCGTTGTAGACCCCCGTGTTTTGCTGATGTTCTGAAAATCTTTTGTGACGTGAACAAAAATTCACTGAATTTGACGAGATTTATCCGGCTTTGTCGGGATGCGGCGACGAATCTCGTCGTGTAGTTTATAAAATATTATTAGAAACAATAAGATATATTTTGGCATGCCCTTTGCTTTAACAAAGGCATGAATGAGATTTCCTCTCCCGTTTCGTTGCGCCGGGTGCTGTTTGGCCTGGCGTTGCTCATCTCTGGCACTGCCTTCGCGCAGGCCGCTGACTTTAGCTTTGCCCAGGTAGATGCGCGTGCTCGGAATCTGGCACACGAGGCTTATGATGCGACCCCGCCAAAGCTGCCGTCTTTTCTGAAAAATCTCGATCCAGCGCAGTATGCGCAGATTCAGGATGTCAACCCCTATTGGTCCAATACCAATAGCCCATTCCAGGTTCAGTTCTATGTGCCCGGTTCGTATTTTCCACGGCCGGAAAAGATTTCCGTGGTAGACAATGGCAGTGTCCACCCCATTCCCTTTCAGTTGCAGGATTTCAGTTTTGGCGACCTGCATCCGCAAAGTCTCCCGAGTGATCTAGGCTACGCCGGTTTTCGTCTCCTCTATCCGCTGAATACCCCGCCTAGCTACAACGAGTTCATCTCGTTTCTTGGTGCCACCTACCTTCGTGCGGTCGGCAAAGACGCTATCTATGGCACCTCTGCACGGGGCATCGGTATCGATACCGCGCAGCCTTCGGGCGAGATCTTTCCTTATTTTCGTCATATCTGGCTAGAAAGGCCTGCGCCGGGCGCAACCGATATGACGGTGTACGCCCTGATGGACAGCTCCGTGGTAACTGGAGCGTATCGTTTCGTGATCCATCCCGGAACCGACTGCGTCGTTGATGTCGAGGCCACGATCTACCTGCGCAAACCGGTACAGGTTCTCGAACTGGCACCTCTGACCAGCATGTTCTGGCATGGCCATGGGCGCGGCGTGCGTGCGGGGGACTGGCACCCGGCACAGCACGACTCCAGCGAATTGGTCATGGCCAATGGCAACGGCGAATGGGTCAGTCGTCCCCTGGATAACCCCCTGCAGATTCAGACTACCAGCTACGATATGCAGCAACCTCAGGGTTTTGGCCTGATGCAACAGCCGCGTGATTTTGCCGCGTACCAAGGGATCAACACCCAATACCAGCGCCGTCCCAGTGTTTGGGTGAGCCCGGTGGGTGACTGGGGCAATGGTCAGGTCCGCCTGGTAGAACTGCCCACCAACAATCCCGACATGGATAATGTTGACGTCTTTTGGGTGCCGGCGACGCAGCCACAACCTGGTACGGCCTATCACTACGCTTACCAGCTCCGCTTTTTTAACAGTCAGCATGGGCTGATTCCGCTGGCACATCCCACGGCTACCTACCTTGGCTACGACGTCAAAGACCCAAAATGGCAGCATGTAATCATCGATTTTTCTGGTGGAGCGCTAGCGCGTCTGCCTGGCGTCATGCCCGTGCAGCCACATTTCAGCGCTGCTGATGGTGCGCAGGTACGCGATCAGAAGTTGGAATATTCCGCTAACGGACATTTCTGGCGCTTGCTTGCGGATGTCCAGACCGCTGCCAATGTGCCGAGCAATTTGCGCGCTTATTTAACCCTCAATGGCCAGGTGATGACCGACACCTGGACTTTTCTTTTGCAACCCGCCCAAGGAGGTCACTGATATGTACGTTGATCAATGGCAATCAGGTCCCGCTGCTGTGGAATTCGATTTTAGCCCGGCGACAGATCCCATGGCAGCCGGGGATGTACTCCTTTTGTCACGCATGGATGCGTATTTGTCGCGTCTGCCCTTCGACGATGCCCAACGGCTTTGGTTGCGCGCCGAGCTTGCCTTGCAGTTGCGCCAGTTGCCGATGGATGACCCGGCGATACGCAGCGCACGCGCCTTTGCTACGCTGCAGAATCGTATCGCTACCCTGCATCGCGGCGATGAATGGGAGGCGCGCCTAGCGTTGACCTTGCGTCCGGTGTTACCGATTGAGATCGAGCAACCGAGCCGTTGGTTACGCGGGCAACAGCTGCAGCCAGAGCGCACAAAAATGGCTTCTGCGCCTATGCAGCGTTCTCTTTCAGCCTTCTTGCAGCGCCAAGCGCAGTCTCTGCGCGGGGTTTTGAACCGAGGACTGCGTCTCGTACCGTTTTTCGGGAGCGCACGATGAAACACCATCCGGGGCGTGGCTGGGAGGCCCTCAGTCAGGGAAGAAGGCGTTGGTTGACGGCACTGATCGCCATCCCGGCGGCGGCATTGGGTGTACTCTTGCAGCACGAATTGGCACTCTCGCAGCCCATTTGGTTAGAAATCTTTACCTTAGGTATCTTTGTTCTGCTCTTCGCATGGATTTCTGCAGGTTTCTGGACGGCCTTGGTGGGTTTTTTTGTTCTCCTGCGTGGCCGCGCGCGCCCCGTCTCCTTTGATCCCGAGATCTTGAGTCAGCACCCGCGTGCGGACGCTCGGGTGGCCGTCATCATGCCGATTTACAATGAGGAGGTTGCCCGTACCATCGCTGGCCTGCAGGCTTGTTACCGATCTTTGCAACGTACGGGCAAGCTTGAGCATTTTGAGTTTTTCTTGCTTAGCGACAGCCGTGACCCGCAGTCTTGGGTGACGGAAGAACTGGCCTGGGCGAGTCTCTGTGAAGAACTCAATGCTTTTGGCCGGATTCACTACCGCCGTCGTCCCATAAACAACCACGCAAAAAGCGGTAATGTTGCTGATTTCTGCCGGCGCTGGGGCAAGCGCTATGAATACATGGTGGTACTGGACGCCGATAGCGTGATGGCGGGTGACACGCTGTACCGTATGTTGGAGGTCATGGAAGGCAACCCTCAGGTGGGTATCCTTCAGACGCAGCCGGTCTCTGTGAACCGTTCTACCCTCTATGCACGCATTCAGCAGTTTTCCCAGCGTTTATATGGCCCGCTCTTCAGTGCCGGTTTGCGCTTTTGGCAGTTGGGGGATGGTCACTTTATTGGTCATAACGCGATGATTCGCGTCGCGCCATTCACGGAACATTGTGCATTGCCCATTCTTCCTGGGCCTGCCCCCCTGGGTGGGCAATTCCTTAGCCACGATTTTGTGGAAGCGGCGCTAATGGCCCGTGCGGGCTGGGAGGTTTGGTTTCTCCCCGAACTTGGTGGGAGTTGGGAGGAGTCGCCCCCCACGCTCATTGATGACCTCAAGCGCGATCGCCGCTGGGCCCAGGGCAATATGCAGCATTTGCGTCTTTTGGCTGCTGATGGGTTGCGCTCGGCTCATCGTTTTCTTTTCATCAATGGCGCCATGTCCTTTCTGGCCGCACCGCTCTGGGGTATTTTTCTGGTCCTTGGAGCAATTTCTGGCCTGCTATTCTGGAAACATGGCGGCTCGACCAGCTCTATGAGTCTCTTCCATTATGGTGTGGATAACCCTCTGCCAGTTTGGCTCTTTGCGGTTACCCTGACCTTTCTTCTTGGACCAAAGTTACTGGCGGTGATTTGGGTCCACTGGTCGCGACAGGCGAAATATTTTGGTGGAACCGCGGCGCTGTTATTCGGCGTGTTCTTCGAGAGCGTTATTGCTATCGTTCTGGCTCCCGTGCGCATGGTCTTCCATAGCCTCTTCGTTCTGCAAACATTGGCGGGGCGGGGAGTAAAATGGGGTGCGCAGGTGCGCGGCGACCAAGAGACACCCTGGGCCGTTGCCGTGCGCAATTTCGGTATTCTCAGTTTGGTCGGCCTATTGTTTCTGTTTGGCGCGCAGCCATTGCTCGGTTTCTGGCATTTTGCCTGGTTATTACCGATTTTCCTGGGCTTGGCCCTGTCGGTACCGCTCGCTGTCTTCACCAGTCGTAGCTCTTGGGGCCTGTGGGCGCGCCGCCGTCGCTTGTTTTTGATCCCCGAGGAGATCCAGGTGCCGCGGGAATTGCGCGAACTCAGTCCGGAATACGTAGATTTTCTACCGCAGGTGGACGGCGATGCCTTTGTCGCTACCGTCGTCGATCCACGCTTCAACGCTGTGCATGCTGCATTGCAGCGGGACCGTGCTGGTCTGTGGGGGGTGACGGCTGCGCTATGCAACAAGGCGCTTACCTTGGGGCCAGCGGAACTCAGCCGACGCGAACGCAATATTTTGCTTAGCGATCGACAGGCGATGTTGACCTTGCACCGTGCCGTATGGTCGCAGCATGAGCCGGAAAAACTGGCGGCCTGGGGATTGCTCTAGTATCTTTGCCCCATGGCAGATAATCATGTCGATCTCATGGCAATGGCGGGTTTGCGCGACGAACTCGAGTCGTTGCGCAAAATGGCGCAAGAAGGTGACCCCGTCGCCCAGTTCAATATGGGGGTGCGCTATGCGCAAGGGCAGGGCGTGCCCCAGGATCTCGTCGAAGCCGCGCGCTGGTACGGTGCCGCTGCAGATCAGGGTGATGCGCCGGCACAGTTCAATCTTGGATTGCTGTTTTATCAGGGGCAGAGCGTGGATCGCAGCTTAGAATATGCCTATGAATTGTTCCGCCTAGCCGCCCTGCAGGGGGATGCCCGCGCCCGGGCGGGTTTGGATGCCGTCCTCTTGGAGTTGGATACCGACTCGCGCGAGCGCTTGCTGCGCGAATTTCCCCTGCCAACGGCGCATTAATCGACAGGGCGCCTTTTCAGGCTGCCGGGCGCCGTTTCCGTACCTCCGAGAGCTGACCAGCGCGCCCCCCACCAATGTAGTCGGGAACGATACTCTCCAGCGCGGTCGCCTCAATGCCAAAGGCATGCAGCAAGTCGTTGCGCTGGCAAACATTGTCGATAGACAAGGAGAGCAGATTGTCGCGGGTGATGATCTTGCCTGGTAGTTTTTCAAAGACTGTGGCCTGCACCGTAGCGAGTAGGTCGCAGAGAGGGAAGATAGCCTGATGCTTGCCGATCAGGCTCTGGGTGTAGCGCAGAATCTCTGCCAAGGTGTAGACCTTGGGGCCACACAAATCATAAGACTTGCCAAAGGTTTTCGGATCGTCGATGGCGGCAATGAAGGCACTAACCACATCTTCCACCCACACCGGCTGCAATTTGGAGTTTGCCTTGGCCAGTGGAATAAACAGTGGTACGGAACGCAGCAGCTTGGCGAACTGGTTGAAAAAACTGTCGCCGTCGCCAAAAATTACCGATGGGCGAAAGCTCGTCACCTGCAGCCCGCGCCCCCAGAGTAGTTTGGGACCATTAAGATAGGTGAAATAGCCCAGCGCAGCGCTGTTTTCCCCGGCTTGGCGCACGATTTCTTGCCCGATACCCTTGGAACGCAGATAGGCGCTTGGACCGATGGGGCTCGCACCCAGGGCGCTCATGTGCAACAGCCGTCGAACGCCAAGACGGGCGCAGGTATTGGCGACCAGACGTGGCAGCTCGATATGATTTTTCTCAAAGTCGCCGTGGCGCGCGGACGGCAAATCGTTGCGTCCGGGGCGGCGCTCATGCAGGATGCCCACCAGATTGATGGCAACATCACAGCCCGCAAGCTGGCGCTCCAACTCGATAGGATCGTGCACATTGGCCTGCACCAGCTCAAGTCCTGGCAAAACGAGCAGATCCTCGCGGTGACGTTCCCGATTGCGGGTCAAAATCCGAACTTGATGGCCTCGCTGGCACAGGCGTTCGGCCAGATGTCGGCCGACAAAACCAGAGCCGCCAAGAATGACGATGCTGTGGGGCATGGGTGACGCTCCTGCACGGTTGATATGCTCCATAGAATAGCACAGACGCTGGATGCGGTATTATCGCAGGTATTTATGGACAGATTAGGAGGAGGGGATGGAAGAGGGCAACTCAGTGAAGAAACGGGGAGCGATATGGGCTGTGCTTGGGGCAGTATTTTGTTCTTTGAGCGTGATTCTGGCTGCGGCTGGCGATCACTTGGTCGCGGGCGATGTCAGCCACAAGGCGCTGCGGATTTATGACATCGCCAATCGTTTTCAGTTTTATCAGGGGGTGGGGCTGATACTTTTGGGCTTGGCCGTTGCCCAATGGGGAACACGAGCGAGCTGGACGTGGACAGGCATCTTGATGCTGATCGGCCTTCTCTGCTTCAGTGGTGGGCTGTACCTGGTCGTGCTGGTCGGTCAGGGTTGGGCTTTTCTCGCACCCATTGGTGGCATGGCGATGATTTTTTCCTGGCTGCTCTTTGCCTTCAGCTTCTGGCGCAGCCGCTCAGGTTAGGGGCGGCGCCCAGATTCCCTCCCACACCTGCTGCGCCTTGAGACCCAGGCGTTGCGCCAGACCTTGTCGCGCTGCGAAACCAAGCACTAGCACTTTCTGTGTTTCCGCTACGCGCTGAATCCACGCATCGCTGGTGGCGAGCTCATCTACCAGCCCCAAGTCCAGGGCTCGTTCGCCCAGCCAGGCCTCACCAGTGGCCACTGCTTCCAGGTCCAGTTGTGGTCGGTAGCGGTGGATCAGGGCGCGAAATTGTTCGTGGATCTCACCCAGTTCCTCGCGCAGCTTGTGGCGACCTTCTTCGGTGTTCTCGCCAAAGAGGGTGACCGTGCGTTTGTATTTGCCAGCGGTAAACTGCTCAAAATCGACGTTATGTTCCTTGAGCCAGCGGTGAAAATTGGGCACCTGGGCGATGACACCAATAGAGCCCACCAGGGCAAAAGGGCTGGCCACGATGCGCCGGGCAACGGCAGCCATCATGTAGCCGCCGCTGGCGGCCACGCTATCGATGAGTACGGTCAAGTCCAGACCTGCCTCGCGCAAACGTAGCAGTTGGGCGGCGGCCAAACCATAGGTATTTACCATCCCGCCGCCGCTTTCCAGGCGCACGCAGACGCGGTCTCCCTCCTGCCTTGCGGCGAGCAGGACGTCTACTTCCTGGCGTAATGCCTCGACCGCCGAGGCGCGCAGATCACCCTTGAAATCGAGCACATAGAGACAGCCCTGTTGTTCTTGTTTGTCGCGTTGCTGGCGCGCTTTTTTGCGCTGCTTGAGGATGGCCTTGGCCTCTTTCTTGGATAGGCGTTGGCGAATGAGCTGCGTCGCCCGCGCCTCATAACGCTGCCCGAGATCGGTGATCTCGAGACTCGCACCCTTGCCGCGTTTACGGCCAAAGGAAAACCAAGAAAGAAAGAGTAGGCTCGCTACGACGACGGTAGCGCTTTCAGCGAGAAAAAGGAGATAGGCGAGGAGCATCCGTAGGGTCCGTCTTGCAAGGCTAAGGGCCAACGTCTACCATCAATTGATGGATTGCAAAGGGTGCGCGCCGCAATGATTCACGTCAAGTTCTTTGCCAGTGTGCGGGAGCGCTTGGGACGCTCCGCCCTGGAGCTGGAGGCAGCGCAAGCTGTTCGCTGTGTGGGGGATGTCTTGAGCCAGGTAGAATCTATAACCGGGGCCTCCTTGTCCGGCGCCCATCTGTTGGCCGCGCGGAATCAGGTGCACGTGCCTTTCAGCGAGGCAGTGGCGGATGGCGACGAAATCGCTTTTTTCCCGCCGGTAACCGGGGGCTGAAGTGCGGATTAAGGTACAGCAGGAGGCTTTCGATCTAGGCGCAGAGATCAGCGCCCATGCGCAGCCGGAGGCCGGGGCGGTGGTGAGTTTTCTTGGTACCGTCCGCGATTACAGCGACGCGGCCGACATCTTGGCGATGGAAATCGAGCATTATCCGGGCATGACCGAGCGCGAGCTGGAGCGCGTGGCACGAGAAGCGCAACGGCGCTACAACATTTTAGACAGCTTGGTTATTCATCGTTACGGGCGGCTGGCGCCGCAAGATCCTATTGTGCTGGTGGCCGTGTGGTCGCTGCATCGCGCCGCCGCCTTTGACGCTTGTCGTTATCTTATCGACGTGCTCAAGACCTCCGCGCCTTTCTGGAAAAAGGAAATTACCCCTGCGGGTGCCCGCTGGGTTACCGATTGCCCCGGCTGTCGGGCTGGGACCCAGCATGGTCACGTTCATCCCGAAGTAGTAGAGGAGCTTTGATTTTGCCCAGTTTTGACGTGGTTTCGGAAATTGATTTGCAGGAAGTCGACAATGCCTTGCACACCACCAGCAAGGAAATTGGTAATCGCTATGATTTCAAAGGCAGCAAGGCGAATATCGAACGCAAGGATCATGAGCTGATTCTGCTCGCGGAAGATGAGTACAAGTTGGGGCAGATGATGGATCTCTTCTCGCAACGCCTGGTCAAGCGAGGGGTGGATCTCAAGGCCCTGGAGTTGGGCAAGGTAAGCGATGCCGCTGGTGGTATGCAGCGTCAGGTTTGTACCCTGAAGGCCGGTATCAGTACCGAATTGGGCAAAAAAATGATCAAATTACTCAAGGATGGCAAGTATAAGGCGCAGGGGAGTATCCAAGGGGAACAATTGCGGGTAAGTGGAAAAAGCCGCGACGAATTACAGGCAGCCATTGCCGCTCTGCGCGCTGGTGATTTCGATATTCCACTGCAATTCAATAATTTTCGCGATTAACCATGGACGCCAGCGCCGGTTCATTGCGCGGTTTTCTACGCGGCCACTATCAGGGGGCCATTGCCGTACTGGCGCCTGATGGCAGCCCCTACACAGCGGTTGTGCATTACGCTTGTGATCACTACGGCGTACCCTATTTTCTATTTTCCAATCTGGCGGTGCATCAGCAATATCTGCACAAAGATCCCCGCGCCTCGTTTCTGCTCTGGGAGCCAGGCGATGATCTGATGGAGTTGCCGCGCATGGCCTTGCAGGGAGAAATTCATCGCGTACACCCCGATCCCGCATTAGAGGGGCGACTGCTTTGTCTCTTGCCTGGCGCCGACGGGTATCGCGATATGCCCGACTTCCATTTTTATCGCCTGGACGTAAAGCGAATTCGTTGGATTGCTGGCTTTGGTAGTATGGGCTGGGCAGAAGAAGTGATTCGAATGCCCGGCGATCTGCGGGAACTAGAGCTGGCGGAGGCCGGCGCTGTGGCGCACATGAATGCCGACCATGGCGAAAATCTACGGGACTACTGGCGTCACTTTGGCGGCGAGAAAGCAGACGCGCCGGTGCGTATGCTAGCCCTGGATGCGGAAGGTGCGGACCTGCAGGCGGGCAGCAAACGTCTGCGCTTACCCTTCTCGGCGCCGGTGCAAGAGCCAAAGGGCTGGCGGCAAGTTTTGGTAGACATGGCGCGGCAGGCACGTGGGAGTCAGGCATGAGTGAAACCCTGCAGCGCACAGCGCTCTACCCCTGGCACCTGGCCCACGAGGCGCGGATGTCTCCCTTTGCCGGTTGGGAAATGCCCTTGCACTATGGTTCGCAGTTACGCGAACACGAGGCGGTACGGCAAGCGGCTGGGCTCTTTGATGTTTCGCACATGCGGCCTCTCGACCTGCGCGGTCCTGGCGCACGCACTCTGTTGCGTCGTGCTTTGGCCAATGATGTCGCCCGCCTAGATGCGGAACCGGGCCGTGCCCTCTACACCTGCATGTTGCAAGGCGATGCCGGTATCCTCGATGACCTTATCGTCTATTACCTGGGCGATGAGCAATATCGCATCGTTCTTAACGCTGCCGGTGCGCAGAAAGATACTGCATACCTGGAAAGTCTCGCGCAGGAGCAGGGCGGAGAGGTGGATTTCCGGCCTCGCGATGATTGGGGCATCCTCGCCTGCCAGGGGCCTGCGGCGGTCGCTCAGGTGGCCAGCGTGCTCGCTCTACCCGAGCTTTCGGCGCTGAAAACCTTCCGCTCCCTGACGCCACGTGCGGGCCTTTTTGTCGCGCGCACCGGCTATACCGGCGAAGATGGCGTGGAAATCCTCGCTGCCCATGACGAATTGATAGAAATCGCCGATGCCCTGATAGCGGCTGGTGTCGTACCGGCAGGTCTCGCGGCGCGCGATAGCCTGCGTCTCGAGGCTGGGTTGAATCTCTACGGCCAGGATATGACGACGGTAGATAGCCCCGATCGGAGTCATCTTGGCTGGACGGTAGACCTGCGCGATCGTGAACGGGACTTCATTGGCCGCACTGCCATCGAGGCCGAACGCGCTGCCGGGCCAGCACATCGCCTCTGGGGACTGTTGTTGCCGCGCGACGCCATCCCCCGTCATGGCTATGAGGCGGTCACCGCCGCGGGCCAGAGTGTGGGCGCTGTCACTAGTGGCTCCTTTTCCCCGAGCCTGGGGCTAGGAATCGCCCTGGCACGACTGGATGCCGTCGTTGGCCTAGATAGTGAAGTATTTTTACAGGTGCGGCAGCGCAGCGTGCCGGCCCGCGTTGTCGAACCCCCCTTCTGGCGTCATGGCCAGGCCGTTTATTCCGCAGAGGAGAGTCAGCCGCAATGAGTGAGCTTCCCGCCCAACTTCGCTACAGCAAAACCCATGAATGGGTTGCCCAACTGGCCCCTGGGCACTTTCGGGTTGGCATTACCGATCATGCTCAGGAGCTCCTGGGTGATGTGGTCTTTGTGGAATTGCCGCAGGCCGGGCAAGAGGTAGAGGCAGAGGCCGCCTGCGGCGTGATCGAGTCGGTCAAGGCTGCATCCGATCTCTACTCGCCGCTTTCGGGCAAGATTGTCGCATCCAACACGGAGTTGGCAGATAACCCGCAATGGCTAAATGAAAAGCCCTATGACCAGGGCTGGATCTTTGAAATCGAGGCGGCTGATGGCGACTTTGCCAAACTCCTCGATGCCGAGGCCTATCAACAAAGCCTGGGCGCATAAGCATGCCCTACATTCCCCACGACGCTGCGGAAACCGCGGCGATGCTGGAGGCGATTGGTGCCAATCGTCTCGAGGATCTTTTCGACGAAATCCCCGCGGCACTACAGACCGACGTCCTTTCGGTACCCGAGGGCTGTAGCGAGGCGAGCCTGCGCCGGGCGATGGAAGAGCGCGCCGCGGAGCAGCGCTCACTGCGCTGTTTCGCTGGGGCCGGGGCCTATGCCCACCATATCCCGGCGATTGTTTGGGAAATTGCCCAGCGCGGTGAGTTCTACTCGGCCTATACCCCATATCAGGCCGAGGCCAGTCAGGGCACACTGCAACTACTTTACGAATTTCAGAGCTTCATGACCCGGCTCACGGCCATGGAGATCAGCAACGCCTCGCTCTACGATGGCGCTTCGGCGTTGGCCGAGGCCTGTCTTATGGCCTTGCGTCTGCGCCCCAAGGCGCGGGAGATCCTGGTGCCCGAGGGACTCTGGCCGCACTGGCGCCGCGTTTTGGACTCGTTACTGCCGATGCAGGGGATTCATTTGCGGGTCCTGCCGCAGGACCCGCGTACTGGACGTCTCTCGCTCCCGGAAGAAGATTTCTCCGATGCTGCGGCGCTGATCATTCCGCAGATCAATCGCTTCGGTCTGTTGGAAGAGGTCGATGAACTGGCGCTTTGGGCAGAGGCGCGCGATTTGCTGCGCATTGCCGTCGTCAATCCCGTTGCCCTGGCGCTGCTCAAGGCACCAGGAGATTGGGGAGGGCAGGGTGCGGATATTGTGGTGGGGGAGGGGCAGCCCTTGGGTGTGCCGCTTGCCGGTGGCGGACCCTACTTTGGGTTTTTTACCTGCAAGCGTGCCTATGTGCGCCAGTTGCCCGGCCGCTTGGTGGCCAAGACCGTAGATGCCGCGGGCAAGACGGCGTACTGCCTCACCCTGCAGGCGCGCGAGCAACACATTCGCCGCGCGGGAGCGACGAGTAATATTTGCACCAATCAGGGGCTTCTGGTGACTGCTGCTACCATCCATCTTGCCACCTTGGGAGCCGATGGCCTGCGCGCTGCAGCCCTACGCTCGCACCAGCAGGCGCTGCGTCTGCGCTCCGTACTTGCGGATCTCCCTGGGGTCGAGCTTCCTTATCCGGGGCCGGTGTTTAACGAGTTTGTCCTGCGCTTGCCGCAGCCTGCCAGCCGCGTTCGCGATGCGCTGCTGGAAAAAGGCATACTCGCCGGCGTGCCACTGCTGGACCTCGACGCCGCGGGGCCAGCCCATGATTTGCTGGTGGCAACGACCGAGCTGAATGAAGAGGAAGATCTGGATGCCTATGTTGCGGCCCTCGCTGCAATTTTGGGAGGAGCCTGATGGAAGAAACAATTTTTGCCTGCCAGCATGTACGGGAACAAAGCCCGGCAGATGTCATGATTCCCACACACTTGTTGCGCACGGATTTGCCCTTGCCCAATCCGGCGGAGCTTGAGGTTTTGCGCCATTACACGCGCCTCAGTCAAAAGAACTTCTCCATCGATACCAATTTTTATCCACTCGGCTCCTGCACCATGAAGTACAACCCGCGCATCGCTCACGAGTTGGCGACGCTGCCGGGTTTCAGTCGTTTGCATCCGCAAACGCCAGCACCAGCGGCGCAGGGACTATTGCATAACTTGGCGGAGCTACAGGACTGGCTTGCCGATTTGACTGGCATGGCAGCGGTCAGTCTGAGCCCTGCAGCGGGGGCGCAGGGCGAACTGGCCGGTGTAGCGATGATCCGCGCCTACCATCAGGCGCGCGGCGATCATGCGCGCCAGCGGATTCTCATTCCGCAAGCGGCGCATGGGACCAACCCCGCCAGCGCGCGAATGGCCGGATTTACCGTCACCGAATTGCCCAACCTGCCGGACGGCGACTTGGATCTCGGTGCGTTGCGCGACGCTCTGGGACCGGATGTTGCCGGGATCATGCTCACCAACCCGTCCACCCTGGGCGTCTTCGAACGGCAGATTCGGGAGGTTGCCGCGCTGGTTCATGCTGCCGGCGCGCTGCTCTACTATGACGGTGCCAATCTCAATGCCATCCTCGGGCGAGTGAAGCCCGGCGAGATGGGTTTTGATGTCATGCACTTGAATCTACACAAGACCTTTGCAACCCCTCATGGCGGCGGCGGGCCGGGTTCCGGTGCCGTTGCCGTCGCGCCGCGGCTGGTGCCCTACCTGCCGGTGCCGCGGATTGTGGGTGAAGCCGGCGCCTATCGCTGGGAAACATTGGCGGAGCGGCCGCAGACTATCGGTCAACTGAGTGCCTATGGCGGCAATATCGCGGTGCTGCTGCGCGCCCACGCCTATATTCGCCGTCTCGGTCACGCTGGTTTGCGCCGTGTCTCTGCCTATGCTGCCCTCAATGCCAACTACCTGATGCAGGGCTTGCAGCGCTTAGGCTACCAATTGGCCTTTCCGGAGCGGCGTGCCAGCCATGAATTCATCATCTCGGTGCAGGATCTACAGAAAGCGACCGGCGTACGCGCCCTGGATGTGGCGAAGCGCCTGCTAGACTTTGGTATTCACGCACCGACTATCTATTTTCCGCAGTTGGTGCCTGAATGCTTGCTCATCGAGCCTACTGAGACCGAAAGCAAGGCGACCCTGGACCGCTTCCTGGAGGTCATGGCACAGATTCGACGCGAAGCCCTGGAGGAACCGGAGCTGCTGAAAAACGCCCCGCAAAATCTTCCCGTGCAACGTGTCGATGAAACTCTCGCGGCCAGACGCCTACAGGTTGCAGAGTGACGCAGATGAGTCCTGTCGCGCTGTTGCGGCAGCTCTCCCAGATCGTTCTCGATAAAGAACCAGAGATCCGTCTAGTGCTGACCGCGTTGATTGCAGGGGGGCATGTCTTACTCGAAGATCTTCCGGGTTTGGGTAAAACAACCCTGGCTCTGGGCTTGGCCCGTTCCCTCGACCTCCCGTTTGCGCGCCTGCAGATGACGGCGGACATCCTGCCCGGCGATATCCTCGGCAGTAATTTCTATGATCCGGCGCAGCGGTCCTTCGTTTTTCGTGCCGGCCCCATCTTTCATGCGCTGCTTTTGGTAGACGAGATCAATCGTGCGCCGCCGCGGGCGCAGTCGGCGCTCATGGAGGCAATGGCAGAAGGACAAGTCTCCCTGGAAGGCGCCTGCTATCCTCTTCCGCAACCATTTTTTGTCATTGCTACCCAGAACCCGCAAGAGTTCGATGGCGTCTTTCCTCTGCCAGAAAATCAATTGGACCGTTTTCTTTTGTCGCTGTCCCTGGGCTATCCGAGTCGTGATGCAGAAGAGCGTCTGCTCTGCGGCGAGGCGTTGCTGCCGCAGGCGGTACAAACCCTAGCGACAGCCAGTGCTCTCCAAGACTGGCAACGGAGCGCAAAGCAGGTCTTCCTGAGCCCCGAAATTCGCGGGATGCTGCTTGATCTAGCGGAGCAAAGTCGGCGGGACGCCAGTCTGCGCTTCGGGATTTCACCTCGGGGTCTGTTAGCCCTGCAAGCTGCCTTGCGCGCTTGGGCATATCTTCAAGAACGGGATTTTGTCGCGCCGGAAGACCTGCGCGCCGTTGCGCCGGCGGTGCTGGGACATCGCTTGCGCTGGCGCAATCCTGGCGATCCGCGTGCACAGCTCAATGATCTGCTGCGAACATGCTGGGGTTTCGCCGAGTAAAGCGGCGGGAGGTAAAACTCTCCCGCGCCGGTAAGCTCTTCGTTGCATTCACTCTGGCGATTGGCTTCGCTGCCGTGAACACCGGCAACAATATGTTGTTTCTGTTGGTCTCCATGATGCTGGCGCTGATGATACTGTCAGGCCTTGCGGCGCTGTTGAACCTTCGCTCCCTGGACGTCAGCCTGTTGCCGGGACAATTGTTATTGCAGGGGGAAGAGGGGCAGCTGCAATTTCGCGTATGCAACCCGCATCCGTGGACGGTTTGGTTGCTGGAGCTGCGTTTGGCTCCAGTACGTGCGCAAATCGCGCGACTGCCTGGACGAAGTAGCAGCGAGTTGAGCTTGTCTTGGCGCCCAACGCAGCGTGGGCAGTTATTTTTACCACAACTCTTGTTGGGATCCTCTTTCCCCTTCGCTTTTGTTTGGCGTGGTCAACGCCTGGATTTTCCTACGCAGGATGCACCCTGGGTAGCCCCACGTGCCAGAGATGGGGGCGTGCCGCCTGTGCTAGCGGAGGAATCATCGGAACAACGTAGCGCAGCGTCGGGAACGGGAGAGGTGATTGCCTTGCGTCCGCGCTTGCCTAACGAGAGCCTCGGTCGTGTCTACTGGCGGCGCAGTGATTGGCGATCCGGCTTTGCGCTCCCGCCCAGCCTGCCGGTCTTAGAGCGTGAGGCAGAGCAGGGGATAATGGTAATGCTCGATTATCAGGCGGCCGCGCTGCAGGCGCTGGACCACGAACAACGCTTGATCGCTCTGCGCAGCGGACTGGATAGCGCGCTGTCTCAGAACATGACCTGGCGTCTATCATTGCCGGCTGGAACCTGGCACGGACGTGGTCAAGCCGGCTATCGGGAGGCACTCTGGGCGCTGGCGCGACAGGCACCGTTTCTGGCTGCGACTCCAATTTCCGGCAACGTGTCGCGCTGGTGGTTCTGGCGATGAAGGCGTCTACCCTGATCCCCACCCTGCTATTGCTGATTGGCACGACACTCTTTCTTGCCTTGCAGCATCTGTCCTGGCAATGGCCCACGCTGCTGTGGTTGCTGGCGGAGCTTTGGGTCATTCTGCGGGGCGGCCTGCTCCCTTTTGCAACTCTGCGTGGCGGAACACGTTTTCTCATTACTGTTGCCTTGCTTTTGCTTGCCAATCTCACTGCCGGTTGGGGTAACTGGTTGCAGATGGGGGCTGCCAGCCTCTATGTGCTCCTCGCCGTCAAAACGCTGGAAATGCGCGGTACTCGCGACTTGTTTCAGATCGCTGCACTATTGTTGCTCGGTATGGGGCTGGCGGCTTGGATCCGCGTCGACCTTGCCCTGGGGGTCTATTTTCTGCTCGAACTCTTTTTGCTGCTCCTGGCGCTGCTCTGGCAAGCGTTCCTCGATGCGCGACGGGAGGAGGGAAGGCGGGTAGCGAACGCGGATCTGTTGCGCCTTCTATTTTTTGCTATGGTCTTTGTGCTCTTCCTAGTGCCGGTGATGGGCCTGTTTTTTCTCCTCTTGCCGCGCACGCCCACACCGCTTTGGCATTGGGGAGGCGGAGTTGGGGCAGCGGCAAGCGGCTTTTCGCCTAGTCTCGACCCGGCACATATCCAGTCCTTGCAATTGGACCCTGCCGTTGCCTTTCGCGCGCAGATACAGGGTCCGACTCTGCCCGCGAGCAAAATGTACTGGATGGGCGCCATTCTCTGGCAGGATGATGGCGGGGTACATTGGCAGCCCGGTCATGTCGCGGCGGATTGCCGCAACACCGGGCAGCCAGTCTGGCAGCAGAAAATTCTCCTTAGCCCTGGGCATCATGACTATCTGTTTGCCCTGACGAGTCCCTTGCGCATGGAAGGCGCCCTCCCTGTAGAACAAGACGCCTCTGGAACGCGTTTGCAGAGCACACAGAATGGCGCCTTTCGCTATAACGCCTGGTCAGGCACAAGGGCGACCTGCTATTCAGTAGGGCAAGGGCAGGCCGCCCTGCAGCTTCCCGCACAGATCAATCCGCAGATTCGCCAGTTGGCAAGCACGCTGCGCGGCAACACGCCAGAGCAAACAACCCAACGCATTCTTGCCTGGCTACGCGGTCCGTCCTTCCGTTATAGCCTGCAAGCACCCGCAGCCTATCCCCAGGGGCAAAACCTGGCGGATTTTCTGCTCCATAGCCACAGTGGTTTCTGCGAGTATTACGCCGCCGGGCTCGCCACCTTGTTGCGCCTGGATGGCGTGCCGGCGCGGGTGGTGGTCGGCTACCATGGCGGACAATACGATTCCTACGGGAATTTCTGGGTAGTGCGGCAGAGTATGGCGCATGCTTGGGTGCAGGCTTGGTTGCAGGGGCGTTGGGTCCTGCTCGATGCCACCCCCGCTGGCGCTACTGGTGAAGCGTCTGGCCCGAGTACTGCGGCAAACAGCCAATTTTCCGCAAGCGGGCAGATCTGGAGTTGGCTGCAATGGGAGTGGCTGAACTGGGTGATCAATTTCACTCCAGCCAAACAGCGTCAGGCTTGGCTGGCTGCTGGAAGTCTGTTGCAGGGAAGTGGACAGCGAAACCACTCCGCTTTCCCGAGCATGCAAAGCCGTTGGTCCGAATTATCGCCTTGGTATCTGACGGTGCCATTCGTCGTTGTGTTGCTGTGGTGGTGGCGTCGGCGTGCGGCAGTGAAACCCAGTGCCGAAGCGCGCTTCCGGCATCGAGCAATTCATCTGCTACGGCGCAGTGGACTGCGCGATACCCGACCGGGGCAAGAAACGCCCTGGTTAGACCAGATACCGATGGCCGAGGCCGAGCGTACGGAACTGCACACGGCAATTCTTTTGCAGCGCTATGGACCGAATCCTGATGCAAGGGGAGAAGAACGACTCAGGTATTGGCTGGGGAAAATCCCGCGTCGGCGTCATCATGGTCCATCTGGCCGCGATCCAGGCGGATGATCTGGTCCGCCAGTGCCAGACTGGCTTCGCGATGGGCGGCGACGATGATGGTGATCTTGCCGCGTAGCGTTGCCAGGGTCTCAAGGATGCGCTGCTCGCTTTCGCTGTCGAGGGCGCTGGTGGCTTCGTCGAGAACCAGAAAAGGGCGTTGCTGGTAGAGGGCGCGGGCGATCGCCAGCCGCTGGCGTTGACCTCCGGAAAAGTTACTCCCGTGTCCCTGTACTGAGGCGTCCAGTCCGCCAATGCTGGACAAAAATTCCCAACAATGGGCAGCGTGTGCGGCGTCTTCCGCCCGTTTGCGATCCGGCTGCGGGTCGGCATAGGCGATGTTTTCCAGCACCGTTCCAGAAAAGAGCAGGGGCTCCTGTGGGACGTAGGCAAAATGCTGTCGGTAGCTGCGCAGGGATAGCCTATTGGCGGGCTGCTCACCGATCCATATCTCTCCCATGTCAACGGATAAGAGTCCGAGGATGACGCGCAGCAGGCTGGTCTTGCCGCTGCCACTGGCCCCGGCAATGACGGTGAAACTGCCAGCGGGGATTTTGATGTCCAAGCCTTGTAGCACGGTTTCCCCGGCGTAGCGCAAACTCAGCTTGTGGCAGCGCCAGGAGCCAAATTGTTTGCGAGAATCTTCACTGCTCTGTGGCTCGAGTTTCTGATCCAGCCACTGAAACAGGCGGTCGGCCGCTGATAAACCCTGCTGTAATTGATTATTGGCCGAGGAAAGCTGACGCAGCGGTTCGTAGACCATGGCCAAGGCGGTGAGGAAAGCAAAAAAAGCACCCGTAGTCATCGCACCGCTCACTACCTGATGCCCACCCAGATAAATGGTAACGGCAATCCCCAGGGCGGCAATCAGCTCCATCACTGGTGTGCTGGCCTTCTGGATGCGTACGATGCGCATCATCAAGCGGTAGTACATTTCCGCAAGGCCAGCAAAGCGCTTTGCCTCGAAGCCCTCGGTTCCCTGGCTTTTGATGACCTCCACACCACGTAGGCTCTCGGCAAATTGGCCAAGGATGTCGCCCATCTGTTCCTGCTGCTCATGCCCGCGCCGACGCAGACTTTGACCAAAGCGAATGAGGGGGTAGAAAGCGAGGGGCAGGGTGCCTAGGCAAATGAGCGCTAACGACCAACTCATATAGAAGGCAACGCCAATCAGGGCGAGAATTTGCACCCCCGAGAGGAAAAAACGCGCAAGCACCGAGAGACTTTGCTGTAGGAGGGTCAAATCGAGGCTCATGCGCGAGAGGGTGCTGCCCTGACTCTGTTTGAGTAGGGTGGGCAACGATAGACGCAGGGTGTGGGCGTAGAGCTGCTCGCGCAGCTGGCGCAGGATATCTTCTTCCATGCGCGCCAGGATCACCCCGCCGGAGTAGTCGGCAAAGCCCTTCACAGCGTAGATCGCGATCACCAGCAAGGGTAACCAGAGCAACATGCCCGCTTGGCGATCAATAAAGATGTGATCGAGTATGGGTTTGACCACGTAGGCGCTCGCGCCGCTGGCGAGACCAGACAGGGTCATGAAGAGTAGGGCAATAGTGATCGACCCGCGATAGGGCCGGAAGAACTGCAAAAACCGCCGGAAAGTGGCGGAGTGCAGCCAACCCCGCCGTGCTGCGCTCACTCTTCGAGCAGCGCCCGTTTGTCCTGCACCTCTAACCATTCATCAGCATCTGCGGGGGCATTTTTCTTTTGAATGATAGCAGGCCAGGTTTTTGCTAGACGGGCATTGATGGCAATGAAATCGTCCTGGCCTTCCGGGAGATCATCATCGCGGAAAATCGCTGCAGCCGGGCATTCTGGCTCGCAGAGAGTGCAATCGATGCACTCGTCGGGATCGATAACCAGAAAGTTCGGTCCCTCGCGGAAGCAATCCACAGGGCACACATCAACACAATCGGTGTACTTACATTTAATGCACGACTCGGTAACCACGTAGGTCATGGGCAGGGGCTCCTGATTCTATTGGACTGGGCAACGCCACGAGTAGCCGCGTATTCTATCCTAGGCGTTGCCGTTTTGCCTACCACAGGAACGACACCACAGGAACGAACCACAGGAACGATTTTCGTCACGATGACGTGCTTGCTTGGAAGAGGCTGCTTCTTGCGAATGGGCGCCGTGATGGTGTATCTTCTGCGGCTCTTCAGTTTGAGAAACTAGCTCCCATCGTCTAGTGGTCTAGGACACCGGCCTCTCACGTCGGTAACAGGGGTTCGAAACCCCTTGGGAGCGCCAAAAAATATCCTAACTAACTGATAGTAAATTATTTTATTGTCAGTCGCATTAGAAGTGGAGAACCTTCGGCCTCTATCTACTCCTTGATCAAGAGCTGCGATCTCAATGGAGTCGAACCCTTCGCTTATCTTTGTGATGTCCTCGAAAAACCGCCGACCTAGCCCCACCATCGCCTACAAGAACTCCTGCCCTTCCACTGGGAAAAACCCAGCGTAGCGAGAGCATTATCCCTCCGGTAGATGGGTTGGCTAAGCGGTTACGGCCAATTCTTGGTTCGATGATAATGGTGGCCATGGCTAGGATCTCCCTCGCGAAGTCCTAGCGCTACTCAGATCAACACTGGTTTCGTATTGGCGGGATCGGACCAGCTTTCCTCGCCGGTTTCCACATGGCCGGCAAGCTGCCAGCGGTGGCTGTGAGTCTGCACTTCCAGGTCATACCAGTGATGGCTGCTCGCCAGCGGCCAGAGGACTTCGCGGGTTTCGCCCGCCGCAAGGCTGAAGCGGCGACTGTCTTGCCCGTAGACTCGATCGCGAATCTCGATCTGTTGCGTGGCGTTACTATGCAAGGTGAGACGCAGGTCGCCAGTACGCAGCCCCTCGGCATCTACTTGTAGGGGCGAAGCGCCTTTACCGTAGAGGCCGCGGATAAAGCCATCGGGGCCGTAGACCATAAGCGCGAGATCTTGCCCGTTGGGGGAACGCAGGGTGTCCTTGAGCTGCGCGCCAGCGCCAACGGTATAGTGATGCGGCAGCGCATGACTGCCTTCCCAATAAGCGGTACAGACCACGCCCACGGGTGCAGGGTTGTGGATATGGAGCTCGACGCCTTCGGCTTGCGCCCGTAGGTGTAGGCGGGTGGCATAAGCCAGGGGACGACGACGGCGCAGCCCAGCCTCCTGGGGATGAATGGCCACGGGCTGCTCCTCGGGTACCACTGGCGCCGCTAGGGTCGATTCATGATGTACCGTGGCGACGTAGTGCTTGGTACTGGGCAGGGACACGAAGCGATCATCTGGGCGGGAGAAGTCAAAGGCCGAACTCAGATCGCCACAGACCGCCCGTCGCCAGGGGGTGATGTTGGGTTCACTGACACCGAAGCGTTTCTCGATAAAGCGGATCACCGAGGTATGGTCAAAGACCTCGGAGCAGACATAGCCGCCCTTGCTCCAGGGCGAAATGGCCATCATTGGCACCCTGGGTCCCAGACCGTAGGGGAGTTGATCGGCGGTGTAGAGCGTGGGCCAGTCGGGATTGATGCGGTCGTGGACTTCGCCCTCGGTGCTGACCGTGCTTTTCCCCGGACGCACGGGGGTCGGTGG